>NZ_CP088953.1:620000-930000 GCF_021165935.1 Microbulbifer elongatus | reverse complement strand
CCGGCTTGCCGGCGCCGTGGCCCGCACGGGTTTCCACCGCGAGGAAGATGGGGTTGTCACAGCCCTGATCCCGCTGCAGTGCGGCGGCGAATTTGTAGCTGTGCCAGGGGACCACGCGGTCATCGCGGTCGGCGGTAGTGATCAGGGTGGCCGGGTAGCAGGCGCCTTCTTTGGTGTTGTGCACCGGGGAGTAGGCGTAGAGCGCTTTAAACTCGTCTTTGTTTTCCGACAGACCGTAGTCACTGGACCACTGGCGGGCATTGGCCGACGCAGTGTGATAGCGCAGCATATCCAACACCCCGACGATGGGCAGGGCCACCTTGAACAGCTCCGGGCGCTGCACTTCCACGGCGCCCACCAGAAGGCCGCCGTTGGAGCGCCCCATGATGCCGAGCTTTTCCGGGGAAGTGATTTGTTCGTCAACCAGCCATTCCGCAGCACCGATAAAGTCATCGAATACATTCTGTTTCTGCAGTTTGGTGCCGGCTTTGTGCCAGTCACCCCCGTATTCACTGCCACCGCGCAGACTCACCATGGCAAAGGTACCGCCCATATCCAGCCAGCCGGCAAAGCGTGTGTAGAAGCGCGGCAGCTGCGCGGCATTGAAGCCGCCGTAACCGTACAGCAGCGTCGGATTTTTGCCGTCTTTTTTCAGGCCTTTTTTACTGACCAGGAACAGGGGCACGCGGGTGCCATCTTTGCTGGTAAAGAAATGCTGGCTAACCGTGTAGTCGGAAAAGTCTGCGGGATACTCCGGCGCTTTGACTTTTTCACTTTCGCCACTGGCTACGTCCAGCTTGTAAATACTGGGCGGCGTCAGAAAATTGCTGAACGCGTAATAGGTTTCTCTGTCATCCGGGTCACCGTAGAAACCTTCCACGGTCCCCATACCCGGTAGCTTCAGTTCGTACTGCTGCTTGCCATTCAGGTCCGTCACCAGCACCTTGGATTTGGCATCTTCGAGGTAGTGCAGCACAAAGTGCCCACCAATCAGACTGGCGCTCTGCAGGGCATTTTGCTGCTCCGGCACCAGGGTTTTCCAGTTTGCTTTTTCCGGTTTGTCGAGATCAATCGCGACAATGCGGCCATTGGTGGCATCCGCATTGGTCTCGAAAAAGAAGGTTTTTCCATCATTACCGAGAAAGGTGTACAGAGCATCCCAGTCGTCCAGCAGCTTCACCACCTTTGCGTTGGGGTCGGTGAGATCCTTGTAGTAAATGCCGTTGCTGTCGTAGCCGTCAAAAATACCCAGAATCAGGTACTTGCCGTCGTCACTGACTTCTGCACCGGGGTTGCGGGTTGGGTGATCGGTGATCTGATAAACCAGCTGGTCCTTGCTTTGCGGCTCACCAATTTTATGAAAATAGACAGAGACCTGTTTGCTGTCGTCGGCACTGCCATCCTTGTCGAATGGATACCGGCTGTAGTAGAAGCCGGACTCGTCCTTGGCCCAGCTGGCACCGCTGAATTTTATCCCCTTGAGGTGATCCGGCAGCAGGCGGCG
Organism: Microbulbifer elongatus; assembly: GCF_021165935.1. Classification (NCBI taxonomy): domain Bacteria; kingdom Pseudomonadati; phylum Pseudomonadota; class Gammaproteobacteria; order Cellvibrionales; family Microbulbiferaceae; genus Microbulbifer; species Microbulbifer elongatus. The sequence continues at coordinate 928,496 of NZ_CP088953.1, read as the reverse complement.
GGTTTTGAGGTCGCGCACATGATAATCGGTCCAGTCGGTACCGCCGTCGGAGGTGCCGTAGGCGAGATAGCGGCCATTCGGGCTCACCGAATAGCGCTTGGCGGCAACCGTACCATCTTCACTCAGCGCACGGGGGTCGAGCACTACAACACCGTCCTTGTGGATATCCCGGGTGCTGTAAAACACGTTCTGGTCCCAGGTGCCGTCATTGTATTCATAGAATACCTGGCCGGCCTTTTTATAGGGCACACCGTAGCGTTCGTACTGCCACAGTTCTGTCAGGCGCTTATTGATCCTGTCCCACCCCGGCAGCGCTTTCAGTCTGGGCAACGAGAAGTCATTCTGAGCCGCTACCCACGCTTTGACCGGCCCGGACTCCTGTTCCTCCAGCCAGCGGTAGGGATCACTGACGCTGGTGCCAAAGTAGTCGTCTTTCTGCTCGACAGTCGCGGTGTCAGGGTATTCCAGCGCGGGCTTGTCGCTGTGCGCGGCGATGGCCGCTACAGCGGCCAGCACAGGGATGGCAGCTCCGGCGATGAGGGTCAAAGCGGTCTTGTTCATGGAGACTTCCGGTTTTTTATTGGCGATCAGTGGGCTAATCTAGAAAATTCGCCGCCAAGCATCCAGCGGGCACCAGAATTTTAGAAGAGGTTATCGATGAAAGGCCTGATTCAGCGGGTAAAACACGCAAAAGTGGAAGTGGGCAGTGAATCCGTCGGTGCCATTGAGCACGGAATCATGCTGCTGCTCGGTGTCGAGGCCACCGATACGGAAGAGACCGCCGACAAACTTCTGCACAAGGTTCTACATTATCGAATTTTTAGCGATGACCAGGGCAAGATGAACCTGAATGTGCAGCAGGCCGGTGGCGGACTACTGGTGGTCAGTCAGTTCACCCTGGTTGCGGATACCGCCAGGGGGTTGCGCCCCAGTTTCAGCCGCGGGGCCACCCCTCAGCATGCCAATGCCCTGTACGAATATTTTCTGACCCAGGCGCAAAGCAACATTGCTCACGGCTGCCCGGTGGCGGGCGGTCAGTTTGCCGCAGACATGCAGGTTTCGCTCTGCAATGACGGGCCAGTGACTTTCTTGCTGGAGGCCTGAGCCTCGATGGAGGCCTGCGCCCGTTTGTTGAGGGCATCCAACCGCGCCTTGCGCGCTTCTTTTGGCTGTGCCCCCAGCTGTTCCACCGCCAGGTAAAAGGCTTCCCAGTTCCGTCCACTGTCTTTGTATAGCTGCACAAACGCGGGCACCTGCGACTGATACTCGCTCACCAGCGCCAGGGTAGCGTTGTTGGTTTTCTCGATCATCCGGGCAAATTTTTCATCTTCGGACCAGCCCTCAGACGCCTTGCGATAGCAGTAGCGCAACCGCCGCAGTGTATTGTTCTTGCGCGCGCGCTTTTCATCATCGCTCAGATCGGACTGATACAGCGCCTGCAGCTGCCTGCGCGCACTGACCATCAGGCTGTTGACCCGCCGCGCCTGCTCCACGTTCGCCACTTTCGGTGCGGCGATACCGTTGCGCCGCCGCCAGTCCGGCAGTGCGATCCGGGAGACCGCGGTGGCAAAACTCTCGTTAAACTGCGTGTCACCGGCAATATACAGCCGCCGATGTGCAAGTTCGTGAAACAGCAGGCTGGCGAGCCGGTCCGGCGTCCAGTCCACAAAGCTCGACAGCACCGGATCGTCAAACCAGCCGAGGGTGCTATAGGCGGGCACCGGCCCGAGATACACATCGTACCCCTGGGCCCGCAGCTGCCCCGCCTGGGCCCGTGCGTCCCGTTTGTCAAAGTAACCGCGGTAACTGGCACAGCCGGCAATGGGGTAACACCAGTGTTTGGGCGACAGCGAGAACTCCGGCGCCGCCACAACGTTGTACAGAACATACTCGTCTTCGAGCTGGGTAAAGTCACTGTAGGCCGTCCCTACCGGTAGATGTAGTTCCCCGGCTGCGTAGGCGCGAATCGATTGAACCCACGCCAACTGTCGTCGCAGTTTCGGGTCCGTCTGTTCATCCGCGACCAGGCGATCAATGGGTTTGCGACCCGCCAGAATCTTGAGCTGGCCAGTGGCAGCTTGCGAATAGAAATGTACGGTTTCGCACCCACTGATCGCCACCGCCACCACCAGTGCGGAAAGGCGCAGCAGGAGGCGCCTTCGCGCCTCCGGAAGGGTGATGTGCCAAGGTCGAACAGCTAATTTTATTCTATAGAGGAAAGATTTGATCAGGGAGTCGTCCATGCCGCCCGTTGCCGCTGTTTCACTGGTGTTTGTGCTGGTGCTCAGTGCCGTGTTGTGGATTTATCTGATACGGCTTTCTTTTGGTGTTTCTACCGTAATGGGTATCTCTGCGCTGATTTTCCCACCTCTTCCCCTGCTTCTGCTACTCGCAAACTCTGAGCATAGGAGACAACTGGCTCTATTGTCTGTGGCGATCTTACTGCTTTCCAGCATAGTCGCTCTCCCTGACTAATCCTGGACTACCTGCAACAAGGCACGCGAGGTCGGCCATTCACCAACAGAATTTTTTGACCAACGGTCCGGCTGCAACCACAGGAAAACCTGTATTTCGGCAATTCTTTGGGGTATTTTTCGGCGTTGAATTTTGCGCCAAGGGATGTGGCAAACCGACTAATAATTGAACAATCCACATCTTAAGGGGGAAATCGGATGTACAGGCCTGATTCGGGCATGCTAGTTAGCACACTCAAACCACTCTTTTTTCTGACTCTTTGTCTTTCCGTTGCAGCCTGTGGCGGCGGTGGTGGCGGGAGCGATGCACCATCCGGTCCAGGTGGGACATCACCAACCAATACCGCCCCGATAGCAAACAATGACAGTGTCTCCGTCTCCCCCCGGGAAACGTCAATCGTGATTGATGTGCTGGCTAATGACTCCGATGCCGACGGTGACGCGCTGACTCTGACTGCGGTCGAGTCATCGGAATTCGGAACTGATCCCACGATTGAAGGCGATAAGATTCGCTACACCCTCAAAAATGACGTCCGCGGTACGGACAGGTTTTCCTACACCATAAGCGATGGCACCGATGAATCGCAGGCTACCGTCAGTATCAACATTGACTCGTTGCTGACCCTCTCCGGGACTATCGGGGAGTCAGTCAGCGGTATTGGTACCGTCACGGTTACCGTGGGCACCAGGGAATACCAGGCAAAGCTCGATGGCCGCCGGTTCCAGCTGGAGCTCCCTGTAGAAGATGACAGTGCGTTGGTCGCCGTCCAGTCGGAACACCAAAATACGGACATTAATAAAGGGATAACACTGAAGTCATATTTAGGTACTTTAGGCTTCCTGAAGTCCCAGGCAAATGATGGCATCGTCACTGAGGAAACCGTGCCAACCCTATATCTCTCTGCCGCAGGGACCAGCGCAAGCGCCTATATGGAAATGGTGGCGGGAGGTGAAATTCATTCATTCGATGTCCTGACAAATTCCGCACAAACTTTGCCGCAAATATTGGTGATGGAAAGTGCCATTGCCCTCAAATCCCTATTAGCAGGGGACCAATGGAGTGAATTCACTCAGCTCAACACCTACGACTTTTTGATAGATCATCCAAAAGCCGTGACTCTCGCTGAGCAGTTAGAAGCGAGTAACCCTGAAAAATACACGACCTATCGCAGCCAAATCCTCAGCAACTCAAAGCAAATCAAGGCGCTTGAAACAGCACCGGAGCAGGAGTTCCTGTTTATCGATCTGGGCGACCTTAGCGCTACCCGTGCGACGGGAATCAATGTTCAGTTGCCGGCCGCGGATTCGGAATACGGATATTACGCGACCCACTCGACAAAGAGCGATCAGGACAATCGCGTTAAAGTTCGTGTTGCAGGCAATACGATCTCAATTGATGTGGACGGAGTGCTGGATTCTGTTTATTTTTATGATGGCCGAGAAGAGTGTACTGCGCCTGAAGTAATCAGCTACACGGCCACACCGATCAAAACTGTATTGAGCAAGGTACTGGATACCACTGTATTTTCAACCTATCAACAAACGACTCAGTACCGTTGTGACGAAAGCAAAGCCATTTTTACCACAGCCCCCAACTTCCTCCAGCTAAACAACGCCCAGTTTGGCGATTTTTCCGCTGCCACACAAAGCACTTTTGCTATCGGTAGCTATCTCGATAAAGACGAGACGATTTATCAGGGCCCTTACCATTGGCAAGCGGTGCTCGTATCACCGAACGCAAACGGCACAATCACCCAGCGGTTTGATTTCAAAAATGACTATACCGATACCGGGGTCATGTCGCTCGACGAAAACGGGCGACTTGTGCTTGCGATGAACCGTGGTATCACGGTGGAGTATGTTGCACTAGGAACGAAAGGGGACGGGCTCAAGGTTCTGGGGGTCGTCAGGCGTGCCGATGGTTCTATCGCCTCTGTGGGCGGCGACTACCTTGTGCCCGTCACAAAAGGGTTGAGACTACCGGTTCCGGGATCACTGGTTATTAAAGATCAGCAGTTTGCACTGCTTGACGAAGCATCCAAGTACAGTGCAAGCGGTTTTGGTTTTGAGTTTTTTGCAGACGGCACTGGCTCGCAGCTGTATCGCTCCAATGGTACTTACCGACGCGCCATTTCAGGTTATCAGTGGTCGGAAGACACGGGATATCTTGACATGCGCTACTTTCATCACCGCAACGACAATTCCGATCCCTATCCTTCCAGTTGCGCTGAGGATGACCCGGATTGCGTGGAGTATCGATACCGGGAAATTGAGCCACTGGCACAGTTGGGTAGTGAATACTTTGTTCGTATCTACCAGGAGATAGATTACTCGAAGCAGCGAGGTACAGGTGAGGGAGAAGAGGTGTTTATTTCTAGTTACATCGATCGTTTCACTCCCACCCCCTGAGGCACGAGATTATACTTTGAAGCGCCCTGCAGGGCGCTTCTTGTTTTCGCTACACAACCCATCCTCTAATCGATATTTTTATCACATGCGTAATTTTCCACTTCTGGGCCACTAAATTTCCCGGACTTCAAAAACGCGACCACTTGAGCAATGACCTGCGCACTGCCGGCTAACCCATTGTGCGTCAACGGATACGCCACGCGTGCACAGATGCCCTCCACATAGGTACTCGCAAGTCCCACGACCCCATCGTCATCACCACTGATAATCGCTGAAAAAAATGGATTGAATGAACGCGTGCCGGCAATGACGCCCAGTGGAAACTTTACCGGGCCCAATCGGCTGGGCAAACTCCGCTCATCCACTCCCATCTGTTTTCCCGCCGGTCCATTGACATCCTTGATGATCGGAATACAGGAGAGAAAGTTTCCCAGGCGGCTGCCCTGGTTCGGCGGCCCCAGCATGACCACGCGGGCAATATCGGAAGTTTTTCGATGCTCATAGTACTGCCGTAATAACAGTGCGCCCATGGAGTGGGTGACAAAGTAGAGCGGTGCGGCGTTTGCCTGCCTGCAGGCGTTCAGACCTACGGGAATGGCCATCTCGGCAAGGGTTTCGATCGGGTGTTGCCGGGACGGATAGTCGAGATTGACCGTGTGGAAACCGGCTTCACTCAGGGCTGCGGCAATCGACGCCATTGAGCGCGAATCTTTGGTAATTCCGTGGATCAGAATCGCGCAGGGCTCGCCCGGTTGATCCGCACTATTTGCGTAGACCGCCTGCCCCGGGATGAGCAGTGTCAGTGCGATCAGCGCACAGATGGCGCGACCAGGTGTCGGATAACGGCTCGGACTGCTTTGTTTACCCACGGCACAATGCCCCTCGCGTCGGCCAATAAACGGGATAACCTTATTGACAGCATACGCCGGCACTGGGCATTCGGATTGCTACTGCACCTCAGCCTCTTCGGTTTTGCCGCGTTTTACCCAGCGCCCGAAGAAAATACCGATCTCGAACAATATCCACATGGGCACCGCCAGCAGGGTCTGGGAAATCACATCCGGGGGCGTCAGCAACATTCCCATCGCGAAGCACGCTACGATCACGTAGGGGCGCTTCTTGGCCAGGTCTTTCGCGGTGACCGCACCACTCCAGATCAGCAACAGGGTGGCGATGGGAATTTCGAAGGCAAAGCCAAAGGCAAAAAACAGTTTCAGCGCGAGATCCAGATAGCTACGAATATCCGGTAAAACCTTGATGTCCGCGTGCGCCGAGCTGATGAAAAACTCAAAGATCAGTGGGAACACCACAAAGTACGCAAACGCCATTCCCGCATAGAACAGAAAAATACTGGAAATCATCAGCGGAGCAATCAGGCGCTTCTCATGCTTGTACAGCCCCGGGGCGATAAACGCCCAGAACTGGTACAGGACAAACGGAATCGCGATAAAAAATGCCAATACAAATGACGTTTTAAATGGCGTCAGGAAGGGGGAGGTGACCTCGGTGGCAATCATGCCGGCGCCTTCGGTCAACCGTGCCTGCAGCGGGTCGGCTACAAAATTGTAGATATCGTTGGCGAAGGGCACCATACAGGCAAAGATCGCCACCACCACCAGCAGGGTTTTCAGCAGGCGGTCCCGCATTTCGATCAGGTGTTCGATAAACGGCTGGTCTTTTTCACTCATTGACGTTTGTTTTCCGGATCGGTGGAACGGTCATTGTGCGACGCCTTGGCGGGCTCGGCGTCCTCTGCTTCCGGGCCGGCCGATTCTGGATCTGCCGGGTCCAGGCGATCGACCTCCGCCCAGGCTTCATCTTCTTCGTGCTTGAAGTGATCCGGGTGGTGTGGGTTGTATTCTGGGTCGCCGTGATCGTGTAAATGCTCGGGGTATTCCGGGTCTTCCTGATCCTCGTCGTCCTCGTCTTCTTCCGGCAGATAATCTTCTTCGGGCTTTTCATCGGTGGGCGCGTTGCGGTCCTCCTCAGGAAGATAGTCCGCAGCGCGACGGCGCTGATCCGCCTCGGGATCCGGCTCTGAGGGTTCCGGCTCCGGGGTCGCGTCCCCATCGACTTTCAACGCCTGCGCCTGTGCCTCCACCGCTTTCAGATCCTGCTCAAACTTGCGCTCAGCCTCACTGAAAGTGCGCTCCATGGCCTGCTGGCTCTCACGCAGCTCTTTCAGTACACGCTCGTTGTGCAGCTCGCGACGGATATCGTCGGCACCGACTTCCCGCTCCAGCTCTTCCTTGGCACTGCCGAGGGTCTGCTTGATCTGTGTCCACCAGCGCACGGTAGTCCGCACTGCATCGGGCAGGCGCTCGGGGCCGATGACCACCAGGCCCACGACACCGATCAACAGCAGTTCAAAAAATCCGATATCAAACACGGGCAACTCGCTCAGTTAACCACGGGTGAAACCAAAACGGCCTGCCGGGTTTATTTATCCTGGGACTGCTTTTCTTCGCTGGACGTTTTCTGTTGTGGCTTGCTGGTTTCGTCTTTTTCCAGCAGCTCCGGTTCTTTGTCTTCCGAATCCTCGTCCTTTTTATCTTCTTCTTTCATCGCTTTCTTGAAGCCTTTGATGGCCCCCCCAAGGTCGCCGCCCAGATTGCGCAGACGTTTGGTGCCGAAGATCAGCAGGACGATGACCAGCAGGATCAGTAATTGTTGCCAGCTAATACCCATGAGAATTGCTCCTGATTAAATTCTTGAATCCGTTACCTGACGCTCGTATTGCGTCGGCTACTACCGTCCCCGGTGCTCAGTCCTGGCCCCGGGACGCCTTTTCATCCAGCCCGGAAAGCCCAAACCGGCGTCCCAGTTCATCCAGGACTTCGCGGGAGTCCGCCCCCAGGTGATTGAGCATCACCAATGAGTGGAACCACAGGTCCGCCGTTTCCGAAATCATTGCACGGTACTCTTCGCTCTCTGCCGGTTTGCCTTCGGCGTCCTTGGCGGCGAGCACCAGTTCGGTGGCTTCTTCGCCCACCTTCTCAAGAATCTTGTTGAGGCCCTTGCGGTGCAGGCTGGCCACGTAGGAGGACTCCGCGTCCCCCTCCTGCATGCGCATCCGTAGCACCCGGTCCAGTTGTGTCAGCATATTACTCATGACGCGGTCTATTTCTCCCCTGAATAGATCTCTTTGGGGTCGGTAATCACTGGCTGGCGGACCTGCCACTGCCCCTCTTCCAACACCTGATAAAAGCAGCTGGTACGACCGGTATGGCAGGCGATGCCGCCCAGCTGCTCCACCATCAACACGATGGTGTCGCCATCGCAGTCGAGGCGAATTTCCCGCACCTGCTGCACATGTCCAGAGGACTCCCCCTTGCGCCATAGCTTGCCACGGGAGCGCGACCAGTAGACAGCGCGACCTTCCTCCACCGTCAGGCGCAGGGACTCGGCATTCATCCACGCCATCATCAATACCCGGCCGGTCTTGAAGTCCTGGGCGATGGCAGGCACCAGGCCGTCGCTGTTCCAGCTGACTGCCTGGGTAAAATCGGTTTCGCTCACGGTGTGCGTCCTTACTGCATTGGTTATTGTAGGCTGATGAGCCGGTTGGGCACCGGGCGCTTTCTGCCTCCTATCCTGGCCCCACAGGGCAGGCTCCCTCAAGGCGGAGCGGCACAACCCCACTCAGGGCCAGAGCAACAGTGCCAGCGCCGCCGCCCCCAGCGCCCAGCTGGCAACCGGTACCTGCGCGAGCAGTCCCGGGGACGCCACCAGAGCAGCGCCCAGTGCGAGAAGCCCACCCACAATCATCCGCGCATAGCGCGTGCGGCCCCGTTTCCGGCTGCCGGCCAGTTGTTCGCTCAGTTGCTGCAGCTTTGGCCCGAGCTCCTGCCCCTGCTCCAGTGCGGCAAATGCCATTTGCGGCATTTGCGGGAACTTTTCCAGCCATTCTGGCCCATATCGACGAATTTCCCCGGCGAGGGTCTTGGGGTGAATTCGTTCCCGCATCCAGCGCTCCAGGAATGGGTGCGCAGTTTTCCACAGATCCAGTTGAGGATACAGCTGTCGCCCTAATCCTTCTATATTGAGTAAAGTTTTCTGCAAAAGTACTAGTTGAGGCTGTACTTCCATATCAAACCGTCGGGCGGTCTGGAACAGGCTGATAAGCACCCGGGCAAAGGAAATTTCCCCCAGAGGCTTTTCGAAAATCGGCTCGCACACGGCGCGAATGGACGACTCAAACGCATTGATCGGCGTATCCCGGCGCACCCAGCCACTCTGCACATGCAGCTCCGCCACCATGCGGTAATCCCGTCGGAACATAGCCAGCAAATTGCGCGCCAGATAGTACTGATCCTCGCGGGTCAGGCTGCCGACGATGGCGGTGTCGATGGCGATGTACTTGGGACGTTGCGGGTGCTCTCGGGACACAAAGATATTCCCCGGGTGCATGTCTGCGTGGAAAAAATTGTGCTCAAACACCTGCTTGAAGAAAATTTCCACACCGCGCTCTGCCAACAGCGCCATGTCGGTATTCTGGGCGCGCAGCTGCCGCAGATCCGTGACCGGAATACCGTTAATGCGCTCCAGCACCAGTACATTTTCGCGCGTGTAGTCCCAGTAGACCTCTGGAACATACAGCAGTGGCGAATTGGCGAAATTGCGCTTCAGCTCCGAGCCGTTGGACGCCTCGCGCACCAGATCCAGCTCCCCCTCGATGGTATGGCGATAATCCTCCACCACCTCTACCGGGCGCATGCGGCGACCGTCGGGCAGGTAGCGCTGGATCCAGCGGGCAATCACCCCCAGCAACTCCAGGTCCTGCTGGATGATCTTGTCGATACCCGGGCGCAGCACCTTGACCACCACCGACGCACCGGGCTCGCCATTCTCCCCTTTCAGGCGCGCCCCGTGCACCTGGGCTACGGACGCAGATGCCAGCGGCTCACGTTCGAACTCGGCAAACAGCTCCGCCACCGGCGCCCCCAGCGAAGCTTCGATACGCGCGATACACTGGTCTGCAGGGTAGGGGGGTACGTTGTCCTGCAGCTGATTCAGCTCCTGCACGATATCCGGAGGCATCAGATCCGGGCGCGTCGACAGCAGCTGGCCGAACTTCACAAAAATAGGTCCGAGATCTTCCAGAGCCCGGCGCAGGCGCTCGCCGCGCCCCATATCTTTTACCGCGCCCGCCGGCAACAGCTTTGCCGGGGCCCACAAGGTGCGCAACCACAGCGGCTGGTGTTCCGCAGGAACCAGTTCATTCAGGCGGTAGCGCAGAAACACGCGCGCGATGGTCAGGCTTCTTGCAATTGGCACGTCAGTTTTTCCCCCGCGCGTCCAGCTTGCTCTTAAGCAGGGCCAGGCGCGCCTCCAGCCGATCTACCCCCTGGGCAAACGCGGCCACATCTTCCGCGAACGCCTCGAACTGCGCCTGCGGCGGTGTCATGCGCCACTCTTCACTCACCGCCTCCGCCGTCGCCCGCGGCGCGGCACCCAGTGCATCCTTCAACCAGCTCGCCGCCAGCCTCACGCCTGAACCCAGCTGGTGTGCCGGTGAATCGCCGATCAGCTTCGCCAACGGCTCCTCCCAGTCGATGTCCAGATCTCGCAGGATCGACTGCAGCTCCGCCAACAGGGCACTGGAACCACGCACCGTCACCCCCAGTTTGGCCGGGGTGGCATCGCGGTTTCTCAACAGTTGGATAAACGCCAGCGCGGAGCCCGACAGCTCCGTGGTGACCTCGCCGCTCCAGCGGCTGTGGACCTCGATATAGCCCCCTTCTTCACCATCCTCGTCGTCGATGACCAGAAACAGTGACAGGGTCGGCGCAGTAAGATTTACCGCCAGCACCTTGCCCGCCAGCCTGGCCAGGCGCAGGCGGCTACCCGGGTCGTAGCGCAAGGCAGTGTTGATGGCGGTCTCCAGGGTGGCGTCGAAGCCGGCGCGGAAGGTGGGGTCGGTCATTATATTAACTAAGTTCTTCTGTGTGAGATGGCAGAAGCGAAGGCGCGGGTGGCGGTGTCTCCTTGTGAGACCTTCCGCGAGAGGGACCTCGCGGAAGAGCCCCCATGGATGGGTTACCGGGGGAGCGCCTAGCTCGTGTCTCACAAGGAGACACCGCCACCCGGGCCGCCACGGACTGAAAAACTAAGGCTTAATGCCTTTATGCAGAGCCACAATACCACCGGTCATATTGTGAAACTCGCAGTCCACAAACCCGGCCTCGCCCATCATACCTTTCAGGGTTTCCTGATCCGGGTGCATACGGATACTCTCAGCGAGATAGCGGTAGCTTTCGGCATCGTCCGCCACCAGCTTGCCCATAAACGGTAACAGGCGGAAAGAATACTGATCGTACACCTTCTCCAGCAGTTTCGACTCCGGCTTGGAAAACTCCAACACCAGCAGCCGGCCACCGGGCCTCAACACCCGCAACATCGAGCGCAACGCCAGATCCTTATCCGTCACATTGCGCAGGCCGAAGGCAATGGTAATACAGTCAAAGGTATTGTCCGGGAAGGGCAGATACTGGGCATCCGCCTGCACCGTCTCCACATTGCCCGCAATCCCGCGGTCCAGCAGGCGATCTCGGCCCACCTTCAGCATCGACGCATTGATATCCGCCAACACCACCTTGCCGGTAGGGCCTACAATGCGGGAAAAACGCGCCGTCAGATCCCCGGTGCCACCGGCAATATCCAGGATCGCCTGCCCCGGACGCGCCGCGGACAGCTCGATGGTAAAACGCTTCCACAGGCGGTGAATACCACCGGACATCAGGTCATTCATCACATCGTAGCGCGCCGCCACCGAGTGAAAAACATCCGCCACCCGTCCGGCCTTCTCTTCCACCGGCACCTGCTGGTAGCCGAAATGGGTCGTTTTGCGTTCCGTCATTGTGTGCCTGCTGTACCTGATTCAGGCGGTATTGTACATGGGAACAGAGGACGAGGGAGAGGGGCAGGCCCAGAGTTAGAGGCTGGATAGCATGCAGGGAGAGGTGCCAGACTGTTAGCCCCACTCCAACGCGAGAGGCGATGGAATGGGGCGGACAGGAGATGCGGGGTACGGCGACCTGACTAAAGCCCCCCCTCGCCACAATCCGAAGCGAGATACGAGATCATTGATTCGTACAGTGTCTTTTGATGCTCGTAGAACAGCGTGTTACTGAAATGATCGGCGCCATCCAGTTCCACGTACTTGTATACCCGACCATTCTTGTCGAGCGCCTTGCGATATCGCTCCGCATGCTCTGGCGGTACACGCTGGTCCACACTCCCGTGGATCAGCAAGACGGGCACATTTACATTCGCCGCCTGCTCGATTGGAGATACACTGTCATCCCACATGCCAAGCTGCTCGATCTTGCTCGCGCCGCGCAGGCGATCACGATAATAGTTCACCTGCATCTGGTTGTCGGAAACAGCAGCACCCGCTATCACACACTGGTATATCTGATCATCTCGCGCAGCTGCCACAAGGGCCGCATAGCCTCCATACGACCAACCGAACATCGCGAGACGATCTTTTTCCGCCCAGCCCTGATCTACCAGATAGAGCATGCCATCGTCCTTATCGTCCTGCATTTTGTACCCGCCCTGGCCACCGTTAACGAAGGCCGAGGTGTAGTGCTCCAGACCAAATCCTTTGGATCCACGGTACTGGGGCTGCAGCACAATGTAGCCGTTGTTGGCCAACATCTGGGCCCACTCATCGTACACCACCACTTCGGAAACAAAGGGGCCACCGTGAGGCATTACTATCGCAGGAAATGGTGGCTTGCCATTAGGAATCGTCAGATAGGCGGGGATAGTCCGGCCATCGCGCGCCTGATACTCGATATACCGCACTTCGGCCAAATTTTCCGGCTCGAGCAGAGGTTGCCGACTTCCGACCTTGGTGAGCTTGCCCGCATGCAGAAGGTAGTAGGTGCCTGGGTCACGCGGACCCACGTTGTAGATCGTTAGACTCGCGCCGTCTCGACTGCGGCTATTGATGCGAAGATAGTGAGACTCCGGAATAATTCCTTGCAGCTGACGCGTAGTTGCCATTTCCAGCTCGTCGAAATATTCGACCTTGATGTTGTCTTTAGCGTAAACAACACCAACTACAGAATCTCTATTCTTCCATTCGTTGCTATGAAAACGGACAGCAGCAACATCCACATCACTGCGACGATAGATCAGCTCACCGAAGTCTCCTTTGCGCACGTCGTATTCCCAAAGTCCAATTTTGTCATCACCCTGGTTTGCACGTACATAAAAAATGTGAGGTTGCCTGTCATCAAAACCCTCCACTTCGAAGGTTTCAAAACTATCCTCGCTGAGTCGATAGAATTCCTGCCACTTTCCAGAATTAGTAACCCGCTGGTACCAAACGTACTCGCCCTTGCCAACATCGAAACCCCGTGCCAGCCACGGATTACCATCGATATCAAACTCTACCTGCCCCATATCCAGCTTGCCACGCAAGATCAATTTCTTGGCACCGGACTTCAGATCCATCTCATAGTAAGTGCGAGGACGAAATGCCTTGTTCAAACGACTTTTATCGCCTCCCGGAATGTAGGAAAAGATAATGCGACGATCGTTGTTCGGGAGCACATGCTCCAGTTCAGCACCCAACTGATCGTACTTTTTCATTTTTTTTCGTTTGATATCTACCGAAGCGAGAAGATATTCATATACCCCTTCATTGAACCCTTCGATACGATCGCGCACTTTCTGACGAAGATTCATCCCAATCACGTCATTGCTCAACCAGAAAAATCCTTGAATCTCCATTGGATGTGAGTTGACCCGGTAGGGCTCGGCATCCAGGTCATCTGACGGATACACCTCAATAATCGGATCGCCATCTTTGGTTGGTATTTTCAGCAAAGCAACGTGCTTCCCGTCTGGCGAAACCTCGACATTACTGATCACATCGCGCAGAGCCCAGTAATCCAACGGATAGGGCTCGACAGCCGCGGACACCGATTCCAAGCTACATAAGAACAATAGAGAAACGGCCAGCCTTTTCAGTATTTCCATTACGGCACCCTGTAAATAGAACTAGAAAATCGTCATTTTTTGAAAAAAAAGCCCGCATAAATGCGGGCTTTTTGAACCTTGGCAATATCAGAAGTTTTTCTGAAGGTTCAGGAACACTGTCCGACCTTGAATATTGTAACCATAACCAATCGGGGTGTTGTTGACGGATAGGATTTCGTCGCCGTCCACTTCCGGTGGTGCCTCATTAAACACATTCCGCACACCGAGACCAGCGGTCCAAGTATCGGCATAGTAGTACAGAGAGGCACTATGCAGTATATAGTCGTCCGCAAAGCCTACATCACGGCAATCAACCCCGCCATTTTCGGCACCAATACAAGCATCAGAGGTGAAACCAGTTTCATTGGTGTCATAGATGTCGCTGAACTCATCGACAAATTCATCCGCTTGCTCTACTGAGTCCAGGTATTGTGTTGTCCAGGTGAAACGATATTTATCATAATCTACGCGGAATTCACCACGCCCTTGCCATTTCGGGAAACCAAAGGTGCCCTGATATACGTCCACATCGGGATTACCTTCATCGTCCAGATACGTAAGAGTACGTTCCAGCACACGATTGAATGTAAGGTTCGCACTCAATTCAATCGGTGCCCCGAAAACTGTCACGGGCTGGGTATAGGCGACATTGTAATCGAACCCGCGTGCGACCTCGTTGTCTCGGTTTACAAACGCCGCGTCGACTTTGTCGAGAAGACCATCGTCACCGCGCTCCAACTGAGAGCAGAAGGCACTATTGCCATTTGGATTGCTGTAGCAATCGTTGATCAGGAACTGAGGAGACGGTTCGATAATCGAATTTTCAATTTCGATATCGTAGTACGTCATACCGAGAGTCAGATCAAAGCTTTCGAAAAAGGTTGCTCGAAAGAAAATCCTACCGTGAAGGAATCTGAAGTCTCTTCTTTCAGACCAAGACTGCCACCACGAGCCACTTCCACACTATAAGAGTTGAAACCACCGTTCTCTGTGACAGTTGGGTCCACGCCGTTGGCAGCACAGTTAGCCAGAACCTCGGGTGAACGAGTGTCCAAGTCGGCATTATAACCACCAGTAAGGTCATCCAATGCACTGTCAGGAATCAAACAGGGGTCAGACACAGTCTGAAAACCGGTTTGGTTCTGCAGGAAATTTTCACGCAGGTTCGGTGCGCGATATGAGGTCCCATAAGTAGAACGAAGCAACAGGGATTCGACCGGACGATATGCAACCTTTGCTGCGTTTGTCCAGGCACCACCATAAAATTCATCTTTGGTATATCGCGCGGACAGGTTAGTAGTCAGCTCTTCAGCCAAGAATTTACCGGCGAGTAACGGCAATTCAATTTCACCGTAGGCCTCTTTTGTAGTCTTGTTGCCCGTTGCACCACCATCTGCAAAGTAGTGGATAAACAAGCCATCACGCGCAACATCATCTGGTACAGACTTGATGCGATCATCACGCAACTCTACTCCTACCCCCACAATGACGTCCCCCGCAGGCAGGGTAGCCACGGTGCCGCTGGCATACGCAGAAAAGATCGTCTGGTAATAGGACGTATCAAAGTCGCGACTATCAAACAGGTAATCGCGCTCGGCCTGTGTCGCGAAGTCTCCGATCACACCCTCATAAAGGGAACCCGCAAACATATCGATAGGTACACAGGTTGACTCACCGGGAAGTGGCTCGCAAATATATGTACCCGGGTTATCGGGATCCTCGATAGTCGTTTCCAGAGATTGGTACATCCGGTCCCCCCGGATACCAATACGACTGGACTCCCCGTCTGACTTGGTAATGGAGCCAGAGAGCTCAAAGGACCAATCAGATAAACTACCAATATTCATCATTGGTAGATCACCGCGCATCCCAGTTACGAAACGTGATTGTGCAACTTCGACACGGTTGATGTTGCGGTCACCTAGAACCGAGACAATCGGTGTTGTTTCCTGCGCACCAATAGGGCCAGCAAACAGATCGACGATACCTTGGTCGCGGAACTGGGTAGGCGTCAACCCATAAAACGCGGCAAACTGAGCCTCAAAGCCCGGATTCGTCAATAGTTGGTCATAGGCTTCACCACAATCTACGCCACGCACGCCGTCTGGGTTACAAGGGTTAAAGGGGTTGTCGGCGGGAACGTCCGGGAACAGCTGGCTGGCACCTGTATTAATGAAATTCTCACGCTTTGCATAGCTGACTTCAAAAAATGGAGTCAGATTCATGTCCCCCTCGAATGTATATTCACCGAAGGCCATAAAACTGGTTCGCTCCTGCTCGGGAATCAGGTGTGCAAACTGCTCTTTACCATTGAGGTCGTAATCGTGGAAGTTGATATCCGGAACACCATCACCATTCGTATCAAGTCCGCTCAGCGCGAAAGCACTGGATTCTGTGAAACCATTCCAGCCACCGTTTGAACTACCAGGGGTGTAATAGATACTTCCCGCTTCTGGCACAGAGATCCGACCAGCAAGAGAACCGAATCCGCAGCCCTCAAAGTCCATGCCATAAATTTCTTGGTAGTACGCGTTGCCCGTATAAATATTTCCATCAGTTCCGACTTCGATATCACGGGCACAGCCAGCGGTCCACTCTCGGTCCGCCAGGGTCACAGCATCCATCTCATAATGCTCGACCCCCATACCAACAAAACCACGATCGAAGTTGTGACCCCAACTCAAGCTTAATGTGTTTTCCCCACCACCAGGCTGCTGGGGATTGGTGCCAAACACCTCAAAGTCAACGCCATCAAAATCTTTCTTCAAGATAACGTTTACCACGCCCGCTACAGCATCAGAACCATAAATCGATGAGGCGCCATCTAAAAGAAGGTCATATTGTTGAACGAGGGAGGCTGGAATCAGATTCAAGTCTGCAGCGACAGGGGCACCTTCTACGCCCGCAGGCGCCATTCGACGGCCATTCAGCAACACTAGGGTACGGCCAGCACCAAGACCGCGCAGATCTACGGTTGAAGCACCAGGCCCATTATCCAAAACGTAACCGGAGAAGGTCAGATCAATTTGTTGACCGGTCGCTGCGCCACTGGACTGCAGGATCGTGGACGTATCAATGGCACCAGCCTCTCGTGCCCCCTCGGCGTTAATTATCTGTAAAGGTGCAATGCTTGAAAATGTGTCTCGTTTCAGACGAGAGCCGGTAACGACGACCTCTTCTACCCCCGAATCGTCTTCCACTCCCTGAGGAACGGGAACAGCGGACTGCTGCTCGGCGACTACGTTCGTCTCAGTAACAGAGGTGTCATCTTCTTGTGCGAAAGTAATAGGAGAAAGTACTGCTGCCAGAACAGCTGTGGACACGCTTACCTTGAGCGGAGTCCCTGCGCTCTCGAACATTTTTTTTAATTTATTCAATTGGTTAGCCCCCCAATTAGGCTCTTGTCAGTATTTTGTAGCGAAAGACTTCGCTACAAAAATTTGACGACTAACCTCCCTAACCCCTCATATGTATTTTTTGACGAGCGAACAATAAATAACAAACATGCCCCGCCCATTCTCGAATCAGGCTACTCACACCCAAAATCTTTAAAAAAAAGAATGAATGTAACAACAAAATAGCCTTAATTGGGACAGGCATCCCTTGGGGCTTTTACCCTATCAATCGGTCATTTTTCTGACCCATGCGTCAGGACAAAAACCCACTAAATGAGATAATGGAAAAACTAAAAAACCAGTCATTTCACAATATGAAGGAGATACTGCTAGCTGATGTGAGCGATTGCTGGCATGCAAGAGAACGGTATGGCGCGCTTCTGCTTTTTTGAAGCAGCCCGGATACTGACTTCGCTACGCGACCTGACTACTCCAATAGCGACGCGTGGGAAAAGGCAGGAGACTAAACCGATAACCAATGGCACTGAAGCATGCGCCAAATTCCATCCATTCTTTGTCCACTCCTGCCCACCAAAACACTACCCCTACTCCAGCAACCCACCCGCATGCGCCATCACATGAAAAATCAGGCTCTGCTCATTGGTACCAGATAACAGATGCGCACCGGGGCCGCGGGCCCAGACACCTACATCTTCACCGGCATGGGTTTCACTTCCCAGGGGTACCAGTGCTTCCTGGTGGTAACCGGAAGATTCGGTATCGCTGGCACTGATGTCCTGGCGCCCGGCGCTGACGGGGTCTTCGTAGCGATCATCTGCGTCGGTACTGTCTCCGTAATGGGCGTGGCCGAGACCGTTGGCATAGGTGATGGTGGTATACGGTTTCCCATCGGCGGCGAGTGCCACCTCCGGTTCCGGCGCACCCTCACGATTGTTGGTGACCACCTTGCCGAGAATCGGATTGCCACGGGTAGGGTAGCCGGCGATGGTCATCACGTGGCTGTGATCTGCGGTCACGATGATCAGGGTATCCTCGGCACTGGTACTGTCCATGGCGACCTGTACCGCTTTGGCCATTTCGACGGCATCGGTCAACGCATTGAACGCGCTGCCCGCGTGGTGCCCGTGATCGATACGCCCGGACTCGACCAGTAGAAAATATCCGCGCTCTGATTTGTTCAGCAGTTCGACGGCCTTGCCGGTCATTGCTGACAGGGAAGGTTCACCGGCCTTGTCGTTTTGGCGATCCGCCTCGTAGCGCATATGGGAGCTGGCAAACAGTCCCAACAGCTTGTCGGTGTCGGTGACATCGATCCCATCAAAGCCCGCCTGGTCTTCAATGTATACCGCATTGCCGCCCGCGCGACTGTAACGCTCCTGCCACGCTTCAATCAGATTGATGCCATCTTCGCGCTTGCCACTTTTGCCCTCGCTGTCAGTGACATCTTTGGGCAGAAAGCTGCGGCGACCGCCGCCCATAATCACATCCACACCGTCACCGGCGGCGAACTCGACCATCTGGGTGGCGATATCCTTACACCCTGCGGGAGCCGCATGCTCCCAACCCCGCTCCGGCACTTTGGCATAGGCGGCGGCGGGGGTGGCGTGGGTGATGCGCGCGGTACTGACGATGCCGGTGCGCTTGCCCAGCTCTTCCGCAAGCTCCACCGCGGTGGTCAGCGGGCGCTCCAGACTGCCGGCGCAATCACCGCGGGCCACGGTTTCGTCCACGTTGAGCACACCGGCCTTGGTTTTCACGCCGGAGAGCATGGCGGTGGCGGTGCCGGCGGAGTCCGGGGTCTGTTGATTGGTGTTATAGGTTTTGATCAACCCGGCGAAGGGCATCTTCTCAAAGCTGAGCTGATACTCCTCGCCCGGCTTGCCCTGTTGCTGGCCAGCCAGAATCCGCGCGGCGGTCACTGTTGATATTCCCATGCCGTCACCCACGAACAGAATGACATTCCTGGCGGCGCCGGGCTGGTTGTTAATGGTGACAGCGCTCGCATCGGCGATCGCCTCGCGGGCATCCTGGAACCAGCTGCTGTTGCGCTGGGTCTCCGGCAGATGGGAGGCGGTGGCCTTGGTCGGCGCGGCTTCGCTGGCGACCGTTTCGGATTTGCCGCTGTGACAGGCGGCCAGAGTAACGCCGAAGGCCAGGGCGAAGCCCAGGGTAAAGCGGTTTAATTGCACGAGTATTCCCCCAGAGGCAATTTTGATGGTGATCGGCTTCCGGCGTGGCCGGAAGAAGTTTTGGGGGAGGATACCGGAAATATGCGTCAGATTTACGTCGGGTTCAGCCAATCAGCTTGACCGGGCTTTCGTCGGGATCGCGACCCTGGCCCGCGTTTTCCAGGCGCTCGAGATAGGCCTGCCACTTTTGCTCCCGGGTTTCGCACAACTCCCGCAGATACGCCCAGGTGTAGATGCCGCTGTCGTGACCGTCGTCGAAAAAAATCTGTAGCGCATAACGGCCGGCGGCGGCGACCCGCTCGATTCCCACATGCAGCTTGCCCGCCACCAGATTGCCTTCGCCGGCGCCGTGACCGCGCACTTCGGCACTGGGAGAGTAAACCCGGAGATATTCGGCGGGGAGTTCGAATTCTGCATCCGGGTAGAGGAGGATGAGTGTCTTGTCGGCTTTTTGCAGACGGATTTTTTGCGGTGGGGGCATTGTGTGTCCGGAAAGATTAACCCTGCAGGAGCCTGCTTGCGGGCTCCTGCAGGGTGTTGTACGTCAGAGAATAAAACGAGACAGGTCTTCGTCTTTACTCAGTTCACCCAGGTGCTTGTCCACATAGGCGGCATCGATGGTAATCGCGGTATCTCCGTCGCCACCGACAAACGAGATTTCTTCCAGCAGTCGCTCCAGTACGGTGTGCAGACGGCGGGCGCCGATGTTTTCCGTGGACTCGTTCACTTCGTAGGCCACTTCCGCAATGCGCTGGATACCGTCGTCGGCAAACTCCAGATTCACCCCTTCGGTGCCCAGCAGTGCTTTCTGCTGCTCGGTCAGGGAAGCGCTCGGCTCGGTCAGGATGCGCTGGAAGTCTTTGGAGGTCAGTGAGCTCAGTTCCACGCGAATGGGCAGGCGGCCCTGCAGCTCCGGAATCAGATCGGAGGGCTTGGACAGATGGAAGGCCCCGGAGGCGATAAACAGGATGTGGTCTGTCTTGATCATGCCGTATTTGGTGGTGACGGTGCAGCCTTCGATCAATGGCAGCAGATCGCGCTGTACGCCTTCGCGGGATACGTCGGCACCACCACTTTCCTGGCGCTTGGCGACTTTGTCGATCTCATCGATAAACACGATGCCGTTCTGCTCGGCAGACTGGATCGCTTTGGTTTTGATTTCTTCGTCGTTGATCAGCTTGGCGGCTTCGTCGTCGGTCAGCTGCTTGAGCGCCTGCTTGACGGTGAGCTTGCGCTTCTGGGTTTTGCCCTTGGACATATTGGAGAACATGCCCTGCAGCTGATTGGTCATTTCCTCCATGCCGGGAGGTGCCATGATTTCCACACCCATAGGGCCGGCGGAGACTTCGATTTCGATCTCTTTGTCATCCAACTCGCCTTCGCGCAGTTTTTTGCGGAAGACCTGGCGGGTGCCGGAATCTTTTTCGCTGGGATCGGTGTTGCGCGCCGGCGGCAGCAGGGCGTCGAGAACGCGGTCTTCGGCGGCGTCCATGGCCCGTTGTTTGACACCTTCGGTGGCGCGCTCGCGTTCGAGCTTGATGGCCATTTCGACGAGGTCGCGGACGATGGATTCCACATCGCGGCCGACGTAACCGACTTCGGTGAATTTGGTGGCTTCGACTTTGATAAACGGTGCGCCGGCAAGTTTGGCGAGGCGGCGGGCGATTTCAGTTTTACCAACGCCGGTTGGACCGATCATCAGAATATTTTTTGGAGTGATTTCCGCACGCAGTTCTTCATTGACCTGCATTCGGCGCCAGCGATTGCGCAGCGCAATGGCGACCGCGCGCTTGGCGTCGTTTTGACCGACGATATGGCGGTCGAGTTCGTGGACAATTTCTCTGGGGGTCATGGACATGATATTTCTCGAATTCTTTCGTTTGTCCCAGCGCTCGTTTTATTGAAGCGCGGTGGCGGCGGGGTACCGGGTAGGGGTTTTTGAAACCGCTGTGAATACATCCCTGTACGCTGCGTCGGCGACGTCCCTGTCGCCGACGCTTTCAAAAACCCCTACCCGGCACCCCGCCTTCTATTCGTGGTGAATTACTTCGTCGCTGGTTTGCAATCAGTAACTCAACTCTTCAATGGTGTTGTTGTGGTTGGTGTACACACAAATGTCACCGGCAATCTTCAATCCCTGCTCCACAATCGTTCTCGCATCCAGTTCAGTGTTATCGAGCAGCGCGCGTGCCGCAGACTGGGCAAAGGGGCCACCGGAGCCGATGGCGATCAGATCGTCTTCCGGCTGGATCACGTCGCCGTTACCGGTAACGATCAGGCTAGCGGTTTCGTCGGCGACGGCGAGGAGGGCTTCCAGGCGTCGCAAGGCGCGGTCGGTGCGCCAGTCTTTGGCGAGTTCGACGGCGGCGCGGGTGAGCTGGCCGTTGTGTGCCTGGAGCTTGGCTTCGAAGCGCTCGAACAGGGTGAAGGCGTCGGCGGTGCCGCCGGCGAATCCGGCGATGACTTTATCGTTGTACAGGCGGCGGACTTTGCGGGCGTTACCTTTCATGATGGTGTTGCCCATGGAGACTTGCCCGTCACCGCCGATTACGACTTTGCCGTTTCGGCGGCAGGAGAGAATGGTAGTGCCGCGATATTGTTCCACGTGTGCCTCGGTGTTTTACATTTCGAGAGCACTAAGTGTGGTCGATGGGGGCGGATTTCAACTTGCCGAAGGTGACTTTGCGTCCCTCCGAGACGCCGCAGGCGTTGCGGCCTAGCTCTGGGCCGGGCGTTTGAGCACCAGTGGCATCAGCCGATGTTCGGCCAGCACCCCGCGGGCGGCGGCCATTTTGGAGCGATTGGTGTAGGGGCCTACGAGCACCCGGTGCCAGGTGCCGCGGTTGTCGGTGGCGGACTCGACTTTGACGTCGAGGTTGGCGAGCATCAATTGGGCGCGCAGGCGCTCGGCCTCGCCTTTGTCGCGGAAGCTGGCGGCCTGAAGGATATACACGAGATCGGATTTGGGTTCGCTGCGTACCGGCGAGTCGTCGCTGTCTCCCTCACGCACGCGCACCTGCGGATTCTTCGGCTTCGGGACCTTCACTTCGCTCTCTTCGAGCAGCTTGTAGAAGTCGAAGCGCGGCTTGGATTCTCCAGGCGCAGGCTGTTCCGCGGCCGGTTTATCGGCGCGCTTGGCCACCTGCGTCTGCCCGGTCTTGAGGTCATTGAGCAGGAATACAAATACCGCAAAACCCCCTACGAAGTTGCCCAATACAAACCACACCCAGGCGGGTTTGCCGGTGGATTGTTGGCGGCGGGTATTGCGGCGGGCCATGGGCGTTCTCTCGTTTTTGTAAATCGTTTTATCAGCGGGCGGGAAATTGTACCGTCTGCGACCGGCGCTGTGGACGGATTTTAGGATAACTCCTGGGCATCCATGTCCACCGCCCAGCGCAGACGCCGATTGCGGTTGCCTTCGGCCCACTGGCTGAATTGTGCCAACAGGTTCTGCAACAGGCCGCGCTTCTCTGCGGTGATCTGCAGGTAAAAGCGGAAGCGGCCGGACTTGCGCTCGAGCAGGGCAGGCACGGGACCCAGGTACTGAAGCTCTGGTGAGGGCGGTGCCAGCGCCTGGAAATAGTCCCGGGCACTGGCCAGAAATTCCTCCGCCCAGCGCGGCTCCTCGCACTCGGCGCGCACCAGCGCCATGGCCCGCAGGGGGGGCAGCTGGGCGATTTTACGCTCTTCCATCAGCTGGCGGGCAAACGCCCCGTACCCTTTGCTCAGCAACAGTTGCAGCAGCGGGTGCTCCGGGTAGCGGCTCTGCACCAACACATGACCGCGCAGATCGCCGCGGCCAGCGCGGCCGGCAACCTGCTCCAGCAGCTGCCCCATACGCTCGGGGGCACGAAAATCTGCGCTGAACAGCCCGCCGTCCGCATCCTGAATCACTACCAGGGTGACTTTGGGCAGATGGTGGCCCTTGGCCAGCATCTGGGTGCCCAGTAACAGGCAGGGCTCGCCGTTGCGCGCCGGCTCCAACAGTCTGTCCAGGGCCTGCTTGCTGGCGGTGGTGTCCCGATCCACCCGTATCACGGGGTACTGATTAAATGTGTGGGCAAGAAAGTCTTCACTGCGCTCGGTGCCCGCCCCCAACGCATTGAGATTGCGACTGTGGCACTGGGGGCAGCTGTGCACCTCGCGCATGCGGTAGTCGCAGTGGTGGCAGCGCAGATGGCGTTGGCGCCGGTGCAGCGTGAGTTTGGCAGAGCAGTGCGGGCAGTCGGCCAGCCAGCCGCAATCGTCACAGGTGAGGGCCGGGGAATACCCGCGGCGGTTGATGAAGACCAGCACCTGCTCGCCGCGATTCAGGGTTTCACCGATATGGCGCAGCACCTGCGGCGCGAAACCCTCTTGCAGCGTCTGATGCAGGATGGGCACCACACTGATCTCCGGTGGCCGCGCATTGCCGGCACGGTGGCGCAGGCGCAGATGCTGGTAGCGGCCACTCAGGGCGTTGTGCAGGCTTTCCAGGGACGGCGTTGCCGAGCCGAGCAGCACCGGTACGTCGGCATTTTTTGCCAGCACTACCGACAGGTCGCGGGCGGAGTAACGCACCCCGTCCTGCTGCTTGAAGGAGCCGTCGTGCTCCTCGTCAATCAGGATCACGCCGAGGCGCGGCAGCGGAGTGAAAATGGCCGAGCGGGTGCCGATCACAATATCGGCTACCCCGCTGGCAGCGGACAGCCAGGCGCGGGCACGCTCGCCGTCGGCCAGGCCCGAGTGCAGGGCGGCGATGCGGAAATCCGGGAAGCGCGCGGCAATGCGGCGCAGGGTCTGCGGGGTGAGGCCAATCTCCGGCACCAGCAACAGGGCCTGATTGCCGTCGCGGAGTGCCCGTTCCATCAGGCGCAGGTAGACCTCGGTCTTGCCGCTGCCGGTGGTGCCCTCTAATAAAGATGCACTGAAGCCTGCGGGCGGGACCGAATCGATCACCAGGCGCTGCTCCTCGTTCAGCTCCGTTGCGGGGCGGGGTTCCACCGTTTCCAGCGGCGGTGGCGCGGTGGGGCCCGACACCCAACGCGCCAGCCCGCGCTCGATAAGCGCTTTGCACACACTGCTGTTGAGGCCACGGGCATTCAGTGCGGTGCGGCTCTGTGGGCCGCTCCCCAGCAGCAGTTGCAGCAGCGTCTGCTGTTTCTTGGCGCGCGCCAGTGCGGTTTCCGGCAGGCCCTTGCCCTCCGTGGTCAATTCCAGCCACGGTTCCGCCCAGTGATCTGCCGGCTTGCCCTTGCGCAGGGCCACCGGCAGGGCCGCGGCGTAAAGCTCGCCCACTGGCGCCTGATAGTAGTCCGCGGCCCACTGCAGAAAGTGGCGGCTGCGCGCATCAAAGATCGGCTCGCGGTCGAGGCGTTCACTGGCGGGCTTGAGCTCCGCGAGGGGCGACTCCGCCACCACTTCCACCAGCACCGCCACCAGGTCGCGGTTGCCAAAGGGCACCTGGAAGCGCTGGCCCGGTTGCAGATCCTCGGCCCCCAGACCTTTTGGGGGCAGGTAGTCGAACAGCCGGCGCAGGGGTACCGGTACCGCCACGCGCAATATGGCGGGCGGGCGTTCACCAGTCCTGCCCAGGCGGTGTTGTTCCGTTTGTACCTGCAAGCGGCCCCCAATTGACGTTATCTGCTGCGCGGAATTTTCAGAGCGCGCTAGTTTACCGGCTGACGTCCGCGGTTACAGCCGGCATCGCTAAACCATCCCGCGCATATTTATGGCGCACAAAACCACGCGCAAGCCCAAAACCTCTTGCCTACTCTAATTTTCAGAGTACTCTACACATCATCTCTACATTTTAGAGTAGACCGGGACCCAAGCCCTTGTAGGGCCCCTCTCACTGAACAAGGATTCGTAACCATGACCGACGTGAACAAATTGCAGAGTGACCTGGACTATATCCGCGGCGCCATCGGCGAGGACGCCACAGCCGGAGGCATACCGGCGCTGTATTTCCTGTGGGCTGCCCTGATAGCAGTGGGCTTCAGCCTTCCGGATCTGGCCCCCCGATTCGCCGGCGCGTATTGGCTGTTCGCTGGCACGGGCGGAGGCCTGTTCAGCTGGTGGCTCGGCGCCCGCGAGAGCCGGCGTCACGGCTACAACAATGCTCAGCTGGGGCGGCGCTACGGCCTGCACTGGTGTCTGGTGGGCGCGGCATTTCTGCTGTGCTTCCTTCCGCTGGTATTGGGGCGGGTCACTCCCGAGATGGGCGGCGCCAACTTTCTGCTGGTGACCGGCATTGCCTACAGCCTCGCCGGCGTTCACCTGGAGCGACCGCTGCTGTGGTGTGGCGTCCCGATGCTGATTGCCTATGGGGTGCTGGTGGTGTTTATGCCACCCCACATCTGGACGATTACCGGGATCAGCGTGGGCGCCGCCTTGTGCTGGGCCGGTTTCAGCCGTCGCGCGGCGCTGAACGCGGACCACACCCCATGAAGGCGCTGACCGCCCTTGACCCATTGCTGGAGCACCGCATCCGCCTGGGCACGTGTGTACTGCTGGCAAAGCACGGCGAGCTCAGCTTCGCCCGGTTGAAGAGCCAGCTTCACGCCACCGACGGCAATCTGGGCGCGCAACTGCGCAAACTGGAGGAGCGGGGCTATCTGCTGAGCACAAAGGATTTCGTGGAGCGCAAACCGACCACCTGGTACCGCCTCAGCGATGAGGGGCTCGCTGCGCTGGAGTCCCACATGACCGCATTGCGCGCACTGATCGATGCAACGGGCGTCGGTGCCGGAGAGCCGTGACCCCCAAGCCGCATTTACGCTTGAATCGGCGGGCTAATCTGATAGTATGCGCCGACTTTTTAAACAGCCCGGGGACGTTTCCCCTACACCAATGACGATCCCGTGCTCAGCGAACGACTGGGTGGCGGTATCGAATAGAGGCCATCATGAAGACCGATATCCACCCGAACTACAGCGAAATTACTGCAACTTGCTCCTGCGGCAACTCTTTCAAAATGGGTTCCACACTGGGCAAGGACATCCAGCTGGACGTCTGCTCCAACTGCCACCCGTTCTACACCGGCAAGCAGCGCGAAGCCAGCACCGGCGGCCGCGTGGATCGCTTCAAGAAGCGTTTCGGCAGCCGTATCTCCAAGTAAGAGAACGCGCGATCGAGACCCGCTCCGGTATGCATCAGGCAACACCGGCAGCGACAAAAAAGACGCCCCGGAACTTCCGTGGCGTCTTTTTTTGTGCCTGCCTGCTGCTCGGCCTCGCTGCCACGCCCGCCACCACATTGGCCGACTGCGTACTGGGGGAGGCAGATGAGGTGGTGGCACTGCAGAAGGTGGTGGACGGCGATACCCTGCGCCTTACCGACGGTCGTCGTGTACGCCTGATCGGCGTAAACACACCGGAGCTGGCCCGGGGCAAACACCGTGCACAACCTCTGGCGGAAGAGTCCCGGGAGTTTGTGCAGCGCTTTCTCGCCCGAGGCGACCTGGAACTGGTGTATGACCGCGACCGCTATGACAATCATGGGCGCGTACTGGCCCATGTCTACAACCACCGCGGGGACAGCCTGGAATCCGCGCTGCTGGCCGCCGGACTCGCCTTTCATATCGCGGTGGCCCCCAATGTTGCGCTGGCGGAGTGCCTGTCAAGTCGCGAGGATGAGGCGCGGCTGCGCCAGCGCGGTGTGTGGCAGCCAGGGGTCTGGCCCACCATTCAGGCTGCCGAGGTGCGCGCGGGTGATGGGGGCTTCGTGCTGCTCACTGGCACGGTAAAGAAAGTGCACAAGAACCGTTATATCTGGCTGGACCTGGATGGTCCCGTGGCCCTGCGCGTGGACCCCAGAGGTGCGCCGCGCATGTCCCGGCGCAACGACTGGAACGGACGCAGACTGATGGTGCGAGGTTGGCTGGTGGACCGCGGCGCGGATTATGTGCGCAAGAACCCCGGGCACAAACGCTGGTTTCTCGCGGTGGATTCCGCGCAGACCGTGGACCTGCTGCGGGACTGATCGACAGGCGAGCACGGGAGAGTACAAGAAAAAGATGCGCGGCGCCGGGCACCGCGCACCCGGGATCAGGCCTGAGACTTCAGACCCGGTCCCCGATCACTCGCCCTGCGGGTTGTAGACCCACAGTGCGTTGTTGACGTGGTACCCGGTGTCCTCTCCAATCAGAACACGGCCATCGTCCAGCACTTCAATATTGTCCGGGCTGGCAATGGCATCCACTGGGCAGCGGTTTTCGGCACTGCCATCGTAGGTACCGCCGACCACGACCGGCTCCATCCGCAGCACGTCGTAATCGGACTGCAGGCCGAGGCGATAGACAATACCGCACTTGTTGGCATCAACCTGGATATCCCCCTCGTCGTCGGCCATGGCGTAGTCCACGGAAGACATGGCGACGTACATATACGGCACGCTGTTGTCCGCGGCACCGTTGAAGTTGATGTTGATCCCTTCCATTTTGTTGAACTCGACGGTAGCCCCTTTGGCCTCAGCGGCGCGCAGGGTTTCCAGGAAGGCCACGCGGCTGTCGGGGGCGGTGCCGTTGGCATAGGCGTCGATTTCCGCATCGGTGATGTAGCTGGTTTCACCTTCGACAAAGTCGCTGCGGTCAATGTCATCGTACTCGGCAATCCAGCTTTCCAGCTCGGCGTTGCTGGCGTGGCCCAGCTCGATCCAGGTGATGTCGAATCCGGCTTTCGCGGCGTCACGGGTGGCATCCTGCTGTACTTTCGCCGCGTACAGGGTGCCGGTACCCAGATCACCAGCGGTGTCGGCAACAAATTTAAAGAAGCCTTTATTGCCACCGTCGTCGGTCAGGTACACGGTTTTGCGGTCCGGCATGACTACCGGGTTTTCGTGTGCCATGCGTCCCAGGGTAAACAGCTTGACCGGCAGTGGCGTCTCGCTGGTGGGCTCGGTGATTTCCACGATGTAACCGTAGCGATAAGGGTTCGGGTAGGTGCCGCCCAGGTAGTCGGTGAGCAGATCGATATCCGCGTTGTTGGGGTAGCCGGTGGAATAGTTCGGGTCGTTCCAGTGCGCGGTGTTTTCCGCCTCGTAATTTTCTTCCGAAGTCAGCGGAGTGCCCCAGGGGGATACGCTGCCGAAGCAGTTGATCAGGGTGCCCTGCACCGGCGAGAAGTCCACATCGGCGGCACCGGTCACCTGCCAGCTGCCGTCCTGCTGGCGCTGCAGGTTTACCCGGTTCATGGCACCGGGGCGATCTTCCCAGGCCACGTACAGCATACCTTCACTGCCATCGGCGTTGGTGGGGATAAAGGCGTTGAAGTCCGGGTTCTGGGACTGTTTGAGGGCCATGCTGGCATCGCCTTTGACAATGGCGCCAAAACCAAACGGCAGAGCGCCGGCGAAGGTGTCACCACTGCGGCCCAGCACCTGATACTCACCGGTGGCCACCTGTACTACCTGCGCTTCCGGTGCGTCGGATGCGGGCACCGGCACCGATGCCAGGCGCGGATCCAGATTGTCGATATCCACACCGGTCCAGGCACCGACGGCAGCGTCGTTCCAGCCGTCTGGCAGGGTATCGGACGGGTGCTGTACGTTGAAGAAGACTTCACCGTTGTCGGTCTTGAATACGCCGGTAACCTCGGCGCCCAGCGGCAGGGTAGCGACTCTTACCAGTGCCGGCGCCGCGGTCAGGTCTTCGCCATCGGCGCCGTCCTGGCCGTCCTGGCCGTCCTGGCCGTCCTGGCCGTCCTGGCCGTCCTGGCCGTCCTGGCCGTCAGCACCGTCGACGCCATCAATACCGTCAACGCCGTTGGCGCCATCGGCACCGGCCTGTCCATTCGATCCGTCGTCGGCACAGCCGCCCAGTAGCAGCGCGCTGAGCACGGCGATGGCGAGTGCATTTTTCGTAAACAGAGAATCGTTATTGTGCATGGTTTTGCCCCCGTGAAATCCAAAAATAGAAAGCGCCGACCAAAACGGTGGCGCTTAGACCAAGGATCCACATCTGCCATGAAGAATTCGCGATCGTTCAGTGACGGTTTTGGGGGAATTTTATTGCTAAGTTTTTACCTCAAATAAAAATAATTACCAGTTATCCGACTCGCTCCGCGCCCAGTTCAATCGCATATCCCAGCCGAAGAAGCGGTGCTCCGCCTGCAGCGGCGGTGTTGCATCTTCAATCTGCTGGTGAATATTTTGCGCCGGCCGCCAGCTGGCATCGCGCCCCTGCACGTAACTCTGGTGGCGCACAATATGGGTGTACGCCTTGTTCATCGCCAGCGCGCGCTCCCGGGAAGGGGTTATCAGGGTGTACACGTCGGCCGCTTTTACCGCCTCCTCGTTCACCGAGCCATCGGCGTTGTACCAGCGTTCGAGCATTTCCGGGTTTTCCCGGAATTCACTGCCACCGCCGGCGCGCTTCAGATACTGGAGGATCTCGCCTTCCTGTTGATTCACGTTGGGCACATCCGCCATACCGCGCAGATTGATATATCCCCAGCCCTCAGGGCCGGTGACCTTGCGCGAGAACGAAAATGTCTGGTCAATGGTGGTGCCGATGGCGGCGTGACAGCCCATGCAGAACAGCATTTCTTCTCGGTTTTGCGGGCGCAGATGTCCGTCGTAGTCTTCGATAAATCCGGTGAGCAGCCAGCCCATACCGTTCTCGCGACCTTTATCACCATGATCCACGTAGTAGGGCAGTTCGCCGAGCACTTTTTCCTTGCGCTCGGTGCGGTAGCGGTTGTCCAGGTCGGTCACGGTGAGCTCGCGAATTTTTTTCATATAGCGCAGCTCTTTCATGCGCGCGGGCACCCCGATATTGCCCGCCTCATCGACCCCCACATAGCGCACGGAGTGTATAAATTCGGTCCCCTTGGGGAATTGCTGATCCACCACCGCGACCTCGGCGGCATCGCCAAAGTAGTGGGATTGCGGTGTCAGCCAGCGCGTATCACCCCGCAGTGCGCCATCGCCGTCCAGATCCCGCGCCACCAGGCGCTCATCCATTGCCACAATAGGCATACGCGGCAGCTGTTTGATATTGAGCTCGGCCAGCGCCAGATTCAGCAGATACAGATCCCGTGAATCCTCGCCCCCCAGCTGGCGGAATTTCTGCGGCAGGCGGATGGCCACATCATCGGTATTGCCGTTGGTGGGCCAGAAGGTGCTGGGGAGCGGTTTGTAGTTGAACGCCACCCAGCCACTGCCATCGCGGGCAAATCCCTGCGCATCAAACGCCGCCGCAGCCTGATCAAAATCGGTCAGGTCGGGTATAAAGCCTTCCCAGCCCTGGGCGCGCAACCGCTGCGGCAGTGCGCTGTAGTTGTCCTGATTGATGTAGTCGACAATGGCTTCGTCACTGACCTGCTGCAGCCACGCGCTGCGGTCCACAAACAGGTTGGCCCAGTGGTTTTTCAGGCCCTCATCGGAGAACAGGTAGCTTCCCTGAATACCGCCATCATCCAGCATGTTCATACGCGGTTGCTGTGGGTCGCGCTCATAGAGCTGGTGGCACACATAGCAGGGGTTATGCCGCCCCTCGGTTTTCGTGTAACACATGGGCGGCACCGGCGCTTCCGGATTGGCCTCGTGGGTGCCGGTTTCCGGCAGACGCGCCGCCAGCGGCACGGGTGGTAACAGCGCCGCATCCTGTGCAAGCTCCGCAGCCTCCTGCCCGCAGCCAGCCAGAAGCAGACCCGCGAGACTCCAGCAGACACGGCGGAAGATGTAAGTGAAGGACATTTTTATGTTCAGCCATAGTGAAGGAATTGAGCGACCATGACCCTAACGTCAGCGGATGACAGAAGGATGAAGATGGGGAGCGGGTAGGGGAACGAGTAGTGGAAGCGGCCAATCCGCCGGTCGGCGGCGGGTAGCTGCTGCATTCTGGCCACCGCAAAAGGCCTATTGGCAACACCCAGAAAAGCACGTTCGGCGGAGCGCACCCCCACAATGACCGCAACATCATCCTAATTATGTAAAAAAACTACAGGATTTAGCACCTTTAAAGCCTGAAATCACACCACTATTAGTACAGATATTTCGGGACGAGCGGATTTTCAACTTGTAGGCTTTCCACCCCCTCGGTTATCCTTCCTGCCACGGCACCGCCCTGAAATCAGAGGCGAACCCACAGCCCCACAATAAAATCAAAATTTCCGCTGTAACCCGCCGCCAACCGGAGAATGCTGGCGGCTTTCCAAACCAAGAGATGACATCCTGATGACCGACTCACTGCGCCAGGCCGCGCTCGATTACCACGCCTTGCCGACACCGGGCAAACTTTCGGTGGAGCTCACAACCCCAGCCCAGACCCAGGAAGACCTGTCACTGGCCTACAGCCCCGGTGTCGCGGAACCGGTGCGTGAAATCGCCAAGGATCCGGAGGCCGCCTACCTGTTCACCGGCAAAGGCAACCTGGTGGCGGTCATTTCCAACGGCAGCGCCATCCTCGGCCTCGGCAACCTGGGGCCGCTGGCGTCCAAACCGGTAATGGAAGGCAAATCCCTTTTATTCAAGCGCTTTGCGGACATCAACTCTGTGGATATCGAGGTGGAGTGCCCGAGCCCGGAGCGTTTTATTGAAACCGTCGCGGCCATTGCCAACACCTTTGGCGGCATCAATCTCGAAGACATCAAGGCGCCGGAGTGTTTTCATATTGAGGAAGCCCTGATCCAGCGCTGCTCGGTGCCGGTTTTCCACGACGACCAGCACGGTACCGCGATTGTGACCGTGGCCGGGATGCTCAATGCTCTGGAAATTCAGGGCAAGACCCTCGAAGACGCGCGCATCGTGTGCCTGGGCGCCGGCGCCGCCGCCACCGCCTGCTGCAAACTGCTGCTGGCCGCCGGCGCCAAGAAGGACCAGATCACCATGCTGGACAGCCGCGGCGTGATTCACTCCGGGCGCAGTGATATCAATGCCTATAAAGGTGAGTGGGCGCGGGATACCGAGATGCGCACCCTGGACGACGCCATCGAAGGCGCCGATGTGTTCCTCGGCGTATCCGGCCCGGATCTGCTGTCCGCGGAGCAGCTGGCGCATATGGCGGACAAGCCGGTAGTGTTTGCCTGCTCCAACCCCAATCCGGAAATCTCCCCGGAGCTGGCTCACAAAACCCGCGATGACCTGATCATGGCCACCGGCCGTTCGGACTACCCGAACCAGGTGAATAACGTGCTTTGCTTCCCGTTTATCTTCCGCGGGGCGCTGGACGTACGCGCCACCCGCATCAATGAAGACATGAAGCTCGCCGCCATCGAGGCGATCCGCAAGCTGGCGCGGGAAGAGGTACCGGACGCGGTGCGTGCCGGTTACGGTGGCGTGGAAATGACCTTTGGTGCGGAATACATCCTGCCCAAGCCCACGGATCCACGCCTGCTGCCGAAAGTGGCCGCCGCCGTGGCCCGGGCTGCGGTGGACAGCGGCGCAGCACGTTTGCCGTATCCGGCGCACTATCCGTTGAAGCCGGTGTAACCCAGCTCGCAACCTCCCTCGAACGTACCCGGTGGCGGTGGCGAAACCGGGTACAGCCTTGTGAGACACGCCGTGAACCCATCCGTGGGGGCTCTTCCGCGAGGTCCCTCTCGCGGAAGGTCTCTCAAGGCTGTACCCGGCGTCGCCACCTTCGCCCCTAGCTCACTATCACGAACTGATTTCTCAACGTGTGAACCAACACGGCCTACATCCCAATCCTTGAGCCTCCCTCCCACCGCCGCTAAACTGCCTTCCATGTCTGAGCAAAGTTGTCCCCCCGCATGAGTCACGTCTATGTGCTGACCAACCAGCACCAGCAGTTTTTAAGCAAAAGCAACGAGTGGATCGACGGCCGCGAGAGCACCAAGCTGTTCCGCACGGAACACAAGGACGTCGCCATCAATCAGATGTTCGAGGCCAATACTCGCGACGTCGCCCTGCGCATTGAATTGCTGGAATGCAAGCTGGACACCAAACGCCAGCCCATCATCCCTGAGGACGCGCTGAGCGAGACGCCGCTGGAGTCGGCGGTAGAAGCCGTCGCCGAGGGCGGCGAGCCGGACGAGATGCCACAGCCGGATCCGAATGAGGCGCCACCGGAACAGAACCCGGAAGTTGACCCGCAACCGGCACCGGAAGTGGCGCCCGACTCCCAGCCGGAAGTCAATCCGGAATCCAGTCCGGAAATCCAACCGGATCAACCCCCGGAGTCGGCGGTCCACCAGGCCTGAGCCCCGGCGTCTTGAGATCCCGGCAAATGCCCCCATTTAGGCCGGATTGCATTACCGCAGTTGATGTACCGCGCCTCCCCGGCGCATCCGGCCCACCAGCCCAGTGCTGCCACAGGAGATTCCCTTGTCCACGTTCAATCTGGCCGACCTGGCCCAGCCGCAAGGTTTAGCGCTGCTCAAGGGCATTCGCCGCGGCATTGAGAAAGAGGGCCTGCGGGTCTCCGCGCAAGGGGAGCTGGCACAGACCGATCACCCCATCGGTCTCGGCTCCGCGCTCACTCACGAGTACATCACCACCGACTTCTCCGAAGCCCTGCTGGAATTCATCACCCCACCGGTGGCCACGCCCGAACAGGCACTGGAAACCCTCGACCAGATTCACCGCTATACCTACAGCCAGATCGGCGACGAGCGCCTGTGGGTCAACAGCATGCCCGGCAAACTGGGGCGCGATGAAGAGATCCCCGTGGCCCGCTACGGCAGCTCCCACAGCGGCACCATGAAAACCATCTACCGCCTCGGGCTCGGCCTGCGCTACGGCCGCGCCATGCAGACCATCGCCGGCATCCACTACAACTTCTCCCTACCGGACGCATTCTGGGTGTGGCTACAGGATCAAGAGCGCGGCAGCAGCGACAGCGGCCAGCAAGAATCCCTGCAGGACTTTAAAACCCGTCGCTACTTCGACCTGATTCGCAACTTCCGCCGCCACTACTGGCTGCTGATCTACCTGTTCGGCGCCGCCCCCGCCGTGTGCGGGACCTTCGTGCAGAACCGCGAGCACCAGCTGCAATCTTTCGACGGCGACGGCCGCACCCTGTATGCCCCCCAGGCCACCTCTCTGCGCATGGGCGGCCTCGGCTATACCAGCGATGCGCAAAAGTCACTGATCGTCTGCTACAACGACCTGCAGACCTACCTCTCCACCCTCTGCGCGGCCATCAGCAAGCCCTACCCGGAATACCACCAGCAGGGTGTCAAAGACGAAAACGGCGAATACCAGCAGCTCTCCACCGGCCTGCTGCAGATCGAAAACGAGTTCTACTCCCCGATCCGCCCGAAAAACCCGGCGGGTATGGGTGAAACCGCACTCTCCGCCCTCGACGCCCGCGGTGTCGAATATATCGAAGTGCGCTGCCTCGACCTCAACCCCTTCGTCCCGCTCGGCATCGAAGCCCCACAGATGCGCTTCCTCGACGCCTTCCTGCTGCACTGCCTGCTCAGTGACAGCCCCATGACCGACGAAGCCGACTACCGCGCCGTCCAGGAAAACCAGACCCGCATCGTCGACCGCGGCCGCGAGCCCGACCTGCAGCTGATTCACAACGGCAGCGAACGCAGACTCACCGACTGGGCTGGCGAACTCCTCGATGAGATCACCCCCATGGCCCAACTCCTCGACCAGGCCTGGGACAGCCACGACTACCAGCGCGCCGTCACCGCCCAGCGCGACAAGATCGACGGCAAGGTGCCCACACCCGCCGCACAGATGCTGGCGGAAATGCACGAGCACAAACAGACCTTCTTTGAATGGGCCAAGGCCAAGGCGGAACAGCACCGCCAGTACTTCCTCGAGCGCCCGCTGAGCGAGGACGAGCAGGCGGATTTCGAGCGCCTCGCAAAAGAGTCTCTCGACAAGCAAAAACAGGTGGAAGACGCCGATACCGGCAGCTTTGAGGACTTCCTCGGTAAGTACTACGCGCAGTATGTGTTCTGTCAGAAAGGGCTTTGAAGTCGCCGCGCAGGTGCTGATGCCGGGTACGGCCTTGCGAGACGTTGATTCGCTTTGCTCACCCTGCGGGCGCCTTCGGCGTCCAAAGCTCATGCTTTGTCCGCGAGAGGGACCTCGTGGAAGAGCCCCCATGGACGGGTTCATCGGGGCGGCGCCTAGCTCGTGTCTCGCAAGGCCGTACCCGGCAGCAGTGCCGCCACTCAATCCAATTAAGATCGTAAGCCAGGGGACCTGAAATGAACTACCTGGCCCACCTGCTACTTTCAGGCCCGGACCCGGACTGGCAACTGGGCGGGTTACTGGGTGACTTCGTCAAAGGCCCCATGAAAGGCGAACGCCCCAAGCCCATCGAAGACGGCATCCGCCTGCACCGCCGTATCGACCTGCTGAGCGACCAGCACCCCGCCTATCTCAGCGCACTCCACCGCCTCGGCCCCCAATGGCGGCGGCTCGGCGGCATCGCCCTCGACATCTGGTTCGACCACATCCTCGCCAACCAATGGCACCACTGGCACCCGCAACCCCTCGAAACCTTTACCCAGAACTGCTGGTCCAACTTCCACCAGCGCAACCAATGGATCCCCGAAAACGCACAAACGTTTATTCAAAGGGCCGAGCAATTTAAACTCCTGCCCGGCTACCGCGAGGTAGATGTTATCCAGCGCACCCTGCAACGGGTCGGCCAGCGCCTGCGACGCCCGCAGCCCCTCGCCGACATGCTGCCACTACTGCAGCGGGATCAGCGCCCACTGGAACAGGAATTCCGGCAACTGTTTGCCGACCTCAGCCGACAGGCCGAGCAGTTCCGCCAGACTATCGACTAGAAAACTGCTTGCCAAAGCATTGCTCAACGCACCCGGAAAATAATCACATGACCCTGCCAAGCCCACGCACCACCTTCCTGATCATGTTCCTCGCCGTCATCGCCGTACTGGGCGTCGCCTTCTATATGGAATATGCGATGGGCCTTGAACCCTGCCCACTGTGTATCACCCAGCGGGTCATGTTTCTGGGTGTCGGCCTCACCTCCCTGATCGCGTTTCTGCACAACCCCACCGGCGCCACCAATATCGGCCGCCGCATCTATGGCTTGCTGGTCTCTCTATGGGCCATCGGCGGCCTGTATTTCTCCGGGCGCCAGCTGTGGCTGCAGAACCTGCCGGAAGATCAGGTGCCCGCCTGTGGGCCCGGCATCAGCTACATGGTGGACGTATTCCCCATGGCAGAAGTCATCAAAACCCTGCTTACCGGCGACGGCAACTGCGCGGAAGTAAAATGGACCATGCTCGGCCTGTCCATCGCCGGCTGGGCCGCCGTAGGCTTTGTGGGCCTGATCCTGTTCGGCCTGTGGCAAGCCTTCCGCAAACACTGACCGATACTCGCCATGCCGTTTCTGCGCGCACTGCCGCGCTGGCTGCTGGGGGCCAGCCTGTTGCTGACCTTTGACCTGGCCGGCCGCCTTCTCGTTGCCGCGCTTTCGCTGCCCATACCCGGCCCGGTAATGGGCATGCTCCTGCTGTTGCTGGCGATGATGCTCTACGGCCGCGTACCCAGCGGGCTCGGGCTGGTGGGCGAACAGATACTGCGCGTATTGGTGCTGATCTTTCTGCCTGCCACTGTGGGCATTTACTATCTGCGTGACCTGTCCCGCGGCGACTGGTTTGCACTGATTGCCGCCATGGTGGTGGGTACCCTGATCAGTATCGCGCTGACCGGACTGCTGCTGAACTACCTGATCCGGCGCAGCGGGCGAGGCGGGGGCAGTGCCGACCATGGCCAGTAACGCATTCGCACCACTGCAGGAATGGCTCGCGCAGGTCCAGCAGGTGGCCGCGGACATTGCGCAGCCGCTTTCCACCACCCACCCGCTGGTCATACTGCCGCTCAATATCCTCGGCTTCTGGCTGGCGCTGAAGATCTACCGCCGCGTCGGATCACCGATACTGCACCCGGTAGTGGGGGGCAGTCTGCTGGTGTTTGCGGGCCTGCTGCTTCTGGGTGTGGACTTTGCCGGTTACCAGCGCGGCAGCGGCCTGCTGTACCTGCTCTTGGGGCCCGCCGTGGTCGCCCTGGCGATCCCCCTCAAACAGAACCTGACAATGGTACGGCGCGTGGGCTGGCCACTGATGCTGGGCCTCGCGGTGGGCGCGATACTGGCGCCGCTGGTGGCGGTACTGATCGCGCTGCTGCTCAATGGCAGCGCCACGGTACTGATCGCCCTGACCACCAAATCCGTCACCACCCCGGTTGCCCTGGCGCTCACCGAACAGATGCACGGCATCCAGAGCCTCGCCGCGGGCGTGGTGGCCTTTACTGGTATTGTGGGCGCGGTATGCGGCCCGGGTCTGTTGCAGTTGCTGGGAGTCTTCGACGACCGGATCACCGGCTTCACCCTGGGTGTCAACGCCCACGCCATCGGTACCGTGCGTGCGCTGGAGATCAGCGCTCTGTGTGGGGCCTTTTCTGCTCTGGCCATGGGGCTGTGCGGCGCACTGACCGCATTGCTCCTTCCGTTATTGGTCACGCCCTGACGTAAACCTGACCTGTTTCCCGTTCCCGGTTATTTTCTGCCGCTGACCTTGCCCGCGGCGGCAGAAGCTTCTACATTCCTAAGGGAGCGTCTCATCAAGTCCCCATGGCCTCAGCGTGCACTTGCTCAGGCGCTCCCGAATACAGTTGTAGAAGTCACAAAAGGAAACTTGGAGATGTTGGAGAACTGTAAAAACGCGCAAGAGCGTTGGGGCGGCGTCAGCCAGATCATCGACCGCTGGCTGCAATCTCGCCAGGCGCTACTGGTAAGCTTTTGCCAGCTGTCAGAGCACAAGGAATTTGCCGACGGCGACCGAGAGGCAGAAGCGAGTGTGCGCACCCTGTGCCAGCAACTGGTGGACTATGTCTCCGCCGGTCACTTTGAGGTATACGACCAGCTGATTCAGGAAGGCCAGGCGTTTGGTGATACCGAAGGTCTGCAACAGGCCAAGACCCTGTACCGGGAAATTGACGGCACTACCGATGTAGCCGTGGACTTCAACGACAAGTATCTGGAAACCGACGACCTCACCACCCTGGTGAAAGACCTTTCGGAGCTGGGTGTGGCCCTGGAAACCCGCTTCGCCGCGGAAGACCGCATGATCGACACACTGCATACCGCACACAAGAATCAGCTGGCCTGAAACGACCAGGACTGAAAGCGTATTCCACAAAAAAGGGGCTGCAAGCCCCTTTTTTGATGGCTGCGGAAAACCGCAGCACTGCGTGAGATTGTCGATCCGCTACCGGTCACTCGGTGGCCTGATCTTCTCCACTTTCCTCGACCGCTTCTTCTTCGGCCGCACCTTCGTCGCCACCCACATTGGCTTTATGCAGTTCCACTTCAAACACCAGCGTGGAGTTAGGGCCAATGATGCCACCCGCACCGCCCGGACCGTAGGCGAGATCAGAGGGAATGTAGAGCTCCCACTTGGCGCCTTCTTTCATCAGCTGCAGGGCTTCGGTCCAGCCTTTGATCACGCCTTTCACCGGGAACTGAACCGGCTTACCGTTTTTGTAGGAGCTGTCGAACTCGGTTCCGTCGATCAGGGTTCCCTTATAGTCGACCTCCACCACACTGGATTCACTGGGGCTGGGGCCACTGCCTTCGGTAATGATCTTGTACTGCAGGCCGGAGTCGGTGGTCTGCACGCCTTCTTTCTTGGCGTTTTCTTCGAGGAATTTCTTACCTTCCTCCAGGTTCTTATCTGCAGAGGCTTTGAATTCCTCTTCCTGCTTGGCCATCAGCTCTTTCTGCTTGGCCTGCATATTTTCCTGGAATACCTGGATAACCTGCTGCTTTTCTTCATCGCTCAGGCGGGACTCGCGCCCGCTGGCCACATCTTCCAGCGCCATGGCAACGATTTTCGGGTCCAGAGCAACTTCCTGGCTTTTCAGGCGATTGGCCATATCTTCGGCAATGATATAGCTGACTTTCTGCTCCTGGGATTCCAGCTTGATATCTGCGGAGCCCGCAGACTCCTCCTTGTTACAGCCGACCAGTGCAATACCCAGAGCAATCGCAGCAGCCAAAGAAGTTTTATTCATGAGAATTGTCTCTTAATTTCCGTGAAGCATTTATTTGTACGAGTAGGGTTCCACCCTTCTCTGCTGTTGTACACCCTGATGCTGGCGCACATTGTGCGTCAGATCACAGTACCGCAAGCGGGTCCAGCGACAGTCAAGTCTAACCCATGCAGTTACAGGCTGCACACTGGCTGTGAGGCTTGTGCGGGGATTCCCACTAGGACCACAGCACAGCGCTGTTGTTTCAATTTCCTGACAATCACCCCGCGCAAAT
The DNA here is from genome assembly GCF_021165935.1 of Microbulbifer elongatus. Lineage (NCBI taxonomy): Bacteria > Pseudomonadati > Pseudomonadota > Gammaproteobacteria > Cellvibrionales > Microbulbiferaceae > Microbulbifer > Microbulbifer elongatus. The sequence continues at coordinate 888,871 of NZ_CP088953.1, read as the reverse complement.
TCAGCTGGGCAATTTCTCGCTACAAATTACACAGGGATTCCGCTGGCGGCAGGGATGCACTTCCGAAATAACAGCGCTATTATCAGCGTTCAACCCCGATTTTTTTCACAGGCAGAGAGGTGGTTCTGCTATCAATAAACTAGAAGCATCGGGGTTTCTCTCAAGAGCATTTACCCAACCCGTTTCAACCGCAGGATTTTGAACCATGGCCGCCAAACGCAAAGCCGCTGTTTCCGTGGACGATCTGGAAAAACAGATCGCCAAGATTACCACCCAACTCGAGAAAGCAAGGGCCAAGGAAGCGGCCGATGCCGACAAAGCCCTGGCTAAAGCGACCAAGGAAGCCACCAAGGCGCAGGCGCAAGTGAAGAAAGCCAAGGCCAAACTCGCTACTGCACGCGCAGCCAGCAGCAAAGCCAAAACCCCAGCCGCCAAAACTTCAGCCAAGAAAAAAGTAGATACGGCAAACGCCGCTCTGGCCAAGGTTGAAAAGGTTGCCAAAGACGCGGCCCAGGCCGTGGCGGACTCTAAGGCCGTGGCTTCTGCAGCCAAGCTGGCAGAGAAGACGGCAAAAACCGTGAAGAAGGCTGGCGAGGCTGCGGCCAAGAAGGTAATGGCAGCCAACAAACCAAAGAAAAAGAAGGCCGCTAAGAAATCGGCTGCCGCCAAGCCAGCGGCAGAAAAGAAAGCCAGCGCCAAGAAACCTGCTGCTAAAAAGGCCTCCGCCAAGAAAGCGACCAGCAAAAAGGCCGCGCCGAAAAAGGCCGCCGCCAAGAAAACCGTAACCAGCAAGACCGCTGAAAAGAAAGCACCGGCCAAAAAGGCCACCGCTGCTAAGAGCGCTCCCAAGAAGGCGACAGCGAAAAAAACCGCACCGAAATCGACCAAGGCGGACGTGAAAAAGGCAGCCACTCCGAAAGCGGCCCCCCAAAAAGCAGCGAAGCCAGCTGCCGACAAGAAGCCTGAAACCAAGACCGAGCAGAAATCCAACGGCGCTGCGCCAGACAAGCCCGCGGCGCAACCGGCGACTCAGGCAATGCCAGCGACCACCCCCGCTACTGAGAGCCCGGCGCCGGTCATGGGTAAAACCTCAGAGCCCAAGCCTCTGGTGCCCGAATCCAGCACCGCGGCGGCCAATCCGGTGACCCCGAGCATTACTCCGACGACGCCGCCAAACAGCCTGTTTGCCACCGAGGAAAACCCGCACTACGGGCCGGAAGAGCATAAACACAAACACTGAGCAGGCACGCCTAGCGGGGATTCAAAGTGTCACACCGGGAATACCGCCCCTGCGGAGATCCCGGCGAGTCTCGTCGTCCCCACTCGTGCCGGCTGCACTGTAAGCATCGATCAGGCCCGCCCAGCGGGCCTGATCTTTTTGCATCAACCCGTACTGTTCACCCGCCAGGGCCAGGGGTGAGCGGGTTTCCGGCCAACTCTCGCCATTCAGCTTCCAAAGCGCCGCCAGTTGCCGCTGCTCCATTCGAATCTCGCAGCGTTTACACCATTGATACACCCGGTTTTGCTTGTCTAACCGCCCCAGCAGACGACGCATATTGCGCACACTGTTGATCATGCGCCGCCGCGGCGCCAGTCCGCGATCCGCCACAAGCCAACTCTCATCACTGAGCTGACGGCCACAGGCGCTGGTATAGCTGGCCCACAACAACAGGCACACATCCGCGCCCTTGCTGTCCTGACAGTCGAGCAGGAACTCGGCCACCGAGGGCTGTTGATAGAATTCCAGGCTGAACTGCCACAGAGGGTTCTGCAGAGGGCAGGGCGGCGGTGATGGCTGTGCGGTTTCTGTCACGATAGAATCCCGGCGGTTTGTTATAGCCGATAGCCTAGTCAAATTCAGGCGAATTCAAAGAGGTTTCCATTGATAAATCTGCAAGGCGTATCGCTGCAGGTGGGCGGGCGCGATCTGCTCAACGACGCCAGCTGTCGTATTTTCCCGGGCCACAAGGTAGGCGTCATCGGCGCAAACGGCTGTGGCAAATCCACCCTGTTCAAAATGTTGCTGAAGAAGCAGGACAGCGACGCGGGCAGCGTCGAGGTGCCCTCCGGCTGGGAAATTGCCCATATGGCTCAGGAGGTAACCGCCAGCGAGCGCAGCGCGCTGGACTACGCCCTGGATGGCGACCACCGCCTGCGGGAACTGCAGGGACAGCTGGATGCCGCCGAGGCCGATGGCAGCGACGGCAAACGCATCGCGGAACTGCACGAGCGCATGGCGGCGATCGATGGTTACAGCGGTCCTGCCCGTGCAGCGCAGTTGCTCGACGGCCTGGGTTTTTCCCACGCCGACCAGCAGCGCCCGGTGAAAAGCTTTTCCGGTGGCTGGCGCATTCGCCTGAACCTGGCGCGGGCACTGATGTGCCCGGCGGATCTGCTGCTACTGGACGAACCCACCAACCACCTGGATCTGGACGCGACTCTATGGCTGGAGCAGTGGCTGCAGCGCTTCCCGGGGACCCTGCTGATCATTTCCCACGACCGGGATTTTCTCGATGCGGTGGTCGATGGCATTGTCAGCTTCGAACACCAGGACCTGGTGCTCTACAGCGGTAACTACACCGCGTTTGAGCGGGCCCGAGCCGAGCGCCTTGCCCAGCAACAGGTGCAGTACGAGAAGCAGCAGGCGCAGCGTGCACATATGGAAGATTTTGTGCGGCGCTTTCGCGCAAAAGCCACCAAGGCCAAGCAGGCCCAGAGTCGCCTGAAAGCACTGGATCGAATGGCCGAGATTGCCCCGGCACACGTGGACTCTCCGTTCCGCTTTCGTCTGCCGTCGTCAGACAAGGTCTCTAACCCGCTGATCGATCTGCGTGAAGCGGAGATCGGCTACCCCGGCAAGACCATTCTGCCACGGGTGGAAATGGGCGTTCAGCCGGGCCGGCGTATCGGGCTGCTCGGGCCGAATGGCGCGGGCAAGTCGTCTCTGATCAAGACCCTCGCCGGGGAGATACCCCTGCTTCAGGGCGAACGCCAGTGTGGCGAGCACCTGAAGATCGGTTACTTCGCCCAGCATCAGCTGGAGGCGCTGGATTCAAAGGCTTCCCCTCTGCTGCATGTGCAGCGCCTGTCACCCACCGCCAGTGAGCAGGAGCTGCGGGATTTCCTCGGCGGCTACGGGTTTATTGGCGATCGCGTGTTCGAGCCGGTGGGCGGCTTCTCCGGCGGTGAAAAGGCACGGGTGGCACTGGCACTGCTGGCCTGGCAGAAACCCAACCTGCTGCTGCTGGACGAGCCCACCAACCACCTGGACCTGGAGATGCGCCACGCGCTCACCCTGGCACTAGCCGAATTTCCCGGCGCGGTGATTCTGGTATCTCACGATCGCCATCTGCTGGCAAATACCACCGACGAATTCATTCTGGTGGCCGAGGGGCGTGCGGAACCATTTGATGGAGACCTGGACGACTACAAACAGTGGCTACTGGCGTTCAAGCGCGAAGAAAAACGCCAGAGCGGCAGTGAACCGGCCAACACCGGTACCGCCGCAAAACCCGTAGAAGACAAAAGGGCCCAGCGCCGGGCCGCCGCGGCACTGCGCGAGCAGCTGAAGCCGCTGACCAATAAGCTCAAAAGTATTGAACAGAAGATGGCGAAGGCGGAAAAGGAGGTGCAGTCCCTTGAGGAGAAGCTGGCCGACGAAGGCCTTTACAGCGGTGGTCAACAGGACGAAATCACTCGCCTGACCAGGGCTCAGGGGGAGGCGAAAGAGTCTCTGGAGACGCTGGAAATGGAATGGCTGGAAATTTCCGAGGCGTTGGAGGCGGCCCGGGCGGGAGAGTGAATCATCTCCCGACGGGCATTTAAGATTTTATTTGGAGAAGTCGTTGGGATCGTAGGCTTCCCGCTGGCAGCCGTCGAAATTGACCGCCGCCCCCATGGGAGTACCCGGGCACTGGTCCAGATAGTCCGGCACCCCGTCGCCGTCGCTGTCGATGGGGCAGCCACGGGCATCTACATCGATCCCCGGTGGCGTCTGCGGGCACTCATCCAGATTGCTGTATATGCCGTCTCCATCCCAGTCCCGCGGCGCTATTTCATCTTGCCATTGGTAACCGATGGCAAAACTCACAAAGCTGTCCAGCCCGCCTTCTTCAACGCCCTGAAACCCGCGCACATCGCCCCGCATCTGCCACCGGGGTAGAAACTGGTATTTCACACCGGCGCCAAAGTTGACCATCGTCTGACGCTGGTGCCAGTCGTCCGGGTACCCGTAGGTGTCCTCATCGATACGCAGCTCACCGGCGCCCAGTACTACGTAAGGCTGCCAGTCGAAATTGCCACAGAACTGGCCGGCAAACTGGTACATGAGGTCGAGGTGATAATTCTGCACGCCAACGTCTTCGCGGGTGTCACGGACATTGACGCTGAAATAATCGTACACGCCTTCGATGGCCCAGCGGTCGGTAATGTTGTAGCCGAAGCCGATACCACCCCCGGTGCTGTCGTCCAGCTCAAATCCGAAGTAAGGCGTGCCATCGAGGCGCTGGTCGTCAAACCAGTACTGTCCGGCGTTAAGATACAGATTGAGTGTGCCTTCCTGATCGGCCAGGGTCGGTCCGCTCAGCAGGAGCAGTGCACCGCCCAGTAGTAAGGCGCGCATTTGATTTGAGACGAGGGTGGGGCTTGTTGTCATTGTTGCTCCGGAGCATCCATTTACCGGTAGACAGAAGATAGCACAGCGGGCCGGGAGTTATTTCCTATCTGACCCGCGGTGTCTGTCGGCTTATTGCCTTTTGTAGAGCAGGTCCCAAACGCCGTGGCCCAGCCGTTCGCCGCGACGCTCGAATTTGGTTTGCGGCCTGAAGTTGGGGCGCGGGGCGTAGTTGCCTTTGCCTGCGGTATTTTCCAGCAACTCTTCCGCTTCGAGCACTTCGAGCATCTGCTCGGCGTAGTTTTCCCAGTCAGTGGCCATGTGCATGAGGCCGCCGGGTTTCAGTTTGCTGCACAGGAGTTTTACAAACTCGGGCTGCACGATGCGGCGCTTGTTGTGCTTCTTTTTGTGCCAGGGGTCAGGGAAATACAGCTGGAAGCGGTCGAGGCTGGCGTCGGGAATGCAGTCGTGGAGCACGTCGATGGCGTCGGCCATATACACCCGCAGGTTTTTGACTTCGGCTTTGCCGGCGTTATTGATCAGGCGACCGACACCGGGCGGGTGGACTTCGATGCCGATGAAATTTTTGTCGGTTTCGGCTTCGCTCATTTCCAGCAGGGAGTCGCCCATGCCGAATCCGATTTCCAGCACGACCGGTGCTTCGCGGCCGAAGATTTCTGTCGGGTCGATCGGGCCGTCGTACAGAGACAGGCCGAACGGGCCCCAGTAATTATCAAACGCCTTGCGCTGACCTTCGGTCATACGCCCGCCACGAATGACGTAGCTGCGGATGGATTTCTTTTTGAATTCGGTGCGGTAGGGGAAGTCTTCTTCCTCGTTACTTGGTTCGTTGTTGGGTTCTTCTTGCATCTTGGCTCTGTTACCTCTTGGCCCGGAGCACTGTTCTTGGGTGCTACGTAGCTCTTTCTGTGGCGGCCAAGCACCGGGTATAAGTTTTCAGAACCACTGTGAACCCATCCATGGGCGTTGCGGCGGCGACGTCCTGTCGCCGACGCTTCTGAAAACTTATACCCGGTGCTTAGCCTTCAAGTCGTATTTCTGAGTTCTTACCAACTTCTGTTGGCGATTATTTGCCGTAATTCAGTGCGGCGATAAACAGTGCTATCCAGCCGCCGATCAGCAGGGTTCCACCCAGTGGGGTGATGGGACCCAAAATTCTGGGACCGCCGAAAGTCAGGCCGTACAGACTCCCGGAGAAAAACAGGATGCCGATAGCAAAAAGGGCACCACTTGCAATCAGCGAGGTTTTTGCGCCGATCTGATGAATCAATACCGCCACGGCGATCAGGGCCAGGGCGTGAATCATTTGGTAGTGCACACCGATTTTATAGGCTTCCAACAAGTTTTCCGCGACTTTGTCGCGCAGGCCATGGGCCCCAAACGCACCTAGAACCACACCGGTGCCACCAAAAAATGCGGCGAGCAATAAATACAATTTAGCCATCGTTATTCCTTTCGTTCTGGCTTACGAAGAACAGCAGTCAAAATTGAAGGGGAGGTACCGGGGATCTGTTTTCGGAAGCGTCGCAAACAGGAAGTTTGCGCCGCAACGCCCAGGGATGGGTTCACAGTGGTTCCGAAAACAGATACCCGGTGCCTCACCGCCACCAGACCAGCTTCAAAGCGAATCCCACTAACCCCGAACAAAGCCCCCATACGAAAAAACCGCGCCAGTAGCGCGGTTCTTGAATCCGGTCAGTGAGAAGGCTGTCAGGCCTCCATCGCCACCCGGACTTTTTTCATGGCGTTTTTCTCAAGCTGGCGAATACGCTCAGCGGAAACACCGTATTTGTCCGCCAGCTCGTGCAAGGTCGCCTTGGACTCGCTCAACCAGCGCGCCTCGATAATGTCGCGGCTGCGGTCATCCAGCTGCTCCATCGCGGCAGTCAGGTTGTTTACGCTGGTTTCCTGCCAGTTATCGTTTTCCAGCATGGTGGCCGGATCGTAACGGCGGTCTTCCAGGTAGTGGGCTGGCGCCTGCCAGGCGGAATCTTCGTCGTCGTCCACGCCGGCATCGAAGGCCGCATCGTGGGCCGCCAAGCGACCTTCCATATCGTGTACGTGCTGCACATCCACATTCAGCTCAGCGGCAACGCGCTTGGCTTCATCGTTGGTCAGCCACGCCAGTTTCTTCTTCTGGCCACGCAGGTTGAAGAACAGCTTGCGCTGCGCCTTGGTGGTCGCGATCTTGACGATACGCCAGTTGCGCAGGATGAACTCGTGAATCTCCGCCTTGATCCAGTGCACCGCAAAGGACACCAGACGCACACCCTTTTCCGGATTGAAGCGTTTCACCGCCTTCATCAGGCCCACGTTCCCTTCCTGAATCAGGTCGCCCTGGTTCAGACCGTAGCCGGAGTAGGATTTGGCAATATGCACCACAAAGCGCAGGTGCGACATCACCAGCTGGCGAGCCGCTTCGAGGTTCTGGTGGTAATAGAGATCTTCCGCGAGCTTCTTTTCTTCCTCGGCGGAGAGTACCTCAAAGCCGCTGACCGTCTGGATGTAGGCGTTCAGGTTAGCGCCCGGCGACAGTGTATGAATCGGCTGTAAACTGGTTCCCATTCAGGATTCTCCTCGTAACTCAGGTTGCCCCGCTTGGCACTTGCTGCCCGGACTCATTCATACCGGGACCAGTAGTTTGCGGCGGCTTGCGCTTTCGGCCCTGAACCGACCACGTTCGAATCAACAGTGATCAGTTTTTAAGCGGCACCGGGAGCGCAAAGTTGGCCACAGTGTAGCACCCGCAACAGGAAATGGAAGCCCGTGTGCGGGGGGCCGGCAAACCGCGCCAGCCCTTGTTTTCCGGTGGATTAGAGCGGTTATCCACAGGCGAAGTTCCACGCTTTACGATTCTTGACTGACCGGGTGGTCAACGCGGTTGAATCGCCGAAATATGTCGCGCCACCGCCAGCCAGGCGCCGGTCAGGCCCAACAGGGCTGCACCACCGGCGAGCCCAATCAAGTAAGTGAAACCCGGCCCGTCGAGGCGGAAGCCGCTACCGTAGAGATTCGCCAGCCCGCTCACCGGCCCCGCCAGCAGCCAGACCCCGAGACTCACCAGCAGCCAGGCGATCAGCCCGCCCACCAGGCCGTACACCAGCCCGGTATACAGGAAGGGTCGGCGCACAAATGCGTCCGTCGCACCCACCAGCTTCACCACCAGAATCTCGTCCCGGCGATTTTCGATGTGCAGGCGGATGCTGTTCACCACCACCAGTAGCACCCCCAACGCCAGCAGAAATGCCAGCCCCAGGCTCATACGGCGGCCCAGCTCGGTCAGGTTCGCCAGCCGTTGCACCCAGGCCATATCCAGCACCACGGAGTCGGTCAGCGCACTCTCGCGCAGGCGCTCGGCCAGAGACTCCAGCGCAGCACTGTCGGAACCCCGTGGGCGCACCAGCAACACCGCCGGCAACGGGTTGCTGTCCATTCCCAGCAGCGCATCCCCGAGCCCGGACGCCTGCTGAAATTCCGCCAGCGCCTGCTCCGGAGAAATGTACGTCACCTGCGCCACCAGTGGATCACCGCGCAGATCGTCCGCAAAGGACGTGACCGCACTCTGCTTGGCGCGCTTGTGCAGGAACACCGAAATCTGCGGCTGCCCGTCCCAACCAGCCACCGCCTTCTGAAAGTTGGTAAGCCCCAACTGCAATGCCGCCGGCAGCGCCAGCGCAATGGCGATCACCAGCGCGGTCATACCACTGGACATGGGCGAGGCAAAAAAACGTACCCAGGACTCCCGCCACATCTCCCGGTGGTGATCCAGCCAGCTGCTGAAGCGATCACCCATTCCGGTACGCGCGGTCACCGCGCCGGTGGAGCGGGCGCGCTCGGGGGCCTGGGGGGAAGTTCTGGCAGAAGTAGACTTAATACGCTGGTTCACGGCTCGGGTATCCGTCGTAGATCAATTGGCCCTGCTGCAGGGTCAGCACCCGCTGGCGCATCCGCGCAATCAGCTCGAGATCGTGGCTCGCAATCAACACCGTGGTACCCACCGCATTGAACTGCCGAAACAGATTCATGATCTCCTCGGAGAGCTTCGGGTCCAGGTTACCGGTCGGCTCATCCGCCACCAGCAGCGCCGGCTTGTTAACCACCGCCCGCGCAATCCCCACCCGCTGCTGCTCACCACCGGAGAGCACAATCGGATTCTGCTTCTCCTTGTGCAGCAACCCCACCTTATCCAACGCCGCCCGCACCCGCCGGCCCACCTCACGCTTACTGCAGCCAGACACGGAAAGCGGCAGCGCCACGTTATCGAACACGGTGCGATCGAATAGCAACTGGTGATTCTGGAACACGATGCCGAGATTGCGACGGTAGTAGGGGATCTGGCCGTTACGCAGCCGATTCAGATTCTGGCCGCCAACGATGATGCTGCCGCGGGTAGGGCGCTCGATGGCAGTAAGCAGTTTCAGCAGGGTACTTTTACCGGCGCCAGAATGACCGGTGAGAAACACCATCTCAGCGCGATCGATTTCCAGACTGACACGCCCCAGGGCATCCTGGCCGGACTCGTAGCGTTTATTGACGTTATCAAACTGGATCATGAGCGCGTTTTTGTTGTTTTAGTTTCGAGGGCGCGAAAAGAACTACATTAGCCCAATGCGAAGGCGCTGATACCGGGTACGGCCTTGTGAGACCTTCCGCGAGAGGGACCTCGCGGAAGAGCCCCCAGGGATGGGTTCACGGCGTGTCTCACAAGGCCGTACCCGGTAGCAGCGCCGCCACCAAAGTTATCTCGGAGTTATCACCCCTGAGCGCGATTAAACAGCGCCGCCACAAAGTCCTTGGCTACAAACGGCTGCAAATCCTCTGCCTGCTCCCCGACGCCAATAAAGCGTACCGGAATCCCCAGCTTCTGCGCCAGCGCGAAAATCACCCCGCCCTTGGCCGTACCATCGAGCTTCGTCAGCACCAGACCGGAAACCCCCGCCGAATCCTTGAAGGTCTCCGCCTGGGACAACGCGTTCTGCCCGGTGCCCGCATCCAGCACCAGCAACACCTCATGGGGAGCAGAACTGTCCAGCTTGCCCATCACCCGGCGCACCTTCGACAACTCCTCCATCAGATTGGACTTGTTGTGCAGGCGGCCCGCCGTATCCGCAATCACCACATCCACACCCCGGGACTGGGCAGACTGTATCGCATCAAAGATGACAGAGGCGCTATCGGCCCCCGTATGCTGGGCCACCACCGGCACATTGTGACGGCTTCCCCACACCTGCAGCTGCTCCACCGCCGCCGCGCGGAACGTATCCCCCGCCGCCAACATCACCGACTTGCCCTCGTTCAGATAGCGATGCGCCAGCTTGCCAATGGTCGTGGTCTTGCCCACACCATTCACGCCCACCACCAGAATCACAAACGGCTGCTTCGCCTGATCAATGGCCAGCGGCGCCTCCACTTTATTGAGCAAGCCCGCCAGCTCCTCCTGCAACGCCTTGTACAACGCCTCACCATTGGACAGCTCGCGGCGGGAAACCCGCTCGGTCAGGCGATCGATAATCTCCGTGGTCGCATCCAGGCCCACATCCGCCATCAGCAGCTGGGTCTCCAGCTCCTCCATCAGATCTTCATCGATCTCCTTGGCACCCAGGAACAGATTGCCCATACCCTCGGCAAACTGACTGCTGGTGCGGGACAGACCGCGACGGATGCGAGCAAAGAAACCTTCTTTCTTTGGCTTCTCCTGCTCTTTCGCCGGCGTGGCTGGCGCCGGGGCTTCCGTCTCGGCAGCAGCGGCCGGCGCCTCAATATCAGCGGGCGCTTCAGGAGCCTGCGGCGGCTGAACCTCGGCCACCGGGTCGAACCCGGATTCCGGTGCTTCCTCCGCAGAAAGGGTCCCCCCCGCGTCCGCCGCTGGCGGGATTTCTGCTGTCGCGGTCTCCGACGACGGGTCAGCCTTCAGGTTCTCCGGAATCTCAAACTCGACCTCGTCCGCCGTCTCTACAAGCGGGTTCTGGGCCTCCGTCGAGGGGGAGGACTCCTCGGCGGTCTGGTCCTCGGGCTTCTTTTTGCGCAGAAAATCAAAAATCATCAGGTGTGGATTCTTCGAAGGAAAAGGGTGACTGGCAAATACCGGCTGGCAGCCGGCCCTGGAAAGGCGCTAATCTTAGCACCGCTGACTGTTTAGCACACAGTGGCCCGCCTTTATTTGCCGCCGTAACCCTTTTGCCGGACCGCCAATGCCCAGAAACCGCCGCCCCAGTTCCCCGGCCTCGCCCCCCGTATCCCAATTGCGCATCATCGGCGGCCGCTGGCGCGGGCGTAAAGTCGCCTTCGCCCCCATTGAAGGGTTGCGTCCCACCGGCGACCGGTTGCGCGAGACGCTGTTCAACTGGCTGCAGTTTCACCTGCCCGGGGCCCGCTGCCTGGACCTGTTTGCCGGCTCCGGCGCCCTGGGCCTGGAAGCCCTGAGCCGTGGCGCTGCACAGGTCGACTTCGTGGAGCTGAATCGGGGCGCCGCACAGATACTCCGGCAGCAGCTGGATGTATTGGAAGCCGAGGGCGCCCAGGTGCACAACTGCCCCGCGGAAGTGTTTCTGAGCCAGCCCGCAGCCCCCTTTGATGTGATCTTTGTCGACCCACCCTTTGCCAATGACCTGTGGACAACCGCACTGGCGGGCCTGATGGAAGCCGGCTGTGTCGGCGAAGACACCCTGATCTACGTGGAATCCCCCCGTAATATTCAAATCACCGTGCCCGCCAGCTGGCAGCTGGAAAAGGAAAAGCAGGCCGGACAGGTCTGCATGCGGCTATTTAGGGCGTGAATCCCGAACATTCACTCGAGTTTGACGCTTTTTCCACGGACTTTTTGAGAGCGGGGGCTAAATTGTTTAAGATGCGCGTCCCTTCTGGCCGGCAAGGCGAATTGGCTTATGAAAAAAGTGGTTTACCCGGGTACCTTTGACCCCATCACCAATGGTCATATGGACCTTGTGGAGCGGGCCTGCCGCCTGTTTGATCACGTGGTGGTTGCCGTTGCCGCCAGCACCCGTAAAAACCCGCTGTTCACCATGGAAGAACGGGTGGAACTGGCCCAGCAGGAGCTGGCCCACCTGGACAATATCGAAGTGATCGGCTTCGATATCCTGCTCGCGGATCTGGTGCGCCAACTGGATGCCCACGGTGTCGTGCGCGGCCTGCGCGCGGTATCCGACTTCGAGTACGAATTCCAGCTCGCCAATATGAATCGCCAGCTGGCACCACAGATGGAAAGCCTGTTTCTGACACCGGCGGAGCACCTTTCCTATATTTCTTCCTCTCTGGTGCGCGAGATCGCCTCCCTCGGTGGCGATGTCACCAAGTTCGTCCCCCCCGGCGTGCAGAAAGCCCTGCAGGAAAAATACAGCCGCTAAGGCCCGGCGCCACCATTCTGATACACTCGGGCGATTCCAATCACTTTGGATCGCCCAGTGAAACGCTTTGTCTCTCTTGCCTGTTCCACCACCCTGTCCGGATTGCTGATCACCTCGGCCTGCCTGGCTGCGCCCGCAATGCAGGCGCCCACGGAAGTCCAGCCGGAAATTGCCACTGGACGCACGGAAATCAAAGCCGCCACGGCGGACACCTCTATGGCGGTCACCGCCAACCCCCATGCCTCCGACGCCGCGGCGCAGATACTCGCCAATGGCGGCACCGCGGTGGATGCCGCCATTGCCGCGCAGCTGGTGCTCGGGCTGGTGGAACCCCAGTCCTCCGGGATCGGCGGCGGCGCCTTTATGCTGAGTTACCGCGCCGATGACAAGAAGCTGTACTCCTACGACGGCCGAGAAACCGCCCCCATGGCAGTGGATGAAAACTACTTTATCCGCGACGGCAAACCCCGCGGTTTTCTCGACGCCGTGATCGGCGGTTATTCCGTGGGCGTCCCGGGCGTGATGCGCATGCTGGCGCTGGCGCACAAACGGGATGGGAGACTGCCATGGAAGGACCTGTTCCACCCCGCCGTCGAACTCGCGGAAAACGGCTTCGCCATTTCCCCCCGCCTGTATCAACTGGCAGACCGGCTGCCACGGGTCGCCGCGCGCCCCGCGATCCGCGAATACCTGTTTGGCGAAGACGGCAAACCACGGCCGGTGGGCCGTATTCTGAAGAACCCCGAGTATGCCGCCACGCTCAAATTATTGGCCGACAAGGGCGCCCGACCCTTTTATCAGGGTGAAATTGCCGAGGCCATCGTCGACGCGGTGCGCAATGACCCGATCAACCCCGGAGTGATGACCCTGCAGGACATGGCCGACTACCAGGCCAAGGTGCGCAACCCGGTGTGCAGTACCTTTTTTGAATTTGAAGTGTGTGGCGCAGCGGCACCGTCATCCGGCGGCACCACCGTAGGGGCGATTCTCGGCATGCTGCAGCATATTCCCCTGCAGCCACTGGGAGTGGGCAGCGCCGAATTGACGCACCTGTTTGTGGAAGCGTCGGAACTGGCCTTCGCCGACCGCAATACCTACCTGGGTGACAGCGATTTTGTAAGCGTACCCACGGACGAACTGGTGGCCCCGCACTACCTTGCCCAGCGTGCGAAACTGATCAACCTGAAGCAAGCTCTGCCGGCGCGTTCCGGCGAGCCAGGTGCCCTGTCTGGCAAGCGTATTGAAGCCGAATCCCCGGAAATGCCCAACACCAGCCACCTGTCCATCGTCGATCAGTACGGCAATGCAGTGAGCATGACCACCAGCATTGAAACCGGCTTCGGCTCGCGCCTGCTGGTCAAGGGCTTCCTGCTCAATAATCAGCTCACCGACTTTTCCTTTGTGCCGCGCAATGCCGCCAAGGAGCTGGTCGCCAACCGCGTGCAGCCGGGCAAGCGCCCACGCTCATCCATGTCACCCACCATCGTGTTCAACAAGGACGGTAGCCTGCGGCTGATCGTCGGCTCCCCGGGCGGTTCGCGGATTATCGATTACACCGCGCGTACCATTCTTTATCATTTGAGCAAAGGAATGCCCATTGCAGAAGCCATCCACGCCGGTAACATCGGCGCGATCGGTTATCGGGTGGAAGTGGAGCCGGAGACACTGTCGGATACCGAACTGAAAAAACTCGAAGCCATGGGCCACAAGGTCGTGCGCAAAGAATTGAACAGCGGCATTCACGGCATCGCGATCAAAGACGGCAAGCTCTACGGCGGCGCCGATACCCGGCGGGAAGGCAGCGCGGTAGGAAATTGATACAAACACCACCATCGAGGTAAAGGATAATGGCCAATCCCTGGTTATTGTTATTGATTGCCGGACTGCTGGAAGTGGGCTGGGCCATTGGCCTCAAATACACCCAGGGCTTCACTAAACCGCTGCCCAGTGTCCTCACAATCGTGACCATGATCGCCAGTTTTTATTTCCTCGCCCAGGCACTGAAAACCATTCCCGTCGGTACCGGCTACGCGGTGTGGACCGGTATCGGTGCCGTGGGTACAGCCATTCTCGGCATCGTACTGTTTGCAGAGTCCACCGCCTTGCCGCGGCTGTTGTGTATCGGATTGATTGTTGCCGGGATTGCCGGACTGAAACTCACCTCTGCAGTCTGACCTATTTACCCGGCAGCCAGAGATACTCGGTGGGGTCGTCCGGGCAAGGACCAAAGCCACACTCCAGCAGAGTGGAGAGGAGGGTAACCAGCAAGATGGCGAGAAAACTGTACACCGCCAGTTTGCCCAACCAGCCCGGGGTACGCGACACATCCGCCGCCTCTTTCACTTTCATCTGATCCAGCAGCAACAGTCCACCCAGAAACAGTCCCAATACAAAAAACGCCACCAGCGCCCAGGTATAAAAATGCAGACCGAGAAAGGGTGAGCCGAAACCCGGATCGCCCGGCGCAATGTGCAGCAGGACCTGGCGCGCGGACGACACCATTCCGGCCAGGGCCGACAGAATCGCAATGCCGTAATGCGCCGGCCGACTGCCAAAACAGACGTTCAGCATCAAACCAATACCCGCCATCGCAAATCCAACCCGCTGTAACAAACAGAGAGGGCAGGGCAGTTCGTGGAGCACGATTTGCCAAGCGAAGGCAAACCAGAGCACGCCGCTGATCCCCAGCAGGGCAAGGGCATTGAGGCAGTCGGTCCAGCGACGCAGACCAAGCAAGTGGTGAATCACGGCACAGGTCTCCGGGAAGGCTACAGGGAAATATTCAGGCTGGAAGTCATATGGTAGACACACCAGGCCACATAGATGGCCGCGGTAATCCCCCACCAGGCCATAGCGGCACACCGGCGCCCGCGCCATGAAAACCAGGCGGAGATGAGTGCCGTGAGGAAGGGCAACATCATAATCATGGGTTTGAGTCCGGTTGGAATTTCAGACTCAAATTTAGGGTGACAATAAACCTGTTCCCAATCAGCGCTGACAGCGTGGGCAGAAAAAGGTGTTGCGCTGGCCGATGATCTGTTCGCGAATGGTGCCGGGGCAGCGGGGGCAGGGCTGGCCGGCGCGGCCGTAGGCATTGAGTTGCTGGGCGAAGTAGCCGGGCTTGCCGTCGCCACCGACGAAGTCTTTTAGGGTGGTGCCACCCTGCTCGATGGCAGCGGCGAGGACAGTTTTGATGGCCTCCACTAGTCGCGCGTAGCGCGGGCGGGAGATTTTGCCGGCGGGGGTTTGCGGGCGGATGCCAGCCATAAACAGGGCTTCCGATGCGTAGATGTTGCCGACGCCGACGACGATACGTCCGTCCATGATAAAGGTTTTTACCGGGGCTTTGCGGTTGCGGGACGCGCTGTACAGGTAGTCACTGTGGAATTCATCGCTAAGGGGCTCGGGGCCGAGGTGGGCGATGAGTTCATGATCGGCAATGTCTTCGGTTGTCCACAGCAGGGCGCCGAAGCGGCGGGGGTCGTGGAAGCGCAGGCGCTGACCGCTGTTGAGCAACCAGTCGATATGGTCATGTTTTTCCGGTGGCAGTTTGCCGTCGACGATCCGCAGGCTGCCGGACATGCCCAGGTGCCAGATGGCGAGGCCTTTATCGGTTTCCACCAGCAGATATTTTGCGCGGCGGTCCAGGCGCTGAATTCGGGCACCCTGAATCTTCGCCGCAAAATCCGCATCCACCGGCCAGCGCAGGCTGTGCTGGCGGATTTCACACAGCTTTACCTTGCGGCCCTCCAGGTGAGGGGCCAGGCCGCGCTTGGTGGTTTCTACTTCTGGTAACTCGGGCATCGAATGGGTTCCGGGCAGCCACTAGTAAGCCCAGTGGCGGTCATGGTGCCGGTGAAAGTTTGCGGGACACGCCGTAAACCCATCCATGGGGGCTCGGCTGCGGCCGTCCAGGCCGCAGACGGTCCCGCAAACTTTCACCGGCACCACGACCTGCAATTTGCAGATTGTCACTTCGATCAGGCACAAAAAAGCCCGGAAAACCGGGCTTTTTTGTGAACCAGAAAGGCAATCAATTACTTGATTTTGCCTTCCTTGTACATAACGTGCTTGCGAGCAACGGGATCGTATTTTTTGATCTCCATTTTCTCAGGCATGTTGCGCTTGTTCTTGTCAGTGGTGTAGAAGTGGCCGGTACCGGCGCTGGAATTCAGGCGAATCTTGTCACGCATTGTTCTGTCTCCAATCTGCGATTAAGCAGTAATTAAACTTTCTCGCCGCGCTTGCGCAGCTCTGCCAGTACGGTATCGATACCTTTCTTATCGATAATGCGCATACCTTTAGTAGAAACACGCAGTTTAACGAAGCGCTTCTCTGCTTCCACCCAGAAACGGTGGGACTGCAGGTTCGGCACGAAGCGACGCTTGGTGCGGTTTTTGGCGTGAGAAACGTTGTTTCCGGTTACCGGGCGCTTACCGGTTACCTGACATACCTTGGACATCTGATTGGCCTCTTTAAAACTCTTGTGCCCTCAGCTCAGGTGCGGGGCAAATGCGAAATTCGGTATCCAGCGCGACCGCGGGATCTGTACAGAATCTGGCCCGGCCGCAAAGAGCGGCGTTTTATACCAGAACACCCCTGGTGGGGCAAGTTTTGACCAGCTTTTTTGCTGTCTGGGCGGCCATTTTGGGTCGAAGTCACAAGAGCCGACGGAAAAGTCCCAAATAACGGCCGCTACGGAGCACATCTGCCGAAGCGAAGGCGGGGTGCCGGGGGCGGCTTTTCAGGATCGTCGCAAACAGGATGTTTGCGCCGAAGCGCCCAGGGACGGGTCCACAGCGGTCCTGAAAAGCCGCACCCGGCACCCTGCCGCCAAGAGAGGTTCTACGAAGCCCGGCCCAAGCGGGGCTCAAATCAGCCCTCGCTCCGCAAAAGAACACCCACCACCCTCTCCGACAATCAGATGATCCAGCACACGGATATCCACCAGGGCCAGGGCCTCCTTCAGGCGCCCGGTGATATGAATGTCCGCCTGACTGGGCTCACTCACCCCGGACGGGTGGTTGTGGGCGAGAATCACCGCTGCTGCTCCCTTACTCAGTGCCGCCTGCACCACCTCCCGGGGATATACACTCGCGGCGTTCAAGGTACCCTCAAACAACTCCTCATAGGCGATCACCCGGTGCTGACTGTCCAGAAACAGACAACAGAACACCTCCCGGGTACGATGGCGCAATTGTGCGGATAGATAATCACGCACCGCCTGCGGGCTGGTCAGCGCATCCGAGCGCTTCAGATCCTCCGCCAGATGCCGGCGGCCCATCTCCAGCACCGCCTGCAGCTGCACAAACTTCGCATCCCCCAACCCCTTACCAGCACAGAACGCCTTGCGCTCCGCCTCCAGCAAAGGCCGCAGGCCACCGAAATCCCCCAGCAACTGCCGCGCCAGATCCACCGCCGAAATCCCCGGCAACCCCGTGCGCAGAAAGATCGCCAGCAGCTCCGCATCCGACAGCGCCGCCGCACCCTTGGCCAGCAACTTCTCCCGCGGACGCTCCTCCGCCGGCCAATCCGTGATCGCCATATCCCCTCCCTGGGCAAAACTTATGAGTCAAAGTAAACGCTCGCTTCCCCTGCAAGCCCGCAACGACTGACCGTGGCCCATATGGCCACCGGCGCTAAGATGGTAATCTTACGCGCTCTCAGCATTTCGGAACCACAGAATATGCCCTCATTGGCCGACAAACGGATACTGCTTGGCGTCTCCGGCGGCATCGCCGCCTACAAAAGCGCCGACCTGGTACGCAGGCTCCAGGATCAGGGCGCCACCGTGCGCGTGGTCATGACCGCCGGCGCCCAGGAGTTTGTACGTCCGCTGACCTTCCAGGCCCTGTCCGGCAACCCGGTACACACCGATCTGCTGGATCCGGCCGCCGAGGCCGCTATGGGACATATCGAACTGGCCAAATGGGCCGACGCAATCCTGATCGCCCCGGCCAGTGCCAGCGTGATGGCGCGGCTCGCCGCCGGCATGGCCGACGACCTGCTCACCACCTTGTGTCTGGCAACGGACGCACCCGTAGTGCTGGCACCGGCAATGAACCAAGCCATGTGGCGCCATCCGGCTACCCAGTCCAACGGACGAACGCTGCAACGCCGTGGGGTCACTCTGCTTGGCCCGGATGCCGGCAGTCAGGCCTGTGGCGATGTGGGCCCCGGACGCATGCTGGAGCCCCTGGCGATTGTGGACGGGCTGATAGATTTTCTGCAGCCACCGCAGGTGCTGGCAGGTAAAAAAGTCGCCATTACCGCCGGGCCCACCCGCGAGGCGCTGGACCCGGTGCGCTACCTGAGTAACCACAGCTCCGGCAAAATGGGTTTTGCCATTGCCGCCGCAGCCGCGCGCGCCGGTGCCGAGGTAACGCTGATTGCCGGGCCGGTACGACTGGATACACCGGCGGGGGTGAAACGCGTGGACGTGGTGAGCACCGACGAAATGCTCAGCGCTGCGGAACAGGCCGCCGATGAGAGCGATCTGTTTATCGCCGCGGCCGCGGTGGTGGACTTTCGCCCTGCGATTGTCGCGGATCAGAAGATAAAGAAAGAAGACGGCAATGACAGCGACGTGCTGCGCCTGGTGAAGAATCCGGATATCGTCGCCACCATCGCCGGACGCAAGGATAAGCGCCCGTTCGTCGTCGGCTTTGCCGCGGAAACCGAAAAAGTGATTGAGCACGCGAAAGGCAAGCTCGCGCGCAAGAATCTCGACATGATTGTGGCCAACGACGTAAGCGACCCGGAAGGGGGCTTCAACAGCGACCGCAACCAGGTCACCGTGATCGACCAACAGGGCGAACGCACTTTGCCCGCAGCACTGAAAACCGAGCTGGCCACAGAGCTGGTCCGCCAGATAGCCGAGCGGGCATTTCCCGCAGGTTGAAAGGACTGGCGAAGAATAAAAACACACAGCAATACACAAGATTCAGAGCCCAAAGTAACTGAGCACAGGTCTGGGGAGACTGTTAAGTCGTGGCCGAACAAGCAAACATTCCGAGGAAACCGCTGTGGCATAGCGGTATGACGCTGCCCGCACTACTGGCCGCCGCCTTATGGCTGGGAGGCGCGCACCTGCTGACCACAAATGTGGTCAACAAACACAATATCGACCGTGTGCGCCAGGCGTCGCAGCAAAAAGCCGATGAATACGCCCGTCAACTGCAGGGCTTTTTTGGCCAGCGACAACAACAGCTGGCCACCCTGAAACCGCCGCAGGTATCCGCCATCCGTACCGGTACCAGTGCGGTTACCCAGGCATCGGTACAATACTTTACCGCCGATCAGCTGCATGTGGGTGCCGGCAGCCCCCCGCTCAATTTTGCCCTGGTTGACCTGCTCAAACGCAGCAAGCAGGAGGGGAGCCAGAAGCCGGAATTTTTGCGCGACGACAATAATCAGTGGCAACTTTACAGTGCGCGACCGGAAGCCGACGGCGCGTTGCTGGTTGCACAACCCTTTGACGTATTCGAGCGCGAGCTGGCAAAGCTGGATTCTGTCTCAGGCAACATTCAGATCGCGCAGCAGTTTCCCGACGGACCGGCGCGCCCACTCTGGAATGCATCCACCCATTCCACCGGTGGTGACACCACCTCTGCCGCCGTTGCTGGAAGCTATCTGAAAGTATCCTTTACGCCGTCCACCACCTTCGCCGCCCAACACAGAGTTCCCGCACTGTGGATCTATTGTGTCGCCGCCATCGGCCTGCTCGCCACCGTATTCGCCCTTTGGAAACTGGTCCCCGCTGACGGTGGCGCGGCCCCCTGGGAAAAAGGCGGGCGCCGAGGTGGCAGTACGGTCAAAAAAGGCCTGAGCAAACAGGATCTCGGCCATCCTCCTCAGCCAAAACAGAGCACCAGTACGATGGTCGCCGCTGCCCCCTCTCCCGCACCCGCAGCGCCACAGGCCGAAGAATCTTCGGCGAGGGATCTGATGCGCACACCGAGCACGGAAATTCCCGCGCACGTGTTCCGCGCCTACGATATCCGCGGTATTGCCGGAGAGGAGATCAACGAGCCTTTCGCGTACCAGCTCGGTCGTGCACTCGGCACTATCGCCCTGCAGGCGGGGCAGAAGTTATTGCTGGTTGGGCGCGATGGTCGCAACAGCAGCGAGCTGCTCAGGGATTGTCTGATCGAGGGCATTCTGGAAAGCGGCTGTAACGCGGTGGACCTGGGCCTGGTCCCGTCACCGGTGCTCTACTTTGCCTGCGCCAAGGGCAAAAATGCCAACAGCGGCGTGATGGTGGCCGCGAGCCACAACCCCGCCGAGTACAATGGCTTCAAGATTGTCATGAACGGCCGCCCACTGGCGGATGAACAACTGCGCGAGCTACACGGCATCATGCAGAGCGTGCAGATTTCCAGCGGCAAGGGCAGCCACAGTGCCCAGGACATCAGCGCTGCGTATATCGACGAGATCTTCAACGATGTGGCGCTGGCGGGCCAGCCCAATATTGTCATCGACGCGGGCAACGGTGCCACTTCCAGACTGGCACCGGAGCTGTTTGAACAACTTGGCTGTGCCGTCGAGCCCCTCTACTGCGACGTCGACGGCAATTTCCCCAATCATGCCCCAGACCCATCGCGGCCGGAAAACCTGCAGGACCTGATCGCCGCAGTAAAAAGTGAGAATGCCGACCTGGGCATCGCCCTGGACGGAGATGGTGATCGGGTAACCCTGATCACCGGCAGCGGCCGTATTGTCTGGGCCGACCAGCTGGTGATGCTGCTGGCGCGGGATATCCTCGCGCGCAACCCGGGCTCGGATATCGTGTTCGACGTAAAGAGCTCCCGTGCACTGGCGGATCTGGTGACCCAGTATGGCGGCCGCCCGATCATGTGGAAAACCGGGCACGCGCCGATGAAGACCAAGATGCTGGAAACCGGCGCATTGCTGGGTGGCGAGCTTTCCGGGCACATTTTTATCAAGGACCGCTGGTACGGCTTTGATGACGGTATCTACGCCGCCGCGCGCATCCTCGAAATCATGGCCCTGCGCGAACAGAGCCTCGACGAACTCCTCGACTCGTTACCGCAGATGGTCAATACCCCGGAGATTCTGCTGCCCGTCGCCGAGCAGGACAAATTCGCGCTGATCGACCGACTGCGCAGCGAAGGCAAGTTCGACGGGGCAGACCTCAATACCATTGACGGCCTGCGTATTGAATTCGCCGATGGCTGGGGGCTGGTGCGCGCCTCGAACACAACCGCCGCCCTGACCCTGCGCTTTGAGGCCGACGACGAGGCGGCCCTCGCCCGCATCCGCGAGCAGGTGGCCAGCCAGCTCCACAAAATTGACTCAGCCCTGGTGTTACCCGCCGGCTGACCTATTGAAGCAGTAAGGAAAACGCTATGTCCCTGGATCAGAAATCCGCCCTGCGCGTTGCACAGGTTCTCAACGAAGCACTGCCGTATATCCAGCGGTTTATCGGCAAGACCGTGGTGGTCAAGTTCGGTGGCAACGCCATGGTGGACGAGGAGCTGCAGAACAGCTTCGCCCGCGATGTGATCCTGATGAAGCTGGTGGGCATGAACCCGGTGGTGGTGCACGGCGGCGGCCCGCAGATCGGCGATCTGCTCAACAAACTCAGTATTGAATCCCGCTTTGTCGATGGCATGCGCGTAACCGATAGCGAAACCATGGATGTGGTGGAAATGGTCCTCGGCGGCACCGTGAACAAGCAGATCGTCAACCTGATCAATAAAAATGGCGGTCGCGCAGTAGGCGTGACCGGCAAAGACGGCCTGCTGATCCGCGCGAAAAAGCTGCGCCGCAAAGAGGACACCGCCGGCCTGCATGCCTCGGAGATCATCGATATCGGTCACGTGGGCGAAGTGGAGAGTGTCGATACCGGTGTCATCGACATGCTGATCAACAGCGATTTCATCCCGGTGATTGCGCCCATCGGCGTGGGGCGCGATGGCGAATCCTACAACATCAACGCCGACCTGGTGGCCGGCAAGATCGCTGAATACCTGAAGGCCGAAAAGCTGATGTTGCTCACCAATGTGGCGGGGCTGCAGGACAAGCAGGGAGAGGTGCTCACCGGTCTTTCCACACTGGAAGTGGACGGCCTGATTGCCGACGGCACTATTTACGGGGGCATGCTTCCGAAAATCGCCTGCGCACTGGATGCGGTGAAAGCGGGCGTGACCTCGGCGCATATTATCGACGGACGCGTCCCACACGCGGTACTGCTGGAAATCTTTACCGATACCGGTGTCGGCACCCTGATCACCAACGCGACCCTGAATGAGGAATAAGCCACCCCCTGCGTGATCCCGGTCACATAACCGGTGTTAACGATCACTAACAATTGATGCCGTGGCGCCGAATCGTTACGATTCTGGCGCAGGTTCACCGGCTTTTGGCGCCTCAAACTTTGCTAAAAAATAGCGGGCTTCTGACCCCCGGCGCCACCAGGCCAGGTTTCGAGAACAGGACCGGCACAACAACAAAATCAGATCCCGGCTGAATACTCCGGGCAAAGGCAGTTCATGAGCAGCGAAAAAATCAATCGGCGCCAGCAGATTCTGCAGGCTCTGGCCCACATGCTGGAAGCCAGCCCTGGCGCCCGCATCACCACCGCGGCACTGGCCAAAGAGGTGGGATTCTCTGAGGCGGCGCTGTACCGCCACTTTCCCAGTAAGTCCAAAATGTTCGAAGGCCTCATCGAGTTTATCGAAGAGACCATCTTCAGCCGCATCAAGCTGATCATGCAGGATGAGCCCAGTGCACTGGCACGTTGTCAGAAAATTCTGCACCTGTTGCTGGCCTTCTGTGAGCGCAACCCCGGGATCACCCGGCTGCTCACCGGCGATGCACTGACCGGTGAAACCGAACGCCTGCACGGCCGTATTCTGCAGCTATTCGACCGCCTCGAGACCCAACTCAAGCAGATTCTGCGAGAAGCGGAACTGCGCGAGCAGCTGCGCCCCGCCATTCCCCTGACCGCCGCCGCCAACCTTCTGCTGGCCAGTGCCGAAGGACGCATTGTCCAGTACGTGCGCAGCGGCTTCAAACGCAAGCCCACCGAGTACTGGCCTGAACAGTGGCCGGTGCTGGTTGCAGGGTTTTTCCGGGAAAGTGCGCTGACCGCGCAGGGATAAGCCAAGTAGATTGACGGATCGGAAGCGGTGGCACTGGCAGCTGCCAACGAGGTTAGTTGCCGGCGATTTCCTGATAACGGCTGGCCGCCGCATCAAATTCGCTATTGATGGCCACCGCTTCCTTCTCACGCAGTGACAGGCGCTGTGCCACCACTGCCACTTCCTTGTTCAAATTCTCAATACGTGCCAGCAGCTCGGCGGATACCGTGCCGCCATTACGCTGGGTGCGCGCGGCCGCAGACTCTTCGTTTTCGATCTGACGGTTAAGAGAGGCCATATTGGAGCGCAGGATTGCCATATCCTGCTGCACGATCGCCAGCTTGCGCTTACGCGCCGATTCGATGTCGGCAAGGCTGTTGTAGCGTTTGAGCAGCTGCAGGTCCGCTTCCATCTGGGCTTCCCGGCGCTGCTTTTCTTCCAGTTCCTCGCCAGTCAGCTCCGGCGCCACCACCTCCAGAACACGCCCCGAAATCGTCAGCACCTCGTAACCGCCGGCCACATAACGTGGAGGCACAACGTCGTCCAGCACCTGGACGCCGTGTTCGTTGGTATAGCGGTATAGCTTCTTGCCATCCCACCCCGAGCCTGCAGCTCCGACATCCAGTGTCAGAAGGGCACCGGTCAATGCCAGCGCGAGTGCGGTTTTCACACCTGCCTCATTGTTTATTGTCTACTAAGCGCCAATTGTCGGTCCGCGGCACCGCCCTGTGCTTCCCGCCAACGACGGCCAATGGTCGTTATCCGGGCCGATCTCTCCTGAACACCTACCTCAATGTGTTTTCAACAGAGTACCCCAGGCGAGACACCGTGTAGTTAGCCCGATTGGATCAATTGCGTGCTCCTGCCCGCCTAACCCTCAGAGGAAACACCATACTGCTTGCGATAGCCGATGATTCGCTGCAGCAGCTCGTCGCTGGCAGCCTCCGACTTAAGATAAGAAATAATATCATCCAGTTCTACAATCCCGATCACAGGAATGCTGTATTCCTGCTCAACAAGCTGGATTGCGGAAAGATCGGTGTCGTCATTGGCCTTTTCCTGACGGTTCAGGCCGATCACCACACCGGCAGGCTGCGCACCTTCCGACTGGATGATCTGCATCACCTCGCGTACGGCCGTACCCGCCGTAATCACATCATCAATGATCAAAACCTTGCCTTTAAGCGGCGCACCCACTAAGGTTCCGCCCTCGCCGTGGTCCTTGGCCTCTTTTCGGTTGTAACAGAAGGGTTTATCGACGCCTTTCTGTGCCAGCGCCACCGCGGTCACCGCACCCAGCGGGATGCCTTTGTAGGCCGGCCCAAATATGACATCAAACTCCACTCCAGAGGCAAGAATCGCCTCCGCGTAGGCATTGCCCAGTGCGGCGAGCGCCGCACCGCTGTGGAAACGGCCGGCATTGAAGAAATAGGGGCTCTGGCGCCCGGATTTCAGCGTAAAATCTCCGAAACAGAGCACATCGTGCTCCAGGGCCAGTTGAATAAAGTCGCGCTGGTACTGCTGCATGGCAATTTGATAACTATTGGCTAAGGTGAAGGAAGGTCCCCACGGAAAGGGGGGCGGCAATCGAAAAATGTTCAGACGAATAACGACTGCAATTTTACACAGTCCGCTGGTAAGGGGCTAATAATGCGAATAGTGAGTTTGTCCGTGGATGGTGTGCATCAGGCTGCACAGCGCGGGCTTTACGACCGGCTGGCAGAACAGGACGCAGACATCATCTGCCTCCAGGATCTGCGCTCACTGGAACCGGAGCTGGATCACCCCATCTTCCATCCGGACGGCTACTACAGCTATTTCTTCGATTCTGGCACCCCCCATGAAAATGGCGTCGCCATCTATACCCGTGCCCAGCCGAAAGCGCTGATTTACGGTATGGGCTTTGCCAACGGTGTGGATATGTACGGCCGCTACCTGCAGGCGGACTTTGAACGCCTGAGCGTTGGCTCCCTGCTGGCGCCGGTCGCCACGGACGAAGCGTCACTGGAGGTGAAAGTCCAGTTCTTTGACGATATGCAGGCCCATCTGGCCAAGATCAGCCGCAAGCGCCGGGATTTTATTTTCTGCGGCAACTGGGGCATGGCACACCGTCGCGCCGACGTGCAGAACTGGCAGGACCATCAGGACACCCCCGGATTCATGCGCCACGAGCAGCGCTGGCTGGACCAGTTGTTCAACGAGATCGGCTACATCGACGCCTTCCGCCGGGTGGTCAAAGATGCCGATGAATTTACCTGGTGGCCAAGCGGCGAACCGGGTCAGGGCGACGGCTGGCGTACCGATATGCAGATCGTGTCGCAGACCCTGAAAAACAAGATCGAATACGGCGCTATCAACAAGAACGTCAAATTTTCCAGCCACCTGCCACTGATCATGGATTACGACCTGGAAGTCTGATTTCCAACATCACGAAAAAGGGCCCGCTGGAAAACCAGCGGGCCCTTTTTCGTTTGTGGCCAGCCGAGCTGGTAGATGCGCTGCGCTTATCTACCCTACGGCAACCATCCTGCGTATCCTCCGAACTGGAGTAGGGTGGATAAGCAAAGCGCATCCACCACCTATTCCGCCAGCGCTTTCTTCTGTAGCTCGACCAACTCCTTGATGCCCGCCTTGCCAAGCGCCAACATCTCCGCGAACTGATGCTCGGTAAACGGTGCGCCTTCTGCGGTGCCCTGCACCTCGATCATACCGCCGTCTTCTGCCATCACCAGATTCATATCGGTATCCGCATTGGAGTCTTCCGGGTAATCCAGATCCAGCACCGCTTCACCGTCATAAATCCCTACTGAGATTGCCGCGACCATATTGTTCAATGGATCAGTGGCAATCATCTTTTCCCGCTGCATAAAGCGGATGGCGTCCACCAGGGCCACACAGGCGCCGGTAATCGACGCGGTACGGGTGCCGCCATCGGCCTGAATCACGTCGCAATCGAGGGTGATCTGATGCTCACCCAGGGCCTTCAGATCGACCGCGGCACGCAGGGAGCGGCCAATCAGTCGCTGTATCTCCACCGTGCGGCCACCCTGTTTGCCTCGGGCCGCCTCACGCCCCATACGGGAGCCGGTAGAGCGGGGCAACATGCCGTATTCCGCGGTGATCCAGCCGCTGCCCTGGCCGCGCAGGAAGCGCGGCACTTCCGCCGCCACCGAAGCATTGCACAGCACTTTGGTGTCACCGAATTCCACCAGCACCGAGCCCTCTGCGTGACGGGTATAGTTGCGGGTGATGCGCACATCGCGCAGTTGTTCCGGTTTGCGGCCGCTGGGTCGCTGCATATAGCACCTCTGATCTTTAGAAAATTTCGACGAATGTCATGGTTCACTTTCGGAGCCCGGCATTATAGCCATCAAAGCACGCAATCACCCTGTGCTATGCTTTGCCGCTGTTTTTTACCCCTGACCTCACTGTATTTCCGGAGTACGGCAATATTATGGCCAACAACAAAGTGCGCAGCATGACCGCCTTCGGGCGCGCGGAAGTCAACTATTCCACCGGCACCGCCGTGTGGGAAATGCGCTCCGTCAATCATCGCTACCTGGAGCCTCATTTCCGCCTGCCGGAAGCCGGCCGCGCACTGGAGCCCAAATTGCGGGAACTGCTGCGCAAGACCCTGAATCGCGGCAAGGTGGAAATGACTCTGAACCTGAAAGCCAATAGCGGTGAGGTGACCGGTATCAAGGTGAATCAGGCATTGGCGCAGGAGCTGCTGAATGCCGCAGCCCAGGTGGCACCACAAAGCCAGCCAGTGAACCCGTTGGAAATACTGAAGTGGCCCGGTGTCATCGCCGAACCGGAAACCGATGCGGAGGAACAGGCCAAGGCCATACTCGACGGTTTCAGGCAAGCGCTGGCGCAGGTTGTGGATAACCGTGAACGGGAAGGTGCGGAGCTGGCCGGTTTTATCGAGGCGCGCATCAAAGGTATCGACGAGCAGGTGGCCACCGTTCGCGCACTGCTGCCGCAGATTTTACAGAACCAGCGCGACAAGCTGCGAGGCCGCCTGGAGGAACTGCTCGAAGAGATCGACAGAGATCGCATCGAGCAGGAGATCGCCATCCTCGCGCAGAAAGCGGACGTCGATGAAGAGCTCGACCGCCTCGACGCGCATATCACTGAAACCCGCCGCGTCCTCAAAAACGGCGGCCCCATCGGTCGTCGCCTGGATTTCCTGATGCAGGAATTCAACCGCGAGGCCAATACACTCTCCTCCAAAGCGGTGGTGACCGATACCACCCAGGCCGCGGTCGAGCTGAAAGTATTGATCGAACAGATGCGCGAGCAGGTGCAGAATATCGAATAATCAGCCGATGCCCCGCAGTACCAACCCCGCCACAAAAAAAACCGCTCTGCTGATCGCCAAGCAGTGGCCAGAGCCCGCGTCTACTGCCGCCGGCCGGCGGACCCTGGATATTCTCGACCTGCTGAATGAAGTGGGCTACCGGATTGAGATCGGTAGTCCGGCTCAGCCTACGCCGTTTCAGGCGACTACCGGATACGGCGAACACCAGATCGCCGTCAACGATTCCCGCTTTGACGACTGGGTGCGCGCGCTCGACCCGTCTCTGGTGATCTACGATCGCTTTATGATGGAAGAGCAGTTTGGCTGGCGGGTGCGGGCGCAGTGCCCCCAGGCAGTGACGGTTCTGGATACCAGCGATTTTCACAGCCTGCGCGAGGCGCGCCACCAGGCCCTGAAAAGTGGTCAACCGGTAAACCTGTTTAACGCCAGTGCCGAGCGCGAGATCGCCGCCATGGCACGCTGCGATCTCATCCTCATGATTTCCCAGGTAGAGGTGGATCTACTTAAAACGCACTTCGGCCTGCCGGCCTGGCAGCTGCACTATCTGCCTTTTCTGATACGGGAATTTCCACAGCCAACAGCAACACCCGGTTTCGCCGAGCGCCGTCATCTGGCAATGATCGGCGGCTTCAAGCACGCACCGAATCGCGACGCGGTGGCCTGGCTTGCCGAAGCAATCTGGCCCGCACTGCGACCGTTGCTGCCCGGCGTGGAGTGCCACGTGTACGGCGCCTACGCGGACCACGCCATGCAGCGATTTCACAATCCCAAATCCGGTTTGCGGATTATCGGGCGCACCGACGATGCGCTGGCCACCCTGTCCCAGTACCGGCTGAATCTCGCACCACTGCGCTTCGGCGCCGGCCAGAAGGGCAAAATTCTCGACGGCTGGCTGAGTGGAACGCCCACCATTACCACGCCGGTAGGCGCCGAGTCGATGGCGCCAGCGGATGCCTGGGGCTACCCGCTGAACGATGATCCGGGTCCGTTCGCGGATATTGCCGCGCGCATTTATCAAAGCGAGCCCCACTGGCAGGCCGTCCGCGAGGCCGGCACACAGGCTTTGGTCGAGGGCTTTTCTTATGCACAACATGCGCAGGCTTTTGTCGAGCGGCTGAATGCCATCGCCGCCGATCTGCATGCCCATCGCAACCGCAACATCTGGGGCAGAATTCTGCAGCGCACGGAACACCGTGCGGAAGAGTTTATGAGCCGCTGGATCGAAGCAAAAAATACACGGCCCGACGCCAGTTAGGCCGGATATCCGGTTTCCTTTTTCATGCGAATTTCAAGCCCGATTACCATTATCGCCCTGGCTCAGCTACTGGGGACCTCCCTGTGGTTCAGCGCCAACAGCGCGGCAGAGGATCTTGTACTCAGTTGGCAGATCAGTGTGACCGATGTGGCCTGGCTGACCAATGCGGTACAGGGCGGATTTATTCTGGGCACGCTGGTCCTTGCCCTTGGGGGAATCGCGGACCGCTTTCGCGCGAGCCATATTCTTATCGCAAGCGCCTTGGCGGGCGCCCTGTTCAACGCTTGCTTCGCGTGGCTGGCAGACGGGCTGACCAGTGCGATGGTGTTTCGTTTTCTCGTGGGCGTGTGCCTTGCCGGTATTTATCCCATGGGCATGAAACTGATTGTGAGCTGGGAACCAGACCGTGCCGGTGCGGCGCTGGCACAGCTGGTGGCAATGCTCACCCTGGGTACCGCGCTGCCCCACGGGCTACGGGAAGCCGGTGCGGGATTGCCCTGGCAGTGGATTATTACCGCGTCTTCGCTGCTGGCGCTGGTTGCGGCCGCCCTGGTGTATTACCTCGGCGACGGGCCGCACCTGCCGCAGCCGCAGAGACAGCCTGTCACCAAAACCCGGGGAATCACCAAACCGGCGGTATTCCAGGCGTTTCGCATCCCCCGCTTTCGCGCCGCGGCCTGGGGTTACTTCGGGCATATGTGGGAACTCTATGCGTTCTGGGCGCTGGTACCACTACTGGTTTCCAGCACCGTCCTGCCCGAACGGCTTCCTGCACTGGGTATTCCCGGTCTGTCCTTTACGATTATCGCCGCGGGGGCACTGGGCTGTGTCATCGGCGGTACACTTTCACGAAAATTTGGCAGTGGGCCGGTCGCCCTCACAGCGCTCGCCGCTTCTGGCTGCTGTGCGCTGGTGTTTGCTTTACTGTGGGACAGGCTGCCGGCGGCCGGCATGGCCGCTCTGCTTCTCTTTTGGGGCGCCACGGTCATCGCAGACTCGCCGCAATTTTCTGCACTCTCCGCCGCTGCCTGCCCGCGCGAGTTGGTGGGCGCGGCACTGGCCATTCAGAATTCCATCGGTTTTGCCATCACCCTCGTCGCCATTTCCGGAGCCAGTGCACTGTTCGAGCGGATAGGCCCGTCCTCGGTCTGGTTGCTGCTACCGGGACCGGTGATCGGCTTGCTGGGCTTCATTCTGACCCAGCGCCGCGCCGGGTCAGCGGACACCTGAGCGGTGCAAATATTGAGCAATCGCCCAAAAATCAATTCGCTGCCAGCCGCCGAGACCTTCATCACACCGGACCCTCAAAGGGTTACGATCGTACCACTTAAAGCCTAATTTTGGCGCGAATTCCAAAGAATTGTCCCCATTTTTAATTGTGGGCGAAATGAATCTCCTCGTTATATAAGAACCTTGTTAAATAAATCCGTAACAAAATTGCGGGGATATTTGCGGGTCGCCGCGCAGGAGTTCCGCGGTGTCATTACGGCGGCTCTACCCAGCTCCGCCGATAAAAATAATTATGGAGAAATTCGCAACAATGAAATTATCAGCGTTATTGAAACCTTCCCCCGGTGCTATTTTCGGCGCCGCGACGCTTCTGCTGAGCGCCAGTTTCGGTGCAAGTTTTTCGGCTCATGCGGTTGAACCTGAACTCTCTGCCATGTCGGTAGCAGCAGACGAGGTGATTACCGATCGCATTATTGTGAAGTACAAAAACACCATGGCCGGAGCCAATGCGACGGCGATGTCCCAGACCGCCATCGACCGCGTTGCGCAAACCGCCGGCCATCGCTTTAAGCATATGCGGCGCCTGGCCACCGGTGCGCAGTTGATGAAATTGGAAAAGCGCACAAGCAAGGCGGAACTCGACGCAATCATTGCGCGCCTGCAGCAAGACCCGCAGGTGGAGTACGCGGAGCCCGATCGCTTGATGCAACCCATGGCCACCCCCAACGACAGCTACTACAACCAACAGTGGCATTATTTTGAGGCGACCGGCGGCCTGAATCTACCGGCCGCATGGGATGTGACCCAGGGCGAAGGGGTCGTGGTTGGTGTTATCGACACCGGCTACCGCCCCCACGCGGACCTCAATGCCAACCTGCTGCCCGGTTATGACATGATCTCTGATACCACCGTGGCTCAGGATGGTAATGGTCGTGACAGCGACGCCAGCGACCCTGGCGACTGGTCACCGGCGGGGGCCTGTGGCACCGGGGAACCGGCACGCAACAGCAGCTGGCACGGCACCCACGTGGCGGGGACCATTGCTGCGGTAACCAATAACGGCAGCGGTGTGGCAGGCGTTGCCTACAAATCCAAAATTGTCCCTATTCGTGTACTCGGCCGCTGTGGTGGTTACACCTCGGATATCGCCGATGGCATTATCTGGGGCGCCGGCGGCAACGTCAGCGGCGTTCCTACCAACGCCAACCCGGCCCAGGTGCTGAACCTGAGCCTTGGTGGAGGCGGTGGCTGTGACACCACCACGCAAAATGCCATCAACACTGCGCGCAGTCTCGGCACCACCGTGGTGGTGGCCGCGGGTAATTCCAACGCCAACGCCGGTAATTACAGCCCGGCCAGCTGTAATGGCGTAGTTACCGTAGCCTCCACCAACCGCGCAGGCAGCCGCGCCTATTACTCAAACTACGGCAGCGTGGTGGATGTGGCGGCACCCGGGGGCGAAACCTCGGTGAGTTCCAACGGCGTGCTTTCCACCCTGAACAGCGGCACCCAGGGACCGGGCAGTGACAACTATGCCTTCTATCAGGGTACCAGCATGGCCGCTCCACACGTAGCCGGCGCTGCAGCACTGCTCTACGCAGTGGACGGAGGTATCACCCCGGATGAGGTGGAATCCATACTCAAAAGCACCGCGCGCAACTTCCCCGGCTCCTGCAGTCAGTGCGGGACCGGTATTGTCGACGCAGCGGCTGCGGTGAACGCTGCCAACGGTGGGGGCGGCGGCGACCCGCAGCCCGGTGATGGCGAGCTGACCAATGGAGTGGCCGAGACCGGCCTGTCTGCAAGCTCGGGTCAGGAACTGCGCTTCACTCTGGAAGTCCCGGCTGGAGCCAGCAATCTGAGCTTCCAGATCTCCGGCGGCAGCGGCGATGCCGACCTGTACGTGCAGTACGGCAGCCAGCCCACTACCGGCAGCTACGATTGCCGCCCCTACCAAAATGGCAACAACGAAACCTGCTCCATTAGCAATGTGCAGGCCGGTACCTATCACGTGATGGTGCGCGCCTATAGCAGCTTCTCCGGCGTCAGCCTGGTGGGGAGTTTTGATGAGGGCGGCAGCGGTGGCGGCGCCAGCGGTTGGACCGAGACCAACGTATCCGGCTCAGCCAATGCCTGGCAGCATTTCACATTGGACGTGAACAGTGGCATGAGCACGCTGGAAGTGCTGATGAGTGGCGGCAGTGGCGATGGCGACCTGTACGTGCGTTTCGGCAGCCAGCCCACCACCGGCAGCTACGACTGCCGCCCCTATCGCTGGGGCAACGACGAGAGCTGCAGCTTCAATAACCCCCAGGCAGGGACCTGGTACATCAGTATTCGCGGATACAGTGACTACTCCGGGGTAACCCTGCAGGCTGAAGCCGCGCCCTGATCGAAAGCACCAAACCACTCCCTCCTTGATTGGCCGGCATTTGCCGGCCTTTTTTGTGGCAGAGCGCGGTGCGTGAGGTTGCGCGGCTACTTCACAAAAGACTGGAACTGTTTATCCACCGGCGTATCCGCAAAGTGATTGATGTAATTACTCATCACTTTCTGGGCAACCCCGACGATGATCTCCAGTAGTTGCTGGTGGCCGTAGCCCGCATCGTAAAACCGCTGCAGCACCTCGTCGGAGACCACTCCGCGATCGCGCACGATGGCGAGGGTCGTGTCGCGCAGCACTTCCAGTTTCTCGCTGGGCAGGGGCTCCTTGTTGCGCAGCGCTTCATTGATTTGATCATCCACCTTCATGGACTTGGCAATGGCGCTGTGGGCCGGCACACAATAGTGGCAACCGTGTTCCACATTGATTGCCTGCCATACCACGGTTTTTTCTTCCGCAGAAAACGAGGTATTAAGGAACTGCTCGTGCAATACCTGGTAGGACTTCAGTGCGGTGGGCGCCTCCGCCATGACCCCGTGCAGGTTGGGAATGGAACCAAAAGCGTCAATAGAGTTCTGCAGCAGCGACTTGCTGTCTTCGGGCGCGCTTTCGATATCGTGGATCTTGAAATCGGACATATCGTACCTCCGGGTATGTAGATCGTTAGGTAAGTGATAGCGATCAGCTCGGCCAACCACAGTAGTGTTAGCGGCCCAAAACTGTTGAGCAACTGATCAACAATGCACACCCTACCCAATTTTGAGCAAGCGTTCAACAGAGCCACCCGATTTGCTGAAAACCTCCGGCGGACATAACATTGAGCACCTGTTCAACCCCAAACCAGGTAGAGCATCATGGCCAATACCGCAAAATTCGATCGCCGGGACGTGCTGGAAAGCGCCACGCGGCTGTTCTGGCAAAAGGGTTACCACGGCACCTCCACCCGGGATATCCAGCAGGCCACCAACCTGAAGCCAGGCAGCATTTATGCCGCATTTGGCAGCAAATCAGGGCTATTCAACGAAGTTCTCCACTTTTATGCAGAGAGTATGGCCGGTCAGCTATCCCAGATCCTGAGCCAGCACAGCGCGGTCACCGAAGGCCTGCGCGCCTTCTTGCGCCACGTCATTCTTGAAGGGGGAGACGACGCACCAAGCGAACTGTGCCTGCTGGCGAAATCGCTGTCGGAACTGGAAGAGGGGGAAGCAGCATTGTTGAGCGAAACCCGCAAACTGCTGGCAGCCACCGAACAGCGCTTCCAGAAAGCACTGGCCCAGGCCGTCGCCAATGGCGAACTGCCAGCGGACACCGATACCGCCCTCGCGGCACGTCAGTTCCAGATCCAGCTGATTGGATTGCGCAGTTATCTGCGCGCTACCGGGAATAAAGACGCGGTAGCATCACTAATAACTCAGCTATTCCGCTGATCTTCAGGATTAGCCGACGGATTTCGAAATCCGGTCTCCGGGGACATTGTGCAGGTGGCGGCCTGTGGCAGTATGGCTGGCAAGATCACAACAACAATAGCCAGACAAGCTTCGAGGTGCCCGTGGGACTCGTTACCGCCGCCATTCCCTTTTTCCTGCTCGCCGTACTGATCGAGTTGACCCTGGACCGCTGGCGCGGCTGGGGGCTGTATCGCCTGAATGACGCCATTGGCAGCCTGGGTGCCGGCATATTGAGCCGCACTCTGGGGCTGGTGAAGGTGGGCATCCTGATGCTGCTGTATATCCCGCTGTACCAGTGGCTGGAACCCACTTACCAGAGCCTTGGCATCAACTGGTCCCTGGATAATCCCTGGCACCTGGTGCTGGCGGTGATCGCCTACGACTTCTGCTACTACTGGAAGCACCGTATCTGCCACGAGATCAATATCTTCTGGGCGGAGCACCTGGTGCACCACCAGAGTGAGGACTACAACCTCACCACCGCCCTGCGCCAGTCCAGCGATCTGGTGCCCCTGGGCTGGATCTTCTATCTGCCGCTGCTGCTGGTCGGCATGCCGCCAGAAGTGCTGATTACCGCCGGCGCCATCGACCTGATCTATCAGTTCTGGGTACACACGCAGAAATTCCCCAAGGTTCGCTGGATGGAGTGGATCCTGGTCACCCCGTCCAACCACCGGGTGCACCACGCCCAGAATAAGGTGTATGTGGACCGCAACTACGGCGGCGTACTGATCATCTGGGACCGGCTGTTCGGCACCTATCAGGAGGAGCTTGAAGACCAGCCCTGTATCTACGGGGTGCGCAAACCACTGAATACCTTCGACCCACTGGCGGCCAACCTCCAGCACTTCAAGCGCATGTGGCTGGACGCGGTGTATACACAAAGCTGGAAAGAAAAGTTTACCCTCTGGTTCCGCGCGACCGGCTACCGCCCGGCGGATGCCGAGGCAGCGATGCCGGTCCCCAGTGGGGATCTGGACAACTTCCAGCGCTTCGACCCCCAGGTCAGTCGCGGCCTGCGCGGGTACGCACTGGCGCAACACGTGATCTATTCAGTCGCCACCCTATTGCTCCTGCAGTTCAGCACGGAGCTCGGCTATGGCCTCACCGCACTGCTGGTTCTGATGCTGGTCATTGGCCTCGTCATCAACGGCCGCATTCTCGATGGCGAACCCGGTACCCGCCGGTGGGAACTGGCGCGATTGGCGCTGCTGGGCGCCACCACCCCACTGTTTCCCGCTGTCATCTGGGCCCCGGTTGCCGGTTACTGCCTGGTGAGCGGGACTGCCTGGTGGGTGTTGGTTTTTACCCATAAAGACGATACAGTCACTTCCGTTAGTCATTAACGCTAGGGATCCGCAGTAGCCCGGGGCCTCCCCAAAGTCCCTCAGGTTGAGATCCCGCAGGCACCCCCGACCGGGTTCGGAAAATCGGCCTCCCCGTGGCCGGCAGACCGGAAAAGCCCAACACTTTGCCCCCAGCACCGGTCGGGGGGCGCCTGTAATGCGTTCGCACCCAGCCACTGGCATTCGTTATAATTCCCGCCCAACCACTCCCGCTTCACCCAACTGCTGCAAGGTTCGCCGTGTCCACAGGTACTCTCTATACGGTCTCCGCACCCTCCGGCGCCGGTAAAACCAGTCTGGTAAAGGCGCTGATCGAGGCCGATACCCAGGTCACCGTATCCGTATCTCACACCACCCGGCCCATGCGCCCCGGTGAGATCGACGGTATCAACTATCATTTTGTGGATCACGATGGCTTCCTCGCCATGCTTGGGGAGAACGCTTTCCTGGAGCACGCCCAGGTATTCGAGAACTATTACGGCACCTCCCGGGCGTGGGTGGAAGAGACCCTCGCCAGCGGCCGCGATGTGATTCTGGAAATCGACTGGCAGGGTGCGGAACAGGTGCGCAAACTGATGCCGGAGACAGTGGGCATTTTTATCCTGCCGCCGTCGCAGCAGGCTCTGTCGGAGCGCCTCACCGGGCGCGGTCAGGACGATCAGGCGGTGATCGACAAGCGCATGGCCCAGGCCATCGATGAAATGTCCCACTATGTGGAGACCGATTACCTGGTGATCAACGACGATTTCACCACCGCCCTGAATGAGCTGCGCGCAATTATGGTGGCGGAGCGCCAGCGACTGGTTCGACAGCAAGAGCGTCACTCCAGCCTGCTGCAGTCGTTGCTGCGCAGTCAGTAGAACACACGAAATTCCGGGCGAAGGCGCCGATGCCGGGTACGGCTTTCTGAGACCTTCCGCGAGAGGGACCTCGCGGAAGAGCCCCCAGGGATGGGTTCACGGCGTGTCTCAGAAAGCCGTACCCGGTAGCGGTGCCGCCACAAAACTCGCAGAACACATACCCCGAGGTTTATTTAGGCCCCGAAGTGCTGTTCGATTTGCGTACACCGCGCGGTCCGGTAGAATAGTCAACCCCGTCCGTGCCGGCACTGACCGCACAGACAACAGAATTCGTCAATTTTGCCCAGCCGGGCGAACTTACACACTGGAACAGAAGATTTATGGCACGTATTACCGTTGAAGATTGCCTCGACCACGTAGACAACCGCTTTGAGCTGGTGATTGTCGGCAGCAAGCGCGCCCGTCAGATCGCCACCGGCGGCCGTGACCCGCATGTGCCGGAAGAAAACGACAAGCCCACCGTCATCGCCCTGCGCGAAATCGAAGAAGGCTTCGTTGACGCCAGCATCCTGGACGAGCCGGAAGAAGAGCCGGTACAGCACGCCGCGCCGGCACCGGTATTCCTGTCCGAGCAGGACCTGTAATCTGATTTTTGACGCAGTAATGCAAGATTTGCAGGTAATTTAAGAGGCGATCGCGGCTTTGCACACTATCGACAGTCTGGCCCATCGCCTCTCGTCCTATCTCCCTCCCGACCAGATCCAGTTCGTCCGCCGCGCCTACTTCTACGCGGAGCAGGCCCATGAAGGCCAGAAGCGACGTTCCGGTGAACCCTATATTACCCACCCCCTCGCCGTAGCCACCATTCTGGCCGGCATGCATATGGATGCCCAGAGCCTGGCCGCGGCCATGCTGCACGATGTCATCGAAGACACCGGCATCCCCAAGGCGGCGCTGGCGGAGCAATTTGGGGAGGAAATCGCGGACCTGGTGGACGGGGTCTCCAAGCTGACCCAGTTCGAGACCGACAGCCCCGCGGAAAAGCAGGCGGAGAACTTCCAGAAAATGGCCCTGGCCATGGCCCGGGATATCCGCGTGATTCTGGTAAAGCTCGCCGACCGCCTGCACAACATGCGCACTCTGGGCTCACTCAAGCCGGAAAAGCGCGCGCGCATCGCCCGTGAGACCCTCGAGATCTACGCCCCCATCGCCAATCGCCTGGGGATGAACGATGTGCGGATCGAATTCGAAGACCGCTCCTTCTTTGCCATCTATCCACTGCGCGCCAGTCGTCTACGCGCGGCACTGGTAGCCGCCCGTGGCAATCGCAAGGAGCTGCTGGAGAAGATCCAGAACGCCATCGAGCTGCGCCTGGACCGAGAGAATATCGATGCGCTGGTGATCGGACGCGAGAAACATCTGTACAGCATTTATCAGAAGATGCGCTCGAAGAAGAAATCGTTCAAGGAAATCATGGACGTCTACGCCTTCCGCATCATCGTCGATAGCGTGGACACCTGCTACCGGACCTTCGGGGTTATCCACAACCTCTACAAGCCGGTGATCAGCGAATTCAAAGACTATATAGCCATCCCCAAATCCAACGGCTACCAGTCGCTGCACACCGTGCTGCTGGGTATGCACGGGGTGCCCATCGAGGTGCAGATCCGCACCAAGGAAATGGACGAGATGGCCAACAGCGGTATTGCCGCCCACTGGCTGTACAAATCCTCCGGTGACGAGGTGCTGAATACCGGTGGTGCCAGCCAGGTGCGCGCGCGCCGCTGGGTGCAGGGCCTGCTGGAGATGCAGCAGCGCGCCGGCGACTCGCTGGAATTTATCGAGAACGTGAAGATCGATCTGTTCCCGGACGAGGTGTACGTGTTCACCCCGAAAGGCAAGATTATCGACCTGCCCGCCGGCGCCACGGCGGTGGACTTTGCCTATTCGGTGCATACGGATATCGGTAATTCCTGTGTGGCGGTGCGCATCAACCAGCGTCTGGCGCCGCTATCGCAGCCGCTGGAGAGCGGGCAGAAGGTGGAGATTCTTACCAGCAAGAATGTGCAACCAAACCCCAACTGGCTCAACTTTGTGGTGACGGCGAAGGCCCGCAGTGCGATTCGTCATTACCTGAAACATCAGCGCCACCACGACTCCATCGAGCTCGGCCGCCGTCTGCTGGAAAAGGCGCTGACCAAGTTCCACCTGAAGGTTTCGGATCTGGATGAACAGCAGATCAAGCGCGGAGTGAAGGAGGCCAAGTGCGAGACCTTCGACAACCTGCTGGAGGAGATCGGACTGGGCAACCGTGCGGCGTTTTCCGCGGCCAAGCTGCTGATACCACCGGGTACCACGGAGACGGAGGCGAGCAGCATTTCGTCGCCACTGACCATTGAGGCCCAGGAGGGGATGCTGATCAGTTTTGCCCGCTGCTGCCGCCCGATTCCCGGCGATACGATCATGGGGCACATCAGTTCCGGAAAAGGCGTGGTGATTCACCGGGATACCTGCCGCAATACCGCGGAGTTGCGGGAGCATCCGGAAAATATCATGGCGGTGGCCTGGTCTCCGGATGTAAAGGGCGAGTTTCTTGGGGATGTGCGGGTTGAGGTGGAGTCCGAGCGGGGGATTATTGCCCGTCTGGCGACCCGCATTACCGAAGAGGGTGCAAGTATTGAGCAGATCCATGTGGATGAGAAAGACGCTCAGCACAGTGTGATTGCGTTGACGCTGGAAGTCGCTAACCGGGTGCATCTGGCGCAGGTGATGAAGCGGCTGCGGAACCTGCCGGCGGTGATTAAGATCGCTCGTCCTTAATTCTGACTTCCTATTTCACTTCGCCCTGTTCGTCTGTTTGCTCTGAACGGGTCCGGCCCAGTGCCGGTGGTCCTTTTCAGGGCCGGCCCGCCTCCGGTACCCACCCGCCAAACAACCTCATCGGCAATCGTTTGTCGGGTGGGCACCGGAGGCGGGCCTTCTTGGTTGCTTCAGTTTTATTTGTTCTTGCGGATGGTTGTTGCGACCTTGTTATGAAAATTGGTGGGGTTTTGCGGGAATATTCCTGGAATGTGGACAGGTTCCGCATCTGGGGATTTCGGTCTTTCCGCTGCTCCCCAAGCCTTTCAAACCGCGCTATATTCTCCCGCTTTCTTTTTCTAGCAAGTGGCCCCGTTCGGGCCGGGAGAGGTCATCCATGCCTAATCGTGCAGTGATAAAAACGGATAAAGCACCGGCGGCTATCGGCAGTTATTCACAGGCTGTGAAGGTGGATAACACCATTTATCTTTCTGGCCAGATTCCGCTGGTTCCGGAGACGATGGAGCTGGTTTCCGACGATTTCCGGGAGCAGGCGGTGCAGGTGTTCAAGAATCTGCAGGCGGTGTGCGAGGCGGCGAATGGTTCGCTGGATGATCTGGTGAAGCTGAATCTGTATCTCACGGACCTGAGCAATTTTGCCACGGTCAATGAGGTGATGGAGGAGATGTTTACCAAGCCGTTCCCGGCGCGCGCGGCGGTCGGTGTGAGCCAGCTGCCGAAAGGTGCGCAATTTGAGGCGGAAGGGATTCTGGTGATCTGAGACAATCTCGGGATAACACCGATTGATGTCATGCGCCGCTCACGATGGGTTCACCAGGGGCGGCGCAGTCGGTTTTGGGCTTTTCATTTTCAGCCGCTTTACGACTCAGTCGTTTTCCAGCAGGGTGCGGTAGCCAGCGCGGTAGTCGGGATAGAGCATCTCGTAACCGCTATCGAGCATGCGTTTGTTGCTCATTTTCTTGGAGCGCCGTTCGCTGGTGGCCACTTCTTCACGCAGGTGGGCGCTGGTGTAGCCCATGGATTTGGCCAGCCAGCTCTGCAGCTCGTACATGGGAACCGGGGTACAGTCGGCGCCGATGTACAGCTTTTCCAGTGGCATGCCGTTCTTTTGTCCCTCGATCAGATGTGCGAGAAAACCCACCGCGTCGTCGACGTGAATGCGATTGCTGAACTGCGGCGGTGATGGGGGCGCGCAGCGACCGGCGCGTACCTGAGACAGAAGGCGGTCGCGGCCGGGGCCGTAAATACCCGCAAAGCGCACCACACAGGTGTCGACCACACTCTGCTGGGCAATTTTTTCCGCGGCGAGCAGGGCTTCACCCTGATAGCTGCCAGGCAGCGGTTGCGAGCGCTCATCCAGCCACTGATCGCCACTTTGCCCGTAGACGCGGGTGGAGGAGATCCACAGCAGCAGACGGGGCGGCTTTTCCATATCCGCCAGGGCCTGGCGCAGGCAGGTTGCCGTTTCCACATAGGCACGCTGGTAGGCCTGCGGGGTACTGGCGCCGGGGGTGAAGGTGGCGATGACGACGTCGGCACCATTGGCCAGATGACGATGGATATCCTCGGCCTTGGTGGCGTCTCCACGACGCCAGTTGACCACATCGGCCCGACGCTTGCGGGCCAGCGCTTGCAGCGGATTGCGTCGCACACCAAAAAACATCGTAGGCCTTGCGATCCAGCTTCAATGCCAGACGGGTCCCCAGATCCCCACAGCCGAAGATCCAGACTTTTTCCTTTGCCATAACCGCTCGATTAAACCCCCGGGTATCGAATTCCGACCCCAATAATTGCCGCGCCCCAAGCGATCGGGGCCATTTAGAATAGTTGGTTGAGTGTAATCTGTGAATTACTGTGAGTATGTAGTCTATTGGCTCTTTATAGCCAATTCAGATAATCAAGTCTGTGAACCGGGCCCACAGCGTACTGCGAGCCCGACATCCTTTTGACTAACCGCTCGGTGGTCAGCCTCTGGATTTCACCAACCGGTAAATAAACAGCAAGATCACTGCACCGACTACCGCGGTGATAATGCTGCCCAGTGACAGCCCACCGGTGGTGCCAAGGCCGACAAAGCTGCCAACCCATCCGCCGATAAAGGCGCCGACAATACCGATGATCATGGTCACGATCCAACCACCCGGATCCGGACCAGGCATGATCCACTTAGCCAGCGCACCGGCAATAAGACCGAGAATAATCCAAGACAAGATTCCCATAGCGATTCTCCGCTTTGTGCATTTCGAACACTTGCCTTCCATGTATAGCAAAAAAAGCGCCATATCACCGGTGAAGATCGGTAGTTAATAGCAAAAATTACTAACTATAAACATTGCTAATAGCATTTTTTTCTAGTTTGAGACATTTTCACACGTGACCAGCTGGGTTCCGGCAGTTTTACTGGCCGTAGGGGGGTATTTATGAATAAACTCTATCGCCAAGAATCATCTGATTGCGTTTGCCATGACACTAAACGAACTTCGTTATATCGTGACCCTGGCCCAGGAGCAGCATTTTGGCCGCGCCGCGGAGCGCTGCTTTGTGAGCCAGCCGACCCTGTCCATCGCGGTGAAAAAACTGGAGAAAGAGCTGGGCGTTGCCCTGTTTGAGCGCTCCAAAACCCGCGTCCAGGCCACCCCTCTGGGAGAGCGTATCGTCGCCCAGGCGCAACTGGTACTGGAGCAGTCTGCGGCGATCAAAGACATCGCCAGCGCCGGCAAAGACCAGCTCAGCAGCCCGCTGTCCGTGGGTGCCATCTTTACTATTGGCCCCTACCTGTTCCCACACTTTATTCCCCAGCTTCAACAGCTGGCGCCCCAGATGCCGCTGTATGTGGAAGAGGGCTACACCTCGACACTGCGCCAGCGCCTGCGCAAGGGCGAACTGGATGCGGTAATCATCGCGCTGCCGTTTACCGAGCCGGACGTGGTGACCCAGCCCCTGTACGATGAGCCCTTCGTGGTGCTGATGCCGTCGGATCACCCCTTGGCCCAGTATGAAGCACTCAGTCCGGAGCAGCTGTGTGAAGACAATGTTCTGCTGTTGGGTGAAGGCCACTGTTTCCGCGATCAGGTACTGGAAGCCTGCCCGCAACTGCAGCAGTCCATCGAGAAGGAAGCGGGCAATGGCCATATCCGCACCGCGGCCGACGGCAGCTCGCTGGAGACCCTGCGTCATATGGTGGCCTCGCGTCTGGGAATCACGGTACTGCCC
This sequence comes from Microbulbifer elongatus, assembly GCF_021165935.1. Taxonomy (NCBI): domain Bacteria; kingdom Pseudomonadati; phylum Pseudomonadota; class Gammaproteobacteria; order Cellvibrionales; family Microbulbiferaceae; genus Microbulbifer; species Microbulbifer elongatus. The sequence goes on along the minus strand of NZ_CP088953.1, from coordinate 846,950 downwards.
CTGTCCGCCGCGGCTGCTTCGCAGTACGCCACCGGTGTGCTGGTGGCCCGACCGTTTGCGGCACCGGCGCCGCAGCGCACCGTCGCCCTGGCCTGGCGCGCCAGCTTCCCTCGCCACCGCGCCATCGACATGCTGCGGGACGCAATCAATCAGTGCCAACTGCAGAGTCCGTAAGCCGACAGTCCATCGCCCCAACAAATCCAATGGCTGAGAAACCCCTCGCAGAGATTCCCGTCACCGCGCTCAAAGGCGTGGGCGCCAAGCTGGCCGAAACCCTCGCCAAGCTGCATATCCACTCCCTGCAGGACCTGATGTTCCACCTGCCCGCCCGCTACCAGGACCGCACTCGCGTGGTCCCGCTGGCGGGCCTGCGTCCGGGGATGGACGCGGTCATCGAGGGTGAGGTGCGCGCCGCGGATGTGACATTCGGACGCCGCCGCAGCCTGGCGGTACGCCTGCAGGACACCACCGGCAGTATCACTCTGCGCTTTTTCCACTTTACTGCGGCACAGAAAAATCGCCTGGCCCCGGGAACCCGGGTGCGCTGCTACGGCGAGGCCCGCCGGGGTAGCGCGGGACTGGAGCTGTATCACCCGGAAACCGAGATTCTGGGGGAAGATGTTTCGCCTGCCGCCGCAACACTCACCCCCGTTTACCCGCTCACCGAAGGCCTGGGACAAAGCCGCCTGCGCGCACTGATCGGTCAGGGGCTCGACTGGCTCGCCGACGGCAATGTCACCGAGCTGCTGCCATCGGAGCTGCTGCCCCGCGCCCTGCAGATGCCGCTCGCCGGTGCCCTTATGTACCTGCACCAGCCGCCGGCAGACGCCGATCTGTCACAATTGGCGGAGGGACAGCACCCGGCGCAACAGCGCCTCGCCCTGGAAGAATTGCTCGCCCACCACCTGAGCCTGCTGGCGCTGCGCCGCAGCGCGTCCAAGGTCGCGGCACCGGCACTACAAACCAACGCGGCACTGGAGCGGGATTTTCTCGCACGCCTGCCTTTCTCTCCCACCAATGCCCAGCAACGGGTGGGGCGGGAAATCGCCGAGGATCTGGCAGGCAGCGCGCCGATGATGCGCCTGCTGCAGGGGGATGTGGGCGCGGGCAAGACTCTGGTGGCGGCACGGGCCGCGCTGCAGGCCATCGGCGCCGGCTATCAATGCACAGTGATGGCACCCACGGAAATTCTCGCCGAGCAACACCGCATCAGCTTCAGCGCATGGCTGGAACCGCTGGGGATTACCGTGGCCTGGCTCACCGGCAGTATGAAAGCCTCGGAAAGGCGCACACAGCTGGCTGCGATCGAGAATGGCGACGCGCAACTGGTGGTGGGCACCCATGCACTGTTTCAGGAAGGAGTGGCGTTCCACCGCCTGGCACTGGTAATCATCGATGAGCAGCACCGATTCGGCGTGGCCCAGCGGCTGCAATTGCGCGAGAAGGGTTCGGTGGAGGGCACTGCCGGTAAACAACAACGCACCCAGCCCCACCAGCTGATCATGACCGCCACCCCGATTCCACGCACGCTGGCCATGTCCGCGTTCGCCGATCTGGACTGCTCGGTGATCGACGAGCTGCCGCCGGGGCGCCAACCCATCAACACCGTGGCGATTTCCAATGAACGCCGCTATGACGTGATGGCGCGGGTACACAGTGCGGTGCAGGAAGGGCGCCAGGCCTACTGGGTATGCACCCTGATCGAAGAGTCGGAAACCCTGCAGGCCCAGGCCGCGGAATCCACTGCCGAGGAACTGGCCGACACCCTCAACGGCGTGCGCGTGGCACTGGTACACGGGCGCATGAAACCGGACGCGAAAGATCGGGTCATGAAGGCCTTCAAGGCTGGCGAAGTGGATCTGCTGGTAGCCACCACGGTGATCGAGGTGGGCGTGGATGTGCCCAATGCCAGCCTGATGATTATTGAAAACCCCGAGCGTCTGGGCCTCGCCCAGCTGCACCAGTTGCGGGGCCGGGTAGGGCGGGGCAGCATCGCCAGTCACTGTGTGTTGCTGTATTCGACCCCGCTATCGGCCAACGGACGCGCGCGCCTGGACGCCCTGCGCAATCATGCGGACGGCTTCGCCATCGCCGAGGAAGACCTGCGCCTGCGCGGCCCGGGCGAAATCCTCGGCACCCGCCAGACCGGAGAAATCCAGCACCGTATCGCCGATCTGCAGCGGGATGCCCACCTCTTACCCCAGGTGCAGAAAATCGCTGCCGCACCGCAGCTCGACAACCAGGCCCGCACCGCGCTGGTACGCCGCTGGCTGCACAACAAGCCACGCTTCGCGGAAGCCTGAGCCACGCCAACCGGCCAGAGCGCATTTCTCGCCCGTTTTTTACCCACCCTCGCACGAATAACCGACGCGCAGATATTGATTTGACCTTATGGTCATTGCTGGTCACGAATATTTTTGCGCTCTCCCTCCGGCAGTGGCAGCCTCGTCCCCAAAGGACGGAAATACCACCGCGTCGGGGCCTCTGCCCCCCGTCCCAACCGGTGACCCTACACCGGTCATTCGAAATCCACAGAGCGTTCACCGGACAGGCACCGGCGAATCCGGCGGCGGCTACCCACCCCGCCACAGCAATCAGGAAGCTTCCCCGTGACCCAACACTCAGGCCTCAACTCCCACAACCTGTGCCGTTACCTGACCACCTTCAGTCTGCTGCTCAGTGCCGCGATATTGCACACCACGGCAACCGCCCAGGGGTTGTTCGGCGGCAGTGACGAACCGATCCCACACCTGACTCTCGCCCGCACCGAGGTGGCGGCGGAGGTTCCCACTCCACTGGTTGGCAATGACTTCGAGAGCATGCTGGCGCAAGCGACCAATGGCGGCACCCTGACCGCAGCCAAGGAGACTGCGAACCGGGAGTTCGCCAACTATCTGCGCACCCGGCTCGACGGCGCCCTGCGCGAACTCCTCGCCGAGGAAGATATTCCTCTGTACACCGACAACAACTCACTCATTCTGTACAACTTTATTGATATTTCCGTAGTGAAGCGTCTGAATGGACTCAAAAACAGCGGCGATTACGAGATCGAGCGGGGTGGCCTGAGTGCCAGCGGCGACTACCATCTGCGCCTGCAGGCCCCTGGGGAGCGGTTGCTGCTGGAACGGCGTATCGACATCGCCGATCTGCGTCTCAAGGGGAAATACCGGATCAAAACCTCCCTGCGTGGGGAGACGGGAGAAGACAACACGACTGAAGAGCTGCAACAGATGGCGGACCAGCTGGTGAAACGGGTAATCGACCGGATCGAAGACGACCTCGAGGCGGACGCCCTGCGTGCACTGCGCCCCAACGGTTAGCCCTTACCTCGCGCCACCACCAGGGTGGCGCTCATCGCTTGCCAACTTCCCCCGCCTGCCGCCTCTGTAAGCCCCCTGTTCTGCGCCGCGGCCTGATAATCCATCCACCAGTGCTCTGCCGCGACATAACGCACACAACCGACTACTACTGACGCACAAGTCACTGAAATTTTTTGCTCTCTGCACCGAGAAGTGGCAGCCTGTAGCGGACCCATAAGAAAAACATAACAAAGAAAGAGCGAACCCATTCGCCGAACAGCGCCCAAAAAAATAAACATCCCGGTATAAAAATCAAAACAGGGAGTGATGCATGAGAACCCATGGAATCCGTCGGCTCATCGCCGCCGGTATCGTTAGCCTTGCGCTATCCACCAATACCAACGCCCAGAACAGCTTCTGGGGTGGCGATGACCACACCCCCAGCCTGGCCATAGTCCCCACCGAAATTCAGCTCGACGTCCCCATGCCGGTGGGCGATATGCAACTGATGCTCGCGCTTGCCAGTAATGGCGGTGGTCTCGCCGATCTGAAACAGGATGCCATCCGCAACTACACCCAGCATATTCACAGTGAAATGGCACGCGTGCTCTACGAATACCTGGACGACGAAGAAGTACCCCTGGTGGCGGAGAACGGCCTGCTGCAATTGCAGAACAACCTCAACCTCAAAGTTATCAAACACCTGAGCGCCATGAAGCCGCGAGGCGATCACGACCTGGAGCAGGGAACCGTGACCCTGCAGGGGGAGTTCCGCTACATCCTGAGCAATCGCAGTGGTACGGCCCTGCGCGAGCAGCGCATCACCATCGGTGACATGAACATCAACGAGAAATATCAGGTGCGGACCTACCACGACAACCGCGCCAGTGAAGACAGCACCGAAGCGGCCATCAAACAAGCGCTCACGGAAATGGTGGAAGAACTGGTGGAAGCGATGGAAGATAATCTGGAAGCGGATGAGCTGCGGGATATGGCCGCCCTCTAGGCGTACTGCCCGACAGGCACTGTAAACAGAACCCAAAAAAAAGGGGCGAGCCGCAGTGCGGCTCGCCCCTTTTGGGATTTGTCACAGCGGGCCGATCAGGCCGAAGAAGAGCTGCCCTCTGCCTCGTTCACCACGCTGTTGTAGTTATCGTCATTGAACGTATCCTGATTTAGCGCACCTTCACTCTTGGCGACTATAGTACTCACCACTGAATCCCCGGTAATGTTCACCGCCGTGCGCACCATATCCAGCAGGCGATCCACCCCCATCACAATGGCAATCCCCTCAACCGGCAGACCCACCTGACCCAGCACCATCGCCAGCATGATCAGACCCACACCCGGCACACCGGCGGTGCCCACCGAAGCGAGCGTCGCGGTCAGGATCACCGTCAGATAGCCCATCAGGCCAATATCGATACCGTACAGCTGGGAGATAAACACCGTCGCCACCCCCTGCATGATCGCCGTACCATCCATATTGATGGTCGCACCCAGGGGCACAGTGAAAGAGGCAATCTTGTTATCCACACCCAGACGCTTCTCCACGGTCTGCAGGGTAACCGGGATCGTCGCCGCCGAAGACGCGGTACTGAACGCAAACGCCATCGCCGGGCGCATCTTCTTCAGTAGCTTCACCGGATTCAGCCCCGACAGCAGCTTCAGCAACAGGGGATAAACCCCGAATGCATGGATCAGCAGCGCCAGCAGCACCACCCCGAAATACTTCGCCAGGGTCGGAATCGCATCCAGTCCCAACAGCGCAATCTTGTTCACCAACAGCGCAAACACCCCGTAAGGCGCAAACACCATCAGCACCCCCACCATCCTCAGGATGACCTCGTTCAGATCATTAAAGAACGCCGCCACCCGCTGGCCCGGCTTGCCACTGCGGGAGATTGCATAGCCCAGCAACAGCGCAAACACGATGATCTGCAGCATATTGCCTTCCGCCATCGCCATTACCGGGTTGGTGGGGAAAATATTGACCAGTACATCCGACAGCGGCGGCGACTCCTTCGCCTCGAACTGCGTATTCGTCGCCAGGTGCTCCATACCCACACCGGGCTGAATCACCAGCGCCAGCAACAGCGCCAGGGAAATCGCCACCGCCGTTGTGCACAGATACAACAGCAGCGTCTTCCCCGCCAGCACACCCACCCGGCTGCCCTCGGACAACGCACAGGCCCCGCAGATCAGCGACACCAGCACCAGCGGTACCACCATCAGCTTCAGCGATGCAATAAAGATTCGCCCGATAATGTCGAACAGGCCATTGGTGAGGTAGTTATTGATGAAGTCAGTAACCGTCGCACCCAACACCTGGCTGGAATTGAGTACATTGAACAACAGGCCAAGCAAGATCCCCGTGATCATGGCCAGTACGATTTTTTTGGTAAGCCCCATGGTCCGTCCTGTTAACGCGCACTTTGCAGTGGCAAATCATTATTTAGGTCGTAATGAATACTGAATTCGATGCGAAGGCGGTGATAGCGGTAGACCTTTGTGAGACCTTCCGCGAGAGGGACCTCGCGGAAGAGCCCCCACGGATGGGTTTACGGCGGGTCTCACAAAGGTCTACCGCTAGCGCCGCCGCCACTGAATAAATTCGAGCGAGCGAATGCGCCACTATATCTACCCCACCCCGAACGGGCAAAGCGAGTTCCCCTCGTGCCTGCCTCAGGTACAATGCGGTTAATTCAAACCAGCATAACCCCGCGCGGAGTCTGCGTTGTACCACTCCCCCTTTGAGGCCATCGGCGACTGGCACCCACAACCCCTCGAAAGCCTGCACGGCCACACCCCGCCGGATCACCTCCTGCCCTGGCTGCAGCACCCCGGATCCCTCACCGCCGCCCTCAAACATCTGAGCCACGGCGAGTTTAGCGTACAAATACTCCACCAGGGCTGGCACACCCCGAACCTCGAAGAGCGCCGCGCCCTCAACCTCAAGGAACGCACCCGCGCCCTCATCCGCGAAGTCCTCCTCTACGGCAATAGCGAACAACCCTGGGTCTACGCCCGCAGCGTCCTCCCCGAGCGCACCCTCGCCGGCAAATCCCGCTACCTGCGCAGCCTCGACAACCGTCCCCTCGGCGAACTCCTGTTCAGCCAGCCGGACATCCGCCGTGGCCCCATCGTCCTCAACCAGCTCAAACGCAACCCCCAGTGCCAGCTGGCCGAGCTGAACCAGAGCGACACCCGCGCCTGGGGCCGCCGCTCCACCTTCTGGCTGCACGACAAACCCCTGCTGGTTGCAGAGACCTTCCTCAGCGGGTTCAATCCCCACAAACCGCCACTCACCTGAATCCGCAAGGAAAGAATACGGGAAACACCATGCAAGCCATTCGCCAACAGCTTCAACAGCGATTCGCGCAGCACTGGCCCAGTGTGCAGCCCTACTGGCAACTGGCACGGCTCGACAGGCCCATTGGTTCCCTGCTGCTGCTCTGGCCCACCTGGGCCGCCCTGTGGATCGCCGCTGAAGGCTGGCCCGGGCTGCACCTGTTTGTGGTGTTTACTCTCGGTGTGATTCTGACCCGCGCCGCCGGCTGCGCCATCAACGACTTTGCCGACCGCAATATCGACGGCCATGTAAAGCGCACCAACCAGCGCCCCTTGGCCACCGGCGCCGCCACCCCCAGAGGTGCGATTATTCTGTTCGCCAGCCTGATGCTGCTGGCGTTCCTGCTGGTCCTCACCACCAACAGACTCACCGTTCTGTTATCGCTACCCGCACTGGCGCTCGCCTTCTGTTACCCCTTCGCCAAGCGCTATACCCACCTGCCACAGGTGGTACTGGGGTCAGCGTTCAGCATGGGTATTCCCATGGCCTTTGCCGCAGTCACCAATCAAGTGCCGGCGGTGGCCTGGGTACTGTTTACCGCGAACCTTCTGTGGACCGTGGCCTACGATACCTTCTACGCCATGGTGGACCGGGATGACGACCTGAAGATCGGGGTGAAATCCACCGCCATTCTGTTCGGAGACATGGACCGGGTGATGACCGGCTGCCTGCAGGGCATGGTGATCCTCGCTCTGTTGATGCTCGGAGGGCGCGCGGATATGGGCCCTCTGTATTACGGCGGTGTTGCGGTCGCTGCCGGGCTGTTTTGCTACCAGCAGTGGCTGATTCGCGAACGGCAACGAGAAGCCTGCTTCAGGGCCTTCCTGAACAACAACTGGGTCGGAATGGCGATTTTCCTGGGTATTTTTTCTCATTATCTGTGGAACTAGGCGCACGGAGCGCCGTGCAGGCCAGGCTTCCCGTACGGCTGTCATATTTTTGTCACCAAAGTGACGTTAAATGGCCACTCTAGAATAGTCAGTTAAGTGACAAACACTTCAGTTAGGGTATGGCAGGCCGATGCACAGCAAAACGATCCTCATAGTCGACGACGAAGCCCCGGTGCGGGATATGTTACGGGTGGCACTGGAGATGGCGGATTATCGTTGTCTCGAGGCGGAAAACGCTCAGGCGGCCCACGCGCTGGTAATCGATGAGAAACCGGATCTGATTCTGCTGGACTGGATGCTGCCGGATGTTTCCGGTGTGGAGCTGGCCCGCCGCCTGAAGCGGGATGAACTGACCTCTTCCCTGCCTATCATTATGCTCACCGCCAAGGGTGAGGAAGACCACAAGATCAAGGGTCTCGAGACCGGTGCGGACGATTACATTACCAAGCCGTTTTCACCCCGCGAACTGGTTGCACGCCTGAAGGCGGTGTTGCGCCGCGCGGGCCCGAGCACGCCGGAGGAGCCGCTGACGGCGGGTGGCCTGGTGCTGGATCCGATCAGCCACCGGGTGACCATCAATGGCAATCCGGTTGATATGGGGCCAACGGAGTTCCGCCTGCTGACGTTTTTCCTGAGCCATCAGGAGCGCGCTTATACCCGTACCCAGTTGCTGGACCACGTGTGGGGTGGCAACGTGTATGTGGAAGAGCGCACCGTGGATGTTCACATTCGCCGCCTGCGCAAGGCCCTTACTGTGGATGGCCACGAGCGCTACATCCAGACCGTGCGCGGCACCGGCTACCGCTTTTCTGTACAGACCGCTGAAAGGGTGTAACCTACACCCAAGAATTGTAGAGGGCTCCGTAGCGGGTCCTGTGGCGGTCGAGCACCGGGTAAGGGTTTTTGAAACCGCTGTAAATACGTCCCTGTACGCTGCGTCGGCGACGTCCATGTCGCCGACGCTTTCAAAAACCCTTACCCGGCACTCGACCTTCGCTTTGAACCTCGGTAGTTTTTCAAATATCAGGTTTACCTACCCCAAATAGATGGCCGAACCATCATGCTCGATCGCAGTATTGGCGAGTTATCCCGCTTTATCATTATCGCCCTGGGCACCACCATTCTTGGTTTTGCCAGCGGCCACTGGTGGCTGGCACTGTGCGCCGGTCTGGCCGCCTATGTTTTCTGGCTGCTGTGGCAGCAGAATCAATTTGACCGCTGGCTCGCCAACGGCCGTCGTGGCCCGGCGCCAACCAATTTTGGCGTGTGGGGAGATATCACCGACGATTTCTACCGCATGCAGCGCCGCCACCGCCGAGAAAAGCAGAAGCTGCACGCAATGCTGCGGCGGGTGCAGGACAGTACCAGTGCACTGCGCGAGGGTATCGTGGCGCTGGAGGATGAGGGCAACCTGGCCTGGTGGAACCCGGCGGCGGGGCAGATGCTGCGCCTGCAGGGGGACGACGCGGGTCAGCCGCTGGTCAATTTCGTACGTGATCCGCGCTTTGTGGAGCATATGTATGAGCGCATGGGCGGCGGTAAGGAGACCAACCCGCAACCGATTACCCTGCCGGCGCCGGGAGATGATACGCGCATTCTGCAGATGGAGGTGACGCGCTTCGGTCAGGATGAAGCGCTGGTGATCGTGCGGGATATTACCCGGCTGCATAATCTGGAGCAGATGCGTCGGGATTTTGTCGCCAACGTATCCCACGAGCTGCGCACGCCACTGACGGTGATCGCCGGCTATCTGGAGACACTGCAGGCCAGCGGCCAGGCGCCGCGGAATTGGGAGCGGCCTTTGGGGCAGATGAGTGACCAGACGGTGCGCATGACCAGCCTGGTCAACGACCTGTTGCTGCTGGCGCGGCTGGAGACATCCGAGCGCGACAGCGGACGAGATCGGGTTTCCGTGCGGGAGCTGATGGAACGGGTGGCCGGGGAGGCGCGTTCACTGAGTGGTGAGCGCCATGAAATTTCCGTGGCCTGTGAAGAAGACTGTACGATTACCGGTGATGCCGGTGAACTGCACAGCGCCTTTGCCAACCTAGCGTTCAACGCGGTGAAGTACAGTCCGGACGGCGGCCCGATCGAGATGCGCTGGCATACCGATGGCAACGGCGGGCATTTCTCCGTAAAAGATGCGGGTATCGGTATCGATCCCATGCATATTCCCCGCCTGACCGAACGCTTTTACCGGGTGGATGCCGGCCGCTCCCGGGAAAGTGGCGGCACCGGCCTGGGCCTCGCCATCGTCAAACACGTGTTACTGCGCCACAGCGCCAATATGACGGTGACCAGTGTGCCCGGGCGCGGCAGTACCTTCACCCTGAATTTCCCGACCCAGAAACTGACCCAGACCAGTTCTGAAGCGAGCTGAAGTTAAGAAACAGAAAAGGGGCCCTCGGGCCCCTTTTCTGTTTCAACCTGCCCGGTACTCGGACTCTACAGTTCGAGACCAAACTGCAGTGCCATCCCCAGTGTGTCTTCAGAGGATTTGATTGCCGACAGGTGGAAGTGCACCACGTCAAACGGGCTAAAGCCGATACCGGCAGTCAGTGCGCCATCGTAGGTGCCCTTGATATCGTGGCGGTAACCCACGCGCAGCTGGGCCCAGTCAAACAGATCCGCTTCCGCGCCCAGACGCACTACCTGCACTTCACCGGCGCCGTCGAACAGCTCCACCGCATTCAGATCGGCATCCGCCAGCAAAGTGAACACCTCGCCGGTATATCCCACACCCGCGGTCAGCTGCGGATCCAGCTGGATCTCCACACCACCCTGAACGGTGTCGTATTCCTGGGCGATGGCATTGCGCAGGGAAACACCGCCCTGCAGCTGGCCGAAATTGATCGTGGCTCCCAGATCCAGGTTGAAGTTGGTGTGCTCCAGAGTGTAGTCATCCACCTCGAAATCGTCGCTGTCGAAGTTGGCGATGGTTTCGATGTACTCGATGGACTCAACCCGCTGGTACTTGGGCGTTACGCCGAGGGATACCTGATATTCCTTGAAGGTAAAGTTGCGCGCGGCGGCGAAGCCAATTTCCTGCATGGAGTAACCGAAAGCGCCGGCTGCGGTTTCCAGGTCATCCTCATCGAATATCTGCTCGCCGAAGTTTTCCAGCAGTGCAATATCCCCGTCTGCCAGCTGTACATCGGTGGCAATAAACGCGGACTGACGAACAAACAGCAGGCCGGAGGCAACGCTGTTGGGAATGGCAACGGTCAGTTGCGCGGCGGCGTCCGCGGTGAGACGGCCGTCATCGAGCAACCGCAGCTGCTCGAGGATGTAGTCGGCGTCGTCCTGGTTGGCGGTGAAGCCATCCAGCGCATCGATAAAATCGGTAAGATCTTCGCTGGTATCGATAAAGTCGTTCTGATCATTGGCGATCAGGCCGAAGTCAAAGGTCAGTGCAAAGTCATCACTCTCGCCGAAATTCGTCGCGGTTGCGGGATTGATCAGCGCGCTGTAGGTGTAATCGCCCCCGGCCACACCGGCACCGGCCATGGCGCTGCCGCGCCCGGAAAAGACTTCCGCGGCAACCGGCGTTGCGCTCAGCATCGCCGTGGCAGTGAGTGCGCCGGCCAGTCGGTTTTTTGTCCACTTTTTCATCGAAGCCCCCAGTAGTAATCGTTTCATAGTCATCGCACCTTTCGGCGCGCAGTCAGAAGTTTTGCTTTTATGCCCGTTGTGCATGTTGTTATCGGCGGCGCAAAAATAAACGTGAGAGGGGAGAGGCACAATGGCCCTTTCGGGGTATTTTGCGAATTACTTCTCAGGGAGGTTGTGACAGGGCTTCACCGAATGGCGGGCGGAGAGGGAATTGACAGGCCCCGAGCGGGGCCTATTGACGAAAAACTGTACGCTCGGTCCGACGTCCGGCGGGTTATTCCAGTTCCTGCAGGGGGCGCGCTTCGCCGCCGGCAACATATTCCGGTGATCGGTCCTCTGCGACCGCTTCCGCTTTGCGTTTCTCGAGGGTGATATGCACCGCTTTGCGCGCGCTGTCGCGGATCAGGATATGCTCGCGCCCCTCGTCATCGACCGGCAGATTGCGCTCGCCAATCAGGCCATCACGCAGGGCGCGCAACTGCGGCACATCGCGGTAGCGGTCCAGGTCTTTGGACAGCTTGTGCTTCATGCGCTCGGATTCGTGCAATGCCGCCGACGTTTCACGGTATTTCGCAAAGAAAAACACCGCCGCGATGGCAGCGAAGATGGCGAGGGTGGTTTCAAACCATGGAGGCATAGTGTGGTTTCCTAGTTCTGCGTTTGTTCGTTCTCAACAGCACCGCATAGGAGCCGGCGCTACAAAGTGCTTTCGTCGTTCAACTGCCATACCAGTAACTGATTATTGGCCGGCAGGAAATTGTTTTCACTCCGCTGCAACCCCTGGCTGGCAGCCAGCTGATCCAGCCATTCCAGATCACGAATACCTCGCAGCGGGTCCTGCCCCTTCAACCAGACATCGAAACCCGCATTACCGGGGCCGATATAATCGCCGCCGATCTTCACCGGGCCGTAGACGATCAGCTGGCCGCCGGGCTGCAGCACCTGCGGCAACTTCTGAAAGAACTTCTCCACCGCGGCGGCGGGCATAATGTGCAGTGTATTGGCGGTAAACACCGTGTCCACCCGCAGGGATGGCCAGTGACTGGTGACATCCAGCACAATCGGTGCGGGCAGGTTGGCCGCGGGACTGTTGAGGAGCCAGGCCTGTACCTCGTGCAGATGCGGCGGGCGCTCGCTGGTCTGCCAGGTGAGATGGGGCAGGTGCGGGGCGAAATACACGGCGTGCTGGCCGGTGCCACTGCCAACTTCCAGCACCCGGCGGCTATCCGCCAGCAGGCGCTTTAGGTGAGTCAGGATGGGTTCGCGATTGCGCGCGGTGGAAGGAGCGTCTGGCAGCTTGCTGTCGTTCATGATCAGGCCGGCTGTTCGTCGCGCAGGAACACCCAGTCATTGCCTTTGGAGTGTTCTTCACTGAAATAGTAACCGGCCACATCAAAGTCTTTCAGCTGTTCGGCCTTCTTCACCCGGTTGTCGATGGCCCAGCGGCTCATCATACCGCGGGCTTTTTTGGCGAAGAAACTGATCATCTTGTACTGGCCGTTTTTCCAGTCCTTGAAGTGCGGGGTAAAAATTTCCCCCTGCAGTTCCTTTTTCTGCACCGACTTGAAGTACTCGTTGGAGGCCAGGTTCACCAGTTCCTTGCTCTTGAGAGCCTGCAGCTGCGTATTCAGGGCCTCGGTAATCTTGCCATCCCAGAACTCGTACAGATTCTTACCGCCGCTGTTGGCGAATTTCGTGCCCATCTCGAGGCGGTACGGCTGCATCAGATCCAGCGGGCGCAACAGGCCATAGAGGCCCGAGAGCATACGCAGGTGTTTTTGTGCAAACGCGAAGTCCCGCTTGACCATGGTCTCCGCTTCCAGCCCGGTATACACATCGCCTTTGAAAGCGAGCAGGGCGGGGCGGGCGTTTTTATCCGTAAACGGACGCTTCCAGCTTTGGAAACGGTCGTAGTTCAGCACCCCCAGCTTGTCGGAGATCTTCATCAGACTGGAGATGTCCTGCGGACTCAGGGCCTTCAGCTCCTTGATGAGCGCCGCGGATTCCTTGAGGAAGTCCGGCTGGGTGGTGTCCAACGCGGGAATTGCACTGTCAAAATCGAGGGTTTTTGCGGGGGAGATAACGATCAGCATAGGGGAACTCAACAACGGTCAATGACTTACGTCATCCCGGTCCAGCGCCTGTGCCGGACTTGATCCGGTATCGGAATCCAGAGTCCGGAGTGCTGGATTCCGGCCTGCGCCGGAATGACGGTATTTAGAGGGCGTCGGTTTACTCTGGTTTGAGGATATCTTGCCACCAGTTGAGTGGCGTCTGCCCATCCACCGGATCGTACACATTGCCGTAGTACCAGACACTGTTGGCACCGTCGCAGACACTGTTGAGGATCTGCTCGATTTCGGCAAAGCCACAGCTTACATGGATGCTGTAGACCAGCAAACGCGGGCTCTCCATATCCAGCTCACCGCCGAGCTTTTCCAGCTGGGGCGTCAGCTGGTCGGAGAGCTTGGTGCTTTCGCCGCGGCAGAAAACCCGTACAGCCAGGTTGCCGGAGCGCTTGATCAGTTCAAAGCTGGGCTTTTCCGGGTCCTCCCGGTTCACCTTGATGGTGTCGCCGCTGGCGATGCCCTTGATAAACGCCGGAGAACGCACCAGCTGTACGCTGTCGTCCTCGTTGACCCGCACCTGCATGCGCTCTACGACCGGCTCCCCATCGGGATTGGTGCCGGCAAACAATTCGATAATCTGCAGTGCGGTCGTCATAACCTCTCTCTCCGGACTGTGTACAATATTGGGCGATAAATTGTGCGAACCGCATTATACAGGGAGAGGATCATGTTTCCGCGTTCAATCACCCACCGCCTCCTGGCCACCGCCGTTGCCGCCTCTTTGACCGCCGGTATCGCTGGCTGTGCGGTCAACCCGGTCACCGGCAAGAAAGAGCTGTCGCTGATGTCCCAGAGCCAGGAAGTGGCGCTGGGTGAACAGCAGTACCCTCAGGCACAGCAGACCCAGGGTGGTGAATATCTTGTGGACCCGACCCTGCAGACCTATGTTTCCCGCGTCGGTCAGAAACTGGCGCGGGTCTCCGATCAGCCCAATCTGCCCTACGAGTTCGTGGTTCTGAACAACTCCACCCCCAATGCCTGGGCGCTGCCCGGTGGCAAAATCGCCATCAACCGCGGTCTGCTGGTGCTGCTGGAAGATGAAGCCGAGCTGGCGGCAGTGCTCGGCCACGAGATCGTCCACGCCGCCGCCCGCCACTCCGCGGCAGCCATGTCCCAGCAGCAGATCCTCGGCGCGGGTATCGCCATTCTCGGTGCCACCACCCAGAATACCGCTTATGGCGACCTTATCTCCCTGGGCAGCCAGTTCGGCGGCTCCGCCTATATCGCCAAGTACGGTCGCGACAACGAACTGGAATCCGATGAATACGGCATGAAATATATGGCCGCGGCCGGCTACGATCCCCAAGGTGCGGTACGCCTGCAACAGAAGTTCGTCGAGCTGTCCAAGGGCAAGCAGGCAGGCGGACTGGATGCACTCTTCGCCAGCCATCCACCGTCGCAATCCCGGGTAGACGCCAATATCGCCCACGCGAAGAAACTCGGCGGTGGTGCGACCAACCGCAGCGAATACCAGCGGGCCATTGCGCAGCTGAAGAAAGATGCGGATGCCTATAAAAGCTACGATCAGGCGGTAGCCGCAGTACAGAAGAAGGACTACGACCGCGCACTGACCCTGACCCGCCAGGCGCAGAAGCAGCAGCCGAAAGAAGCAGCATTTTATGCACTGGAAGGAGATCTGCTGGCGCAAAAGAAACAGTACCAGGCGGCACTGAAATCCTACGAGACCGCAGTACAGAAAAATCCCACGCTGTTTTCCAACTGGCTGATGCGCGGCATGCTCAATGCGCAGCTGAATAACTACACCGCCGCCGAGCGGGATCTGCAGCGCTCCACCAGCTATCTGGATACCCCCCATGCGCACTACTACCTGGGGCAGGTTTACGAAAAACAGGGCAACACCAAAAACGCCCTGAGCCAGTACCAGATTGCCGCCAAGTCCTCCGGCGAGATCGCCACCAAAGCACAGGCGCGGGTGCAGGCGCTGGGCAATCAGGGATAAGCCGGGATAAATTTATCCGGCACAGAAACAAAAAAAGCGGGCGAAGAAATTCACCCGCTTTTTTTGTACTGGATTTCCCGAAAGGAAATTACAGCTGGACGGTTACGCCCAGGCTGAAGATGTCCAGATCGTCAGCGTCTCCGTTCGATCCGTATGCAACCTTGCCTGCAACGTTGCGATTGAAGAAGTGAGTCGCCTTGAATTCGTAGGACTCGTTTTCGTCATACGCAGCACCGATAGAGGTGTTCTCATTGAAGTAAAACTCTAATTCGCCACCCCAGAACAGGTCTGCTCCGTCTACGTCAACCAGCGCCAGTTCTGCCGTCAGATACTGACCGCCCGCCAGCGCGGTAAAGTATTTGGAAGAAACGCTGCGGTAGTCAAACTCATCATCCACTTCGGCGGTAAAACCGATGTAGTCGGTTCCGCTCAGCTGGTGATTGTATTGACCGCGGAAAAACAGCACGGTGTCCTGGTCTTCCGGCTTAACGGCTTCCACCTCGGCCAGGAAGTTTGGAGTAAACAGGAAGCCTGCACCAACGCTGTAATCGGTAGACACATCGTTATCACGCAGCTCACCGAACAGTTTCCACTGACCAGTGTAGTACTCGCCGCCGATATTCAAAGCGTCGCTGTCACCGCCATCAAAATCTACGTAGTCAAAACCACCGTAGATATTGGAAACCGGCAGGATATAGTTGAATTCCTTACGTGGGCCCAGCGTCTCCAGTGCGCCGAAATAGTACTGAGACTGAAAGCTCAGGGTGTCGACGTCAGCACTGCCATAATCAGCGGAAGTGTAATCAACATCGGTAAAAGAATTATATTGTTCTGCGGAGGCAACCGCAGAAACCAGCATCAAAGGAAGAGCTGCAAACTTGAACTTCATAGAAGTGTTCCCTGTTTCATTTACATCTGTACTTTCGTACCCGTCCGATTTGCCCGTCTGGCTTCTCTCTCAAACAAGCCGGGGCAAATTCGGCGCGGATTCTAAGTGCAGGAAAATTTATGTGCAACGAAAAGAATTAATTGCGACGGACGTCTCAAATACAATTTGATTTCGGTAGTTTAACTACCATCGCAACGACATAGTGCCGGAGTGCAACTGAATAAAAGCTGAATGTATCCGGTGCGGCTGAAGCGACGGAAAATGGCGCGTGGAACACTGCTTCGGTAAGGCAGGGTGGTTAATGTTTGTGGTTTGGCATTACCAAACAACGAAACAATTCCGGTAATCGATTCTCAATTAAAACTGGTACAAGTGGTGACTACGAAAATAAAGGGCCGTAAAAACGGCCCTTTGTAAAAATAAATTCGGAGTACTTTCAGTAAATCCGAACTTAGTGTTTCCGGCTTGGGGGAACGGCAGGGGTATTCAACGCATATTTTTCTCATTGCCGTGACGAATATCAGCGCCCTGTACCAGATATACCACCTGTTCACAGATGTTTTTGGCGTGGTCGCCGATCCGCTCCAGAGAGCGCAGAGTCCACAGCACATTCATGACCCGGGAGATGCTGCGCGGGTCTTCCATCATATAGGTGACCATTTCGCGGATAGCGCTGCGATAATCCATATCCACCTGTTCGTCTTTGGCCAGGGTTTCCATGGCCGCTTTGACGTCGAAGCGGGTGTAGGCATCCAGCGCATCGTTCAGCATCTTGCGCACCGCGTTGGCGATATGACGAATCTCGGTATAGCCACGCGGCGCGGTGCCTTCATCGGTCAGCGCAATGGCCATCTTGGCGATCTTGCTGGCCTCGTCACCGACGCGCTCCAGATCGCGGGCGATGCGGATCACCGACATCACCATGCGCAGGTCGGACGCCGCCGGCTGGCGTTTGGCGATGATCAGGGTCGCGTGCTCGTCCACTTCCATTTCGCAGCGGTCGATTTCCTCTTCCACCTGCAAAACCTTCTCCGCCAACTCACTGTCGGCGTTGGCGAGGGCTTCTACGGCATCGGCCACCTGGCGGGTGACCAGGCCACCCATTTCCAGCATTTCCGTCTTGAGGCTTTCAAGATCTTCGTTGAACTGGCGGGAGATGTGTTGATCGAAATGCATATCCATAACGTTTTGTGGGCTCCCCCCAACCTTAGCCGAAACGGCCGGTAATGTAGGCTTCGGTGAGATCATGTTCCGGATTGGTGAACACTGTCTCGGTGTCATTCACTTCCACCAGTTTGCCGAGGTGGAAGTAGGCGGTGCGCTGGCTGACCCGCGCGGCCTGCTGCATGGAGTGGGTGACGATGGCGATGGTGTAATTCTCACGCAGCTCATCGATCAGCTCTTCGATACGCGCGGTGGCAATGGGGTCCAGGGCCGAACAGGGCTCATCCATCAGGATCACTTCCGGGCTCACGGCGATGGCGCGGGCGATACACAGGCGCTGCTGCTGACCACCGGAGAGTCCGGTGCCGGGCTTGTCCAGGCGATCCTTCACCTCGTTCCACAGACCGGCGCGGCGCAGGCTGTTCTCCACAATCTCATCCAGTTCCGCGCGGCGGCTGGCAATGCCGTGAATCTTGGGGCCGTAGGCGACGTTGTCGTAGATGGATTTGGGGAAGGGATTCGGCTTCTGGAACACCATGCCCACGCGGGCACGCAGGGGCACCACGTCTACTTTGGGGCCGTAGATGGCTTCGCCGTCCAGGCTCAGTTCACCCTCCACGCGACAGCCTTCGATGGTGTCGTTCATGCGATTGAGGCAGCGCAGGAAGGTGGATTTACCACAGCCGGACGGGCCGATCATGGCCACCACCTGATTGCGGCCGATATCCAGGCTCACATCGTGAATGGCCTGGGTCTCACCGTAGAACACGTTGACGTTGCGCATGCGCAGTTTGGCATCGTCGCAGAAGGGGCTGCCGACAGTTTCAGCAATATCGGCCGGGCTTTTCACTGCCTGGTTTTTCACTGTTGGGGACTCCGCAGCCGGTTGGGTGGCTTTGTCTTGCGCCGGTACGGCTTCGCCGGCGTTCAGGGTCATGGTACTCATGGCTCTTTCTCGATTCGCTATCTTAGCATTCACAGGTAACGGCACGCGTTACCAGCGGCGTTCAAGTTTTTTACGCAGCCACACTGCGCAGGTATTCATGGTGATCAGGACTGCCAGCAGTACCATGATCGCGGCGGAGGTACGCTCCACAAAGGCGCGCTCGGGGCTGTCGGCCCACAGGAAGATCTGTACCGGCAGAACCGTAGACGGGTCGGTGATACCGTGGGGCACGTCCACGATAAACGCCACCATACCGATCATCAGCAACGGTGCGGTCTCACCCAGGGCCTGGGCCATACCGATAATCGCACCGGTGAGCATGCCGGGCATGGCCAGTGGCAGCACGTGGTGCAGTACCACCTGCATGCGCGAGGCGCCCATGCCCATGGCCGCCTCGCGAATGGAAGGCGGCACGGACTTCAGCGAGGCGCGGCTGGAAATAATGATCGTGGGCAAAGTCATCAGGGTCAGTACCAGCCCCCCCACCAGCGGCGCCGAGCGCGGCAGTTCGAAGAAGTTGATAAAGATCGCCAAGCCCAGCAGGCCGAATACGATGGACGGCACTGCGGCGAGGTTGTTGATATTCACCTCGATCAGATCGGTCCAGCGGTTCTTCGGTGCGAATTCCTCGAGGTAGATGGCTGCGGCCACGCCGATGGGGAATGACAGCGTCAGGGTCACCAACAGGGTGAACAGTGAGCCAACTAACGCCGCGCGGATACCCGCCTGTTCCGGCTCGCGAGAGTCACCGTTGGTAAAGAAGGTGGTGTTGAAGCGCTTTTCCAGCTCGCCACTCTCGCGCAGCGCCAGAATCCATTGCGCCTTCTGCTCGGAGGTACGGCCGAGGAAGCCGTCTTTGGATTTGGACAGGCTCTTCACGTAGGTGTCCACATCATCGTCGGCGTTGAACCACAGGGTTTCGGTCTTGCCCAGTAGATCCGGGTTCTCCTGCAGGCGCTCGCGCAGTTCAAAGCCGGCGCCGTTGGAGACAAGAGAGTAGAGTTCGCGCTTGTCGCGGCGGCTGGTGACATCCGGGAAACGCTCGCGCAGAGCGCTGCGAATCACCGCATCGAAGTTGGCCCAGGCCAGGCTCTCCTCGTCCACCGTCTCGATGCCAAGGGTGGCCGGGTCATAGGTCACTTGCAGCTGGATATCGGTCTGCACAAAGGCACTGCTGCCCTTGCTGATGATATCCGTAAACAGCACCAGCACCGCCAGCACACCGAAGGCAATACTCGCGATCCCGAACCCGCGGAAGATTTTTTCCTTGCGGTGACGGCTGGCGAGCCGCGCGGCGATACGCTCGCGCACCTGGGTTTGAGTTAGATCAGTCATACTGTTCCCGGTATTTTTTCACTACGTGCAGGGCGATAAAGTTCAGAATCAGGGTGCTGATAAACAGCATCAGGCCGAGGGCAAACGCGGCGAGGGTCTTGGGACTATCGAATTCCTGGTCGCCCACCAGCAGGGTCACGATCTGCACCGTTACGGTGGTTACCGACTCCAGCGGGTTGGCGGTGAGATTGGCGGCGAGACCCGCAGCCATCACCACAATCATGGTCTCGCCAATGGCGCGGGAGACCGCCAGCAACACACCGCCGACAATGCCGGGCAGGGCAGCCGGAATCACCACCTTGCGCACGGTTTCAGATTTGGTGGAGCCGAGTCCGAGAGCGCCGTCGCGCAGGGACTGGGGTACCGCGTTGATCACGTCGTCGGACAGTGACGATACGAACGGAATAATCATTACCCCCATCACCAGGCCGGCGGCCAGCGCACTCTCGCTGGATGCTTCCAGTCCGACGGACTGGGCCACTTCGCGCACGAAAGGTGCCACGGTAAGCGCGGCAAAAAAGCCGTACACCACCGTGGGGACACCGGCGAGGATTTCGATCAGCGGTTTGGCGAACGCGCGCACTTTTTTGCCCGCGTATTCCGCCAGATAAATGGCCGACATCAGGCCCACCGGCACTGCCACAAACATGGCAATCGCGGAAACCATCAGCGTACCGGTAAACAGGGGTACCGCACCGAAGGCGCCGCTGGAGCCCACCTGGTCCGAGCGCAGGGCCATCTGCGGGCTCCAGTGCAGGCCGAACAGGAATTCGGTCACCGGTACCGACTGGAAGAAGCGCAGGGATTCGAACAGCACCGACATCAGAATGCCGACGGTGGTGAAAATCGCGGCGGAGGCACACACCAGTAAAATAACGCGCAGTACCTTTTCCACCTTTTCCCGGGCGCGCATGTCCGGGGAAATACGCAGCAGGGTGTAGGCAGCAAGGCCAGCCGCCAGGATCAGGGTGATTGCGGTCTGCATCCACTGACCGCGCTCGCGCAGGCTGAGCAGGTGATCTGCGGCCGCCCGGATCTGTGGGCTGGTGTCCCCGATCAGATTGCCGGCGGCGAGGTTCTGAATCTGTGCGTACAACAGGTTCTGGCCGGAGATGGAATCCGGCTTGTCGGCAATACCGCCCAGCACCAGGGCGCGGATGATGGCATCGTCAAACACCAGCCAGAAGCCCAGGATGATCAGGGCCGGCAGGCCACACCATAATGCGGTGTGCACACCATAGTAGGTGGGTAGTGAAGCGAGGCTGCGCACACCACCGCGACTGCGGGCAGCGGCGATGGCACGACTGAAGCCAGTGCCATAGGCCACCAGAACCAGCAGCAACAGCAGGGCGAAGAGTGTGGGGGTCTGCATCGATTCGCTCGGAATTATTTCAATGGGTAAAAAACGCTGGCCATTATCCGCGGTTGTGGCGGTAAATCCATGGTTTCGGAAAAGCGTTCTTTATATACGTAAACGGCCAAGCCTCTCTGTAACAAAAAGGCTTGGCCGGTAACTCCATCTACCAGGGTCAGGCGGCGTTATTTCGCTGCCAGATTACCCAGGGCGTTCAGCTTGCGCACATTGGTGGCAACCTGCTGACGCTTGGCGTCGGGCAGCGGGATCATGCCTTTGTCGGCCAGATAACCTTCTTCGCCCCAGGCGCGATCATTGGTGAGTTCCGCCAGGAACTGTTTGATGCCGGGCACCACGTCCACGTGGGCTTTCTTTACATACACGAACAGCGGGCGGGAAACCGGGTAGCTGTTATCGGCGATGGACTCAAAGGTAGGCTCCTGACCTTCGATCACGGAACCCCGCACCTTGTCCGCGTTCTGGTCGAGGAAGCTGAAGCCGAAGATACCCAGGGCATTGGGGCTGGCCACCAGCTTGTTCACGATCAGGTTGTCGTTCTCACCGGCTTCGACATAGGCGCCGTCTTCGCGCACATTGTGGCAGATCGCTTTATAGGCGTTTTTGTCGGAAGACTTCTTCGCCGCAATCCAGTCAAACTTCTTGCAGCCGCCTTCCATCGCCAGTTCGGCGAAAGCGTCGCGGGTACCGGAGGTCGGGGGCGGGCCCAGTACTTCGATTTTGGTGGCCGGCAGGGTCGGGTTTACGTCCTTCCAGGTTTTGTAGGGGTTGGCAACCAGAGTCTCAGAGCCGTCGGGATTCGGCACGTCTTTGGCCAGGGCCAGGAAGATGTCCTTGCGGGTCAGCTCGAATGGCGCGGACGTCTTGGCATTGGCCAGAACGATGCCGTCGAAACCAATCTGCACTTCCACCACGTCGACGCCGTTGTCGTTACACATGTCCAGCTCGGACTGTTTGATACGACGGGAGGCACCGGTGATGTCTGCGGTACTCTCGCCGACACCCTGACAGAACAGTTTCATGCCGCCGCCGGTACCGGTGGACTCCACAACCGGGGTCTTGAACTGGGTGGCGCGGCTGAAGCGCTCGGCAACCACGGTGGTGAACGGGTATACGGTGGACGAGCCCACGATGCTGATGTGGTCGCGCGCCGCCAACGCAGCACTGGACGCTGCGATGGTCACGGCCGCGAGGGCGGAAGCCAGTACTTTTTTGCTCGCAGAACGGTTGTTCATGATTTCTCCAGAAATGGTCGCGAATTGGTCGAGAATTATTCAGTAGTCTCTGCACGCGGCGCATGCTATTTCGAACTGGTGACGATTCTATGAATGTAAGGTTACAAACAGATTACAGCCGTGAACACGATTTATGACTCTGGCGTCAACCCTGGTCAGCCCCTGAGGCGCACCCGGAACTGGCGCAATTTCTGACCGACAGGTAGGCTCTTCCCCATTAATAACAAACAAAAAAGATGGTTTGAGAGACCTTCCATGAAGTTTCTACTAAGCAGTGCCGATGCCCTGGACAAATTTGCCAGCCGCTGCGGGCGCATTCTGGGCTGGCTCACCCTGGCCATGGTGGTCATCCAGAGTCTGGTGGTCGCCCTGCGCTACGGATTTGACGGGGGCTCCCTGGCCTTGCAGGACGCAGTTGCCTATCTGCACGGCGCCGCCTTTATGTTGGGGCTCGCCTACGCACTGCAGGCCAACGCCCACGTGCGTGTGGATGTCATCTACCGGGCGCTCAGCACACGGGGGAAAGCCTGGGTAGACGCGGTGGGATGCCTGGTCTTCCTGTTGCCCCTGTGTGCCTTTATCGGCTTCGGCAGCTGGCAGTTCGCCGCCAGTAGCTGGGCAGTACATGAAACCAGCAGCAGTGCCGATGGCCTCGGTGGTGTCTATCTGCTGAAAAGCCTGATTCCGCTGGCTTCTTCCAGCCTCGCGCTACAGGGCCTCAGCCAGCTGGCGCGGGCGCTCTGTACGCTGATGCAGGTAGAACTCGGGAGTGCCCCAGGCCCGGCATCCGCTTGCCGCCCCCATAAACCTGCGGTTGAACCCGCACCGGAAAAGCCCCGGCCACTGGTACGGGAAGTGGCACCGGGATTCGCGCGGGAGGTGGGCGCATGATGGAGCTGATTCCCCTGCTGATGTTTGTCGCGGTCTGCGGAGCCCTGTTAATGGGGTATCCGGTCGCCTTCACTCTGGGCGGTACCGCTTTGCTGGCCGCAGGTCTCGGCATCGTCGCCGGGATATTCGATGCGGAATTGCTGAAGGCCTTTCCGGACCGGCTCTACGGCATTATGCAGAATGGCACCCTGATGGCTGTGCCCCTGTTCGTTTTGATGGGAGTCATGCTGGAGCGCGCGCGGATTGCCGAGGAACTGCTGGTCAACCTGGCGCGGGTCTTTTCCGGCATTCCCGCGGGCATGGCGGTTTCCGTGGTGGTGGTGGGTGCGCTGCTCGCCGCCAGCACCGGCATCGTCGGCGCGACGGTGGTGACCATGGGGCTGATGTCCCTGCCCACCATGCTCAATCGCGGTTACTCTCCGCGACTGGCTACCGGCACTATCTGTGCCACAGGCACTCTGGGTCAGATCATCCCGCCGTCCATTGCCCTGGTTCTGCTCGGCGACACTCTGTCCAATGCCTATCAACAGGCACAGTTGAGCCAGGGAATTTTCAACCCGAAACCGGTCAGCGTGGGCGACCTGTTTATGGGCGCGATTATTCCAGGCCTGATTCTGGTGGCCGGCTACATCCTCTACCTGTTGCTGATCGCCCGCCGTGAGCCCGCCGCAGTGCAGGCGGACAGAGAAGAGGTGGAGCTGCTGCAGACCCTCAAGAGTCTGGCGCCGCCCATTGCGCTGATGCTGCTGGTGCTCGGCTCCATCATTACCGGTGCCGCCACCCCGACGGAAGCGGCGGCGGTGGGTGCCCTGGGGGCCGGTATTCTGGCCTGGGGACGGGGCGCGCTGAACTGGGCGCGGGCCGGCGAGGTCGGGCAGAGCACCCTACAGGTGACCGCCATGGTGTTCGCCATTCTGATCGGCGCCTCGCTGTTCTCGCTGGTATTCCGCGGCTTTGGCGGTGAGGAAGTGGTCACGCACTTTTTCGAGAGCCTACCCGGGGGCATAGTGGGGGCGACCCTGCTGGTGATGCTGGTGATTTTCCTGCTGGGCTTTATCCTCGACTTTATCGAGATCACCTTTGTGGTGGTGCCCATTGTCGGGCCGGTACTGCTGGCCATGGGGCTGGACCCAGTGTGGCTGGGTGTGATGATTGCGCTGAATCTGCAGACCTCGTTCCTCACTCCGCCGTTCGGTTTTGCGCTGTTCTACCTGCGCGGCGTGGCGCCAGTAGAGGTGGCCACCGGGGCTATCTATCGCGGTGTGGTGCCATTTATCGCGATCCAGCTACTGGTCATGTGCCTGCTGGCATTGTGGCCTGCCTTGGCGACCTGGCTGCCGGCGTATGTCACCTCGTGATAAATCCAATGGCCAGGCGCCCGAACCAGCAGAAAATGCCGCGGGTGGCGGCAAATTCACCCATTCAGGACTGGCTAATTAGTACCCAGATTGTGCTAGAATGCGCCACCCGGCCAAGGTGACTCCGTTTGCACTACCGGGCCAATAAATCTAAGAATTTGTGAGCAGCCGCGATGTCCGCCATTGATGAAGAACCGCAACCCAGCGGTACCCTGACCCTCCAGACCCAGTCCATGCCCCGTGACACCAACCCCCAGGGCGACGTGTTTGCCGGCTGGCTGATGTCACAGATGGACGTGGCCGGTGCCATCCTCGCCCAGAGCATCGCTCGCGGCCGTGTCACCACCGTCGCCGTCGGCAGCATGGTCTTCCTGCGCCCGGTACCTGTGGGCTCCACCGTCAGCTGTTACGCGGAAGCGGTTGAAGTTGGACGATCGTCTATTAAGACCATGGTGGAAGTCTGGCTGACCCGGGTGGATACCGGTGAGCAGGTGAAGGTCACTGAAGGGGAGTTTGTCTTCGTCGCCATCGATGATCGCGGACGCACACGGCCACTGCCCTGAACCTGGAAGCCGGATCAGCGCTACGCATTGGGGCGGTTCGGCCTCAATGCATGCCGCCGGCGTCCGGCAGCACGACACCCATCTCGCGCAACTGCGCCGCCAGACGCGGATCTCCGGTTTCCCGCCAGCGCTGGAACAGCTGCAGGATATCCGTCGCGTCCATTACCCGATCCCGTCCACACACCGTCGCCACCAGCTCCAGTAACCGCGCAAAGCGCTCGGCCAGTTCGCTGAATACCTGGCGATTGTCGCGCGCATTTTCCCCCAGATAATCGTAAGCACCGCCGCCCATCCCGATAAAGTAATCCCGACTGATCCCCCGACGCGCGTAGTTTTCCGGAAAGAGCGCACCCATAAACAGGGCCAGGTCGCCAAGCTGACGCAGGATCAGGCACCGGTGGTAATGGCTGTCTACCTCAACCGCGTCGCGATACAGCAACGCCAGCGGTCGCACAGACACTTCGCCCTGGTCGTAACTGAACACCTGTGCACTGTCACCGAAGCGCGCGAGCAGGCTGCCCAGATACCATAGCGTCTCTTCCCGCGGGCGCGGATCCAGGTCAACAGCCCCGGCCTGCAGGCGCTCGCGAAAGAAGTCAGCCAGAGTTTGCTCAAAGGTGGTTTGCGATACGGATGGCATCAGCTCCTCCTTCTTCAATACGTCACTACAAATATAAATCTGCCTTTATCCCGTTTCTATTTTTTGCCTACGAATTTTTATAAAAATTTTTTATAAAAAAGTGGTTTTCTCCCCCCTTGAAAATTGTTGGAGCGCTCCTATTTTCGCGATTGTCGGAAGGACAAACCCTTCCCGGCGACCAACCTTTAACATTGAAACATCCAAATGCTTATTGGGAGGAAATCCGATGAGTATCAAACCGCTCTACGACCGGGTGGTTGTGAAACGTCTTGCCGCGGAAACCACCACCAAAGGTGGCATCGTTATTCCGGACAAGGCCGCTGAAAAACCCACCCAGGGAGAAGTGATTGCCACAGGCGACGGGGCTCAGCTGGACAATGGCGAGCTGCGCCCGCTGGCAGTCAAGGTGGGAGACCGGGTGCTGTTTGGTCAGTACGCCGGCACCGAAATTAAACACGACGGCGAGACGTACCTGATCGTGAAAGAGTCCGACATACTTGCCGTTCTGGACGAGGTGAATGAAAGCACACAGGAGAAAGCCGCATGAGCGCCAAAGTAGTCAAGTTTTCTGACGATGCCCGCGAACGCATGCTGGCGGGCGTGAATATTCTCGCCGACGCAGTAAAAGCCACCCTGGGGCCCAAGGGCCGCAATGTGGTGCTGAGCAAAAGCTTCGGCGCACCGCGCGTGACCAAAGATGGCGTGTCCGTTGCCAAGGAAATCGAGCTCACCGACAAGTTCCAGAATATGGGCGCGCTGATGGTGAAGGAGGTCGCCTCAAAAACCGCCGACGTCGCCGGTGACGGCACCACCACCGCCACGGTTCTTGCCCAGGCCCTGGTGCGCGAGGGACACAAGTCCATTGCCGCCGGCATGAACCCCATGGACCTGAAGCGCGGTATCGATACTGCGGTAAAAGCCGCGGTAGAAGAGTTGGCGAAATTGTCCAAGCCCTGTGACGACACCAAGTCCATCGGCCAGGTCGGCACCGTATCTGCCAACTGGAACGAGGATATCGGCAAGATCATCGCAGAAGCCATGGAGAAGGTCGGCCGCGACGGTGTCATCACCGTGGAGGAAGGCAAGTCCCTGCAGAACGAACTGGAAGTCGTCGAAGGCATGCAGTTCGATCGCGGTTATCTGTCGCCGTACTTCGTCACCAACCAGGAGAAGATGCAGGCGGAGCTGGATAACCCCTACATCCTGCTGTTCGACAAGAAGATCAGCAATATCCGCGACCTGGTGCCGCTGCTGGAATCCGTCGCCAAGGCCGGCCGTCCGCTGGTGCTGATTGCCGAGGATATTGAAGGCGAAGCTCTCGCCACCCTGGTGGTCAACAGCCTGCGCGGCACCATCAAGGTCGCAGCGGTGAAAGCGCCGGGCTTTGGCGATCGCCGCAAGGCCATGCTGGAAGACATTGCCATTCTCACCGGCGGTACCGTCATCTCCGAAGAAGTCGGCCTCACCCTAGAGAAGGTCGAGCTGGAGCAGCTGGGCAGTGCCAAGCGCGTCGTAATCAGCAAGGACAACACCGTGGTCGTGGATGGCGCCGGCGACAAAACCGCCATCGATGGCCGCGTGAAACAGATCCGCGCGGAAATCGAAAACTCCACGTCCGACTACGACAAGGAGAAACTGCAGGAGCGCGTGGCCAAGCTGGCCGGCGGTGTTGCGGTGATCAAGGTCGGTGCCGCCACCGAAGTGGAAATGAAGGAGAAGAAAGACCTGGTGGACGACGCCTTCCACGCGACCCGCGCAGCGGTGGAAGAGGGCATTGTGGCCGGCGGTGGTCTGACCCTGGTGCGGGTTGCCGACAGCCTGCGCAAGAACGGCCTGCAAGGTGCCAACGACGATCAGCAGGTGGGTATCAATATCGCCCTGCGTGCGATGGAAGAGCCTTTCCGCCAGATCATCGCCAACGCTGGTGTCGAAGGTAGCGTGGTGCTGAATAAGGTCCGCTCTAACGAGAGCGCCAATTTCGGCTACAACGCCCAGACCGGAGACTACGGCGATATGCTGGAGTTCGGTATCATCGATCCCGCCAAGGTCACGCGCTCTGCGCTGCAGAACGCGGGCTCCATCGCGGGCCTGATGCTCACCACCGAAGTCATGGTGGCCGACAAACCAGAAGAGAAAAAATCAGAGCCCGCGGCAGACGCCTACGACTACTGATTTTTCAATAGACCCATCCCCAGTGCTTTTCTGTTGGGGGCCGCAAGGCCCCTTTTTTCTAAAGAAAAACAGATCCCGTCAATCAAATACCCCGCCCCTCCGCCAGGGTCGCACTCAGGGCCTGCTTACTGATCTCGTTGACCCGGGATGAAAGTTTCAGCAACAGGTTGCGTAGAAAGTCGTGGGTGATACTGGCAGACTCTGCGATCGGCTTGAGGCCGAGAAATTGCATGATTTTCTTCACCAGCAACGCCACCAGACTTACCGAGCCAACCAGCAGCTTGACGCCGCTGTTCAGAACCATGGCCAACTGATCCATCAGGGTGAAATAGGTGGTGGCAGTAAAATTGATGATGCGACCGGCAAACTCCATACACTTTTTCACCACGTAGATGATGGCATCATTCAGCCATTCGATGGCCGACATTGTCTGCCCGATGACCGCCTTGGACCGCAACCAGGCTTCGACGCCGCTATCGGTGCGGCCGGCCGGGCGCATAGCTCGAATGGCTTCCCAGCTCTTGTCTTCTACCGAGTCCTGATAAAGTGCCATATCGTGGTAGGTTTTCCACGGCACCAAGCCCGGGGAAGGCAAAAAGAAATCGCGATCGGTGCTGGGTGTGTGCACGAAGGGCCAGATGGGGATACAGGGCACAATATCGGTGCGATGGTAGGCTCGAAAGATATTGTCATCACTCAACAGACGGGTGCACTGCTCAGAAAAGCCGATCAAGCCCACCCGAGGACTTCCGAAAGAGTAAAGTTTTGGAAAATGCGCCGTGTGTTTGCGTACCCACTCCGCAGCAATCGTGGCCAGCGCGCCACCGAGACTGTGTCCCAGACAATGGACACGGGTACCGGCCGGCAACCCGTTCACGAAAACGGAAATCTGCGGCAACATTGATTGGAACGCTTTGTTGAACCCGTCGTGAACCGGCTGGCCACTCGCGGAGGCAGACAGGGTGAGGTTGAGGTTTGTCAGCCAATCCGCCAGATATTGTGTACCCCGAAACAGGATGAAAGCGTGGCCCTTCAGGTTGTTCTGGCCCAGAAGCAGGAACCCGAATGCCGTCCTAACCTTGATAAACCCCGGCCCGCCGGTCTTTCCTTTCAGCATATTCTCTTCATAAAACGACAGGTTACCGCCGTATTTATGATTCAGGTGGGTAATGGCATCTTGCAGAACCGGGAATTTGGTCAGGGCGTATACTTCGCTGGACAGACTGGCGGCCTGTTCCGGAGTCAACTCTATCATTAGAAAATATCCTTTTTAGCGTCAGGCTCTACATCCCACTTACACTTGGTAATGAATGGCTGCCGATCCACATTGATCACCTCATCGTCCTGAGTGAGCTCGCAGGTCACCACAAGGGGTTTCCCGCGCGATTCCGCATTCTCTTCACGCTTTCGCTTCACTCCAGACCAGATTTTGTATTCCTGATCGTTGTAAATCACGTTGATCAGCTGACCGACTACAAATTCCTGAGGAAGAAAATTCACCACATGCCGGGCATAGACACCGGGCATTTCAAAATGGCCAGTGTTATCCGTGACTACTTCATCCTGATTTTTACTCTGATAATCGGTAACCCTTATCACTCTGGCACCGACAGCAGGCTTTCCCTCGAAAAGAATCACACCGGATATCGGCGAAAACGTGCAAACCTTCCCCGCATCAAAAATAGACATAGACGATGCTGTCCCTGAAATACAAACCAATAAAACGCACAGAAATAAATTGCGTAACATTATCGTAATAACCTGTAACCCGGATCGGCTTGAACCAATCCATGTGCGCGAACTATCGCTGCATATTAATAACCCTATAACCAATGTCAAAAATATAAAATGGTGTCAGAGTCAATTTCCAAAATATGAACCATAGTAC
Organism: Microbulbifer elongatus; assembly: GCF_021165935.1. NCBI lineage: Bacteria > Pseudomonadati > Pseudomonadota > Gammaproteobacteria > Cellvibrionales > Microbulbiferaceae > Microbulbifer > Microbulbifer elongatus. The sequence goes on along the minus strand of NZ_CP088953.1, from coordinate 817,255 downwards.
CAATTGATGAATCAATAGGTGGGCTTAACACGGTGAGAACGAGGGGAAAACGTGCCGACTGAAGATGATAGCGATATAGATTTTAGTCGGCACGCTTGGGGGGAAAGCGATGGAAGGCGGGGTATTATTCCGGCACTCTGTTCCGGGTTTTGTAATAGGCTTCTTCACTGATCCGGTGGTACGGAATCACTTGTGACTCAAACTCTCGGAAGGCTTTGTACACGCGGTTGAACTGAGGATCTTTCGCGGCAGTTTCCTGCATGATGTCCTGATTGATTTTTTTCAGGTGCGCAATGACGTCGTCTGGCAGTCTTCGCAATTCCACCCCATGTTCTTCTCGCAGCTCTTTCAGGGCCCGATTATTGCGCGCGGTGTATTCGTCGAGCATATCCTGGTTGGCGTCGCGGGCGGCGGTGCGCACGATGGCCTGCAGGTCTGCGGGCAATTTCTCGAAAGCGGTTTTGTTGATGATGATTTCGAGGATTGAGCCGGGCTCGTGCCAGCCGGGGTAGTAGTAGTATTGGGCGATCTGGTGGAAGCCGAAGGCGAGGTCGTTGTAGGGGCCGACCCATTCGGTGGCATCGATCACACCAGTCTGCAACGCGGTATAGAGTTCACCACCGGGGATGGTCACAGCAGTGCCGCCGGCGCGGTTCAGTACTTCCCCACCGAGACCGGGAATGCGCATCTTGAGGCCTTTCAGGTCTTCGACGGAATTGATCTCTTTATTGAACCAGCCCGCCATCTGCACACCGGTGGAACCGCCGGCCATGGGAATCAGGTCAAACGGTGCGTAGAGCTCTTCCCACAATTCCAGCCCACCGCCGTAGTGCAGCCAGCCATTCATTTCCTGGGCATTCAGCCCAAAAGGTACCGCGGTAAAAAACTGGGCTGCGGGGATCTTTCCTTTCCAGTAATAGGCGGCACCGTGACCCACCTGGGCGGCACCGCTGGAGACCGCACCGAATACTCCCATGGCCGGGACCAATTCGCCGGCGCCGAAGACTTTTATTTTCAGGCGGCCGTTGGACATGGTTTCGACATTGTTCGCGAAGCGCTCCGGGGCACTGCCGAGACCGGGGAAATTTTTGGGCCAGGTGGTGACGAGTTTCCACTCGAAGGTTTGCTGGCCCGAATTTTTCAGGTGAGAGTCTTCGATGGAGGTGACGGTCTGAACCTGGTCAGAGCGGGACACCACCAGTGCGCCGAAGGTAAGCACCAGTAGGGCGAGCAGGCCGAGGATAACGGGGGGATACCAGTTTATTTTTTTCATGTCCGTTTGATTTTTATTTTTCGTTTTAATGCGTCATCCCGGACATGATCCGGGATCCAGCGGGAATGGCAGGGTCTTTGAGGTTACTGCCGATTCTGTGGTTTCTGGATCCCGGATCCAGTCCGGGATGACGTTGTGGCGTAAATATACCGTTGTCGATCGTGGTTACAGGGGCTGTAGTTTTGCCATGGATACTACCAGCCATTTGGCGCCGGCGTCGTCGAAGTTGACCTGCACTCTTGCGCGGGGGCCGCTGCCTTCGAACTGCACTACGGTGCCTTCGCCGAACTTGGCGTGGTCCACGCGGCCGCCGAGAGCCAGCGGTGGCAGCTCGTCATCAAATTCCGGCGCCGGGTCGGAGAACTGGCCTGCGCCACCGCCGAATTTGCCCCAATCTTTTCCATAAGAGTTGGGCTGAAATAGCGGCTTGGAGACTTCAGTTTTGAGCCGCACCTCGTGGATATACTCCACCGGAATTTCACTCACAAACCGCGACGGCTTGTTGTAGGTCTCACTGCCAAACAGGCGGCGGCTTTCCGCGTAGGTGATATACAGCTTCTGCATGGCGCGGGTGATCCCCACGTAACACAGACGGCGCTCCTCCTCCATGCGCCCGGGTTCCTGGGCAGACATCTTGTGCGGGAACAGGTTTTCTTCCACACCGGCCATAAACACCAGCGGGAATTCCAGACCCTTGGCGGAGTGCAGGGTCATCAGCTGCACGGCGTCTTCAAACTCATCTGCCTGGCCTTCGCCGGCGTCCAGCGCGGCGCTGTCGAGGAACTGGTTGATCAGTGGAATTTCTTCCTCGTCCACCGCCTCGCCATCGGCGTCCACGGTGGGCAGGCCGTCGAAGCCGCGACAGGCGCTCACCAGTTCCTGCAGGTTTTCCACCCGGGTCTGGCCCTTTTCACCTTTTTCCTTGCCGTGGAAATCGATCAGACCGGTCTGCTCGATGGCCAGCTCGGCGATATGGTCGAGGGTCTTGTCGGTGCTTTCTTCGTCCAGCGCGTCGATCAGGCTGAGGAAATTGGCCAGGGCGTTGCCGGCGCGGGCGGCGAGGACTTTCTGTTGCAGCATCTTCGCCGCGGCGTCCCACAGGGAGCAGCCGTGCTCACGGGCAAACTGGCGTACGGTATCCACGGTGCGCGCGCCGATGCCGCGGGTGGGGGTATTCACTACCCGTTCGAAAGAGGTGTCGTCGTGGCGGTTGGTGATCAGGCGCATATAGGACAGCGCATTCTTGATCTCCATGCGCTCGTAGAAGCGCTGGCCGCCATAAATGCGGTAAGGCACCTGTTCCCGCAGCAGGCCTTCTTCCAGCACCCGTGACTGGGCGTTGGACCGGTAAAGGATCGCGATGCTTTCGCGGCGGTTGCCATCGCGCACCCAGTCCTGAATGCGTTCGACGATAAAGCGCGCCTCATCCTGCTCGTTGTAAGCGGAATACAGGGAAATCGGCTCGCCCTTGTCGCCTTCGGTCCACAGCTCCTTGCCGAGGCGCCCGCTATTGTGGGCGATCACCGCGTTGGCGGCATTCAGGATGGTACTGGTGGAGCGATAGTTCTGCTCCAGGCGCACCGTCTGCACGTCTTTCAGATCCGCTTCGAAGTGCTGGATATTCTCGATCTTGGCCCCGCGCCAGCCGTAGATAGACTGGTCGTCGTCTCCCACCGCAGTGATCGCGCATTCATCACCGGCCAGCAGGCGCAGCCAGGCGTATTGAATGGTGTTGGTATCCTGGAATTCGTCTACCAGAATGAAGGGGAAGCGACGGCGGTAATGGGCGAGGATGCTGTCGTTGTTCAGCAGCAGCTCGTGGGCGCGCAACAGCAGTTCGCCAAAGTCGACCACACCGGCGCGCTGGCACGCCGCTTCATAGGCGCTGTAAATTTGCACCATGGTCTGCAGCCAGGGGTCGCCGGTCAGCTGAATGTACTGCGGGCGAATCCCCTCATCTTTCTGTGCACCGATCCACCACTGGGTTTCCCGCGGTGACCACTTCTTCTCATCCAGCCCCAGCTCGTTCTGCACCCGCTTGATCAGGCGCAGCTGGTCATCAGAATCGAGAATCTGGAAGTTTTGCGGCAACTTCGCTTCGGCCCAGTGGGCGCGCAGCAGGCGGTGGGCGAGGCCGTGGAAAGTGCCCACCCACATGCCGAAGGTGTTCACCCCCAGCAGTTCCTCGATACGCCCGCGCATCTCCCGCGCGGCCTTGTTGGTAAAGGTTACTGCCATAATGGAGTAGGGCGACGCCCCCTCCACCTGCATCAGCCAGGCGATACGATGCACCAGCACCCGGGTCTTGCCCGAGCCGGCGCCGGCCAGAACCAGTTGATTGCCCGGCGGCGCCGCGACGGCTTCGCGCTGGGGGTCGTTGAGGGGGTCTAAGAGTTCAGATACGTCCATGGGGCGGATTGTATCAGGGGTAGGTGGAGAACTGGGTATATAAACAGGGTTTTGAACCACTGAAATTCGACGCGAAGGCCCTGATGCCGGGTCTGTCTGTGCGAGACCTTCCGCGAGAGGGACCTCGCGGAAGAGCCCCCAAGGATGGGTTGAGGGGGGGCGCCTAGCCCGTGCTCGCACAGACATACCCGGTAGCAGGGCCGCCACAGGACTAGTACCAGGCCAATGGAAGGCTCGCCAGCACCCCGCCATGCCGCTAAACTGCACAGCTTGAACCAGAGAAGGTGTTGTCGTGAAGCCAGCGGAAGTCACGCAAAAGATCAGCGAACAGCTGAGTTCCATGCGCAAATCTGAGCGCAAGGTTGCAGAATATATCCTCGCCAATCCCGGCGAAATCATTCATATGCGGATCGTCGATCTCGCCACCGAAGCCCAGGTGAGCGAACCCACCGTGGTGCGCTTCTGCCGCGCGGTTGGCTGTTCCGGCTTCCAGGAATTCAAGCTCAACCTGGCCCAGCAGCTCGCCTCCAGCCCCAGTTTCGGCCAGATCGCGGTCACCGAAACCGACACCATCGCCGAATACAAACGCAAGGTGTTCGACTCCACCGTCGATACCCTGCTCAATGTGCGCGACAAGATCGACGGCCGCGCTCTCGAGGCCGCCGTGGCAGCCATCGCCGCCTCCAAACGGGTGGAATTCTTCGGCTTTGGCGCCTCCGGTGCCGTGGCCGCCGACGCCCAGCACAAATTCTTCCGTCTGCAGATGGCCACCGCCGCCCACTCCGATCACCACATGCAGAGTATGTCGGCCATGAGCATGCAACCCGGCGACGTGGTGGTCGCCATCTCCCAGAGTGGCCGCACCTCCTCGTTGCTGCGCTCCATGGAAATGGCCAAGGCGCAGGGTGCCATCGTCATTGGTCTGGGCCCCAGCGGCTCCCCTATGACGCGTCAGTCAAGCATCCCACTGGAAGTGGACGTGGAAGAGGACATCGAGCTGTACACACCACTCTCCTCCCGTATCGCCCACCTGGTGGTGATCGATGTACTCGCCATCGGCGTGGCCCAGCGCAAAGGACCACAGCTGCAGGAGCACCTGCTGAAGCTGAAAAAAGGTCTGTATAACCTGCGCGAGGAAAAGCACTAAACGGGACGGCAAATGCACGGAAGCAGCGACCAACCGCCGGAAAACTCCCGCGAACATCGGGATCTTGGCCTCCCCGAAAAGCGCCTGATTGTGGTCGCGGCGCTGACCCAGGGGTTCGCGCTCTATGCGCTCAAGTTTTTCGATGCCGTAAACCATTGGGCACCGATGTGGCAGTTCATCTGTTACACCGTCGCTATTGCCATCCCGCCGCTGGTGATTGTCACCATTGCGCCACGCCTGGCGCGGGGTTACTGGTGGGTCATTGCGGGCTACAGCGCCGTGCTCGCCCTGCTGGCCAGCTACCGGGGGTACCAGTGCACACCCAAAGATACGATACAGTGCGGCTGGCCCCACGATTTCTGTATTGCTGTCGGGATTGCGACCTTCATCGTCGCCTTTCTGTTGCGTGCCAGCGCCAGCGGCACAGAGCGGCTGCTACGACCCGGTTATCCGGCGCTGTTTCATTACTCCTGGGATATTGCCCTGACTACCGGCCTCACGCTGGTGTTTACCGGTATCTTCTGGCTGATCCTGATGCTGTGGCAGGCCCTGTTCAAACTGGTGGGCGTGGCGTTCTTCGCGCAGCTATTTGAGCAGGACTGGTTCTTTTACCCGGTTACCTGGCTGGTCGCCGGTTGCGGCGCCATTCTGTTCCGCGCGCAGCAGAGCTTTGTTCTCACCCTCAAGCGTCTCCTGCGTACCATGCTGGTGGCACTGTTGCCGTTACTGGCGGTTCTCACCATCGTGTTTCTCGCCACCCTGCCATTTACCGGCCTACAGCCCATCTGGGATACGGGTCGCGGCAGTGCCCTGTTGCTGTGGCTGGTGGCACTGCTGCTGTTCTTTACCAACGGTGTCATCCAGGACGAGTTCCCGTTCGCCCGCTACCCCGGGTGGATCAACCGGGTACTCCTATTGGCCCTGGTACTGGCACCGTTTTACACCGCCTTTGCGCTGTATGGCCTAACCCTGCGGGTGCAGCAGTATGGCTGGACACCGGAGCGACTGTGGGGCGGGGTGGTCACACTCACCCTGGCGCTGCTGGCACTCAGTTACAGCCTCTCGATTCTGCGCTGGCGCAGTCACTGGGCGGAGCGGTTGCGGCGGATCAATACCGGGCTGGCACTGTGGGTGCTGGCGATTTGCCTGGTAACCCAGTCACCGCTGGCCAACTTCTGGCGCATCAGCGCCGACAGCCAGGTGGCGCGACTGGCGGGTGGAGAGGTGGCGCTGGCGGATTTCGATTTCTTCTTCCTGCGCAACAAACTGGGGCGGCCGGGACTGGAGTCACTTCAGGCGCTGCAGTCGCTATCGGTCGTCCAGCAGGATAAAAAAGTCGCAGCACACATCGAACAGCTGCTGAATACAAAGGATCTCACCTGGGAGCTGCGTGAAAACCCGCTGCAGATAGAGGCCCGGGAGCGGGAAATGCGCGAGATTCCGGTACTTCCCGAGGGCGCGCCGCCTCCCCCGGACACTGCCCAGTTACAGCGGGATAGCCGGCGCTGCCAGGCAGAACAGCAAAACTGCCTGTGGCTGGTTCAGGATCTGGATGGGGACGGGAAACCCGAGTATCTGTTGTTTACCCACGGGTCCCGCAGCGATGGCAACCACTGGTTGCACATTAAAGCGCACACGTCCGGGCAAGAAGGGTGGCGACTGGTTTCCAGTAGCAGGCGCAATACAGAACTTTCGTTCGAGGAACTGCAACGGAAGCTTTCGGGCGGTCAGTTCAATCTGCGCCCCCCGCGCTGGCAGAGCCTGTATCTCGGTGATGAACTGCTGTTCGACCCGACCCAGTAGACTGCTGACTGCCCGTATCCACAAAATAAGCGCCACTGTCATGGAAACCACGAGGCGAGGCGGCTACCATGCCCCCGCCCGCCGCTGCCTGCGCTAAGGCCAGCGCCAACCCAGTGATGTACCCGGGTGACTGTTCACCCGCTTTATACCCAAGGTCTTATGCCCCCGAACTTTTTCGACGCCGAAGGCAAGCCACCGCGCTGGCTCGCCCCCTGTCTCGCCGCGCTGGTGGCGCTGACGCCGTTTGCCATCGACACTTACCTGCCGGCAATTCCGGCCATGGCCGCAGCGCTGGGAGTCGAGGTGGCGCAGGTGCAGCATTCGGTATCCAGTTATCTGCTGGGGTTTGCGGTGGGCCAGCTGATCGGCGGGCCGCTGTCGGATCGCTGGGGGCGCATCGTTACCGGCACCATCGGGCTGGCCATATTTATCGCCAGCTCAGCGCTGATCCTGTTTGCCAACACCGTGGAGCTGCTGGTGGCGCTGCGCTTTTGCCAGGCCCTGGGTGGCGGCTTTGCCACGGTGATCTGCGGCGCCATTGTGCGCGACCTGTACCACGGGCGGGACGCGGCGCGAATCATGTCGATGATCGCCACCATGATGCTGATTGCCCCCATGGCAGCGCCGGCAATCGGTGCGACCCTGCTCACCTTTGGCGACTGGCACGCGATCTTTATCTTTCTACTGGTGTACGGTCTGCTGATGATGGTGCTGGTACGCGGGGTGCTGCCGGAGACGGTATCCAAGTTCCGCCGCGCGCGCCGCCAGCGGGAATCCCGCCGCAGCATGCTAAAAGGCTATGCGCAGATCTTCCGCACCCCCCGTGCACTGGGCTTTCTGTTCGGGCAGGCGCTGATCAGTGGCAGCATGTTTATCTACATCACCACCGCGCCTTTCGTGTTTATGGAGCATTTCGGGGTTTCTTCCGCCACCTTCCCCATGCTGTTTGGCAGCTGTGTGCTGGGACTGGTGTTGATGGTGCAGCTGAATATCCGTCTGCTGAAGGTATTCGAACCCCGCCAGATTCTGCTGGCGGGTATGGGCCTGCAACTGTTGTCCTGCGCGCTGCTGCTGGCAAGCACTTTGTATTTTGGTCAGGAGCAGGTGTTGCTGGCGTGGATGATTCCGCTGGTAATGGCAATGGGCGCCATCGGCATCATCACCCCTAACTCGGCGGCCTGTTATCTGGAGTTTTTCCCCAGGATCAGCGGTACCGCCAACGCGCTGTATGGCGCTTCGCTGTTTATCTTCGGTGGGGTGCTGGGGGGTGCGGTGAACGCGGTGCATACCGGCACACTGGTGCCGATCGCGCTGGGAATGCTGTGCTGTTCCGCCGCGGCCCTGTGTATGGCGCTGTTTGTGGCGCGGGCGCGCCAGCCGATCGAGATCGAGGAGCGGGCGCTGCGGATGTAAGCCGCGGCCGCCCGCTTGCGGCCTTCAGTTAAGACCTTCCGCTTTCAGTGCCTTCTGCACACCCTCCCGTTGGCGCATGCGCTCGGCAAAGGCCTTGAGCCCGGGCCAGCTGTCAGTATCTACATCCGCCTTGCTGCACCAGTTGTACACGGTAAACAGGTAGGCGTCGGCGATACAGAAATCGCTGCCCATCAGATAATCCCCGGCCATATTGTCTTCCACATACTGGAAGCGCTTGGCCAGTTTCTCCTTGGCGGCAGATTTTTCCTCGTCACTACCGCCCCAGAACAGGGGCCCAAAGGTCTTGTGAATTTCGGTGGAAATGAAGTTCAGCCACTCCAGCACCCGGTAGTGATCCAGGGAGCCGTATTCCGGGGCGAGTTTTTGTTCCGGCTTCTGCTCCGCCAGAAACTGCACGATGGCCGGGCCTTCGGTCAACAGCTCGCCACCTTCCAGCTGCAGCGCCGGCACATAGCCCTTGGGGTTCACCTCGGTGTAATCGCCGCCGGTTTCCAGCTCTTTGGTTTTCAAGTTGACCTTGCACAGTTGCAGATCGATACCCGCTTCGCAGGCGACGATGTGTGGGGACAGGGAACAGGCGCCGGGGGCGTAAAACAGCTTCATGGTTTCCTCCTGATCGTGCTGATCGTGACAGTCATCCGCGACCGTGGGGCGCGGCGTAATCCAGCTCCGGACCCACGGGCACAATGCCGGTGGGATTGATATTGCGGTGGCTGGCGTAGTAGTGGGTCTTGATATGGTGGAAGTCCACCGTGTCGGCAACGCCGGGCCACTGGTACAGCTCGCGCACATAACCCCACAGGTTGGGGTAATCCGCCAGCCGCTGCTTGTTGCACTTGAAGTGACCGTGGTACACGACATCGAACCGGATCAGTGTAGTAAACAGCCGCCAGTCCGCTTCCGTCACGCGATCACCGGTCAGGTAGCGGTTACTCTGCAAGCGCTGCTCCAGCTGTTCCAGCACTTCAAACAGCCGGTGGTAGGCGGCCTCGTAGGCCTCGGTGCTGGTGGCGAAACCGGCACGGTACACCCCGTTGTTGACGTTTTCATAAACCAGCGCGTTGGTGGCGTCGATATCCCCGCGCAGATCCTGTGGATAAAAATCCTGCGCGTCGCCGGTCAGCTTATTGAACGCGGAATTGAACATGCGGATGATTTCCGCCGACTCGTTGCTGACGATCTGCTCGCGTTGCTTGTCCCACAACACCGGCACCGTCACCCGCCCGGAGTAGTCGGGGCGGTTGCGGGTATAGATCTGGTGCAGGTAGTCGCTGCCGTATAAATGATCGCCACTGCTGCCTTCGTCTTCGTCAAAGGTCCAGCCGTTTTCCATCATGTAGGGGCTGACCACGGAGACACCGATGTAGTCCTCCAGCCCCTTGAGCTTGCGGAATATCAGGGTGCGGTGGGCCCAGGGGCAGGCGAGGGAGACGTAGAGGTGGTAGCGACCTTTCTCCGCCTCGAAACCGCCCTCGCCACTGGGGCCAGCGCTGCCATCGGCGGTGACCCAGTTGCGCAGCTGCGCCGCCTCGCGCTCGAATTCACCGCCGCTTTTGTCCGTGTCGTACCACTTGTCTTTCCACTCGCCGTTTACCAGCAGTCCCATCGCAGCGTCTCCTTATTTGCTCTTCACTTTGGCCATGGCGTGGTCAAAGCTGAATCGGCCCGCGCCAGCGCAGGCCAGAATCAGAAAGCCGCCGGCAATGGTGATATTTTTCATAAACATGATCTGCTGCATCTGATCACCGGGCACATTGTGGAACATCCATGCGCTGATCAGACAGAAGGCGGCGATCGCCAGTGCCACCCAGCGGGTAAAGAAGCCGAACAGAATGGCGAGACCGCCACCCAGCTCCAGCAGGATTACTAATGGCAGAAAAAATCCAGGCACACCGGCGGAGGCCATATATTCCTGGGTACCGGCATAGGCGCCGATCTTGCTATAGCCGGCAACGATAAACATTACCGACATCAGAATACGTCCCACCAGCTTGGTGAAATCGCAAAGTACAGGGCTGTTCATAACGAAGTCCTCGTGCAGCTCCCTCAAACAGGGTTTCAAGGGAGCAAGTGTATGGAGTGACAACGCTGTTTAGTGTAATTCGAGATTTCGCGATGAAAACCGCAGTTTTTCGGCGGAAAGAATCGACTTTTTCGAAGGGACTTTTTAGCAGGGAACCTGAATAAAAACGGGAAAGCGGGGTTTAGCCAAACCCCGCCAGAATCTGGTCCATGGCCCGGGAGGCCTTGCCGCCCTCAGAGCCGGCGACCGGGTGCCGGCCCACGCCATTCAGGTGCTTCACCATGTTTTCGATATGGAAGAACTGAATATTTTCCGGGTGGGCAATATCGGCGGTTTCGCGGTCATCGCCCGCTTCGAGCTGCAGTGGATTCTCCGCAAACACGGAAAAGCGGATTGTGCCTTTGGCGCCGTAGATCACCACCTCGTCACAGTAGTCACTGGCGCCGAAATTCCAGAAGCCGGCACCGGTGGCGCCATTTTCAAATACCCAGCAGGCGGAAACCGCATCTTCAGCGTCATACAGATTCTGCTGATTGACCGCGATACCGCGGGCTTCGGCGATGTCACCAGCCAGGTGGATAAACAGGTCGAGGCCATGGCAGGCGAGGTCGACAAAGTGCCCACCACCGGATACCGCCGGGTCGGTGCGCCAGTCGTACTCCGGTGACAGATCCGCGGCAGAGGGGCCGCGCGCATAACTCCAGTTGATATGCCGGATGGCGCCAATTCGGCCGCTATCGATCCACTGTCTCACCTGTTCGAAACGGGGCAGGGAGCGGCGGTAATAGGCCACAAACAGCTGTGCATCCAGCCCGTCGAATGCCGCAGCGATTTCCTCACACTCGGCATAGTTGAGCGCCATGGGCTTTTCCAGACAACAGTGTTTGTTGGCACTTGCTATCTTCAGTGCATACTCGCGATGGCTCCCCGGCGGGGTTGCCACATAAATGGCATCGATCTCCGGATCGTTGATCAGATCGTCGGCACTGGCATGGGTTTTCGGCACACCGTGGCGAGCGGCGTAATCGCGCAGCTTTTCCTTGTCCCTGCGCATTACCGCGAGCAGTTTTGAGCCGGCCACCTTGTTGAACGCAGGGCCACTTTTCAGCTCGGTAACATCGCCGCAGCCAATAATGCCCCAGCGAATTTCAGCGCTTTCACTTGCCATCTATTCCACCCCTTTTAACCATTGGAAACCCGGCGACAATCAGTCGCTGCCATCATTCGACCGGCGGCAGGCCTTCGCGCAGCGCGCGCAGCAACAGGCAGGCAGCGGGGCCGGCGCGGTCGCGGTCAGCGTACACCAGATAGACGGTGGCTTCCCGCTCCCAGGGCTCTTCGGTGCGCAGGGGTAACAGGCGGTCGGCGGAGAGGGAATCGCGAATGCGGGTCTGCGGCAGCCAGGCAAAGCCCAGGCCGCGTTCGATCAACTCAATGGAGGTATGCACGTTGGTGACGGTAATACGCTGATCCGAGCCGAGCCAGCCAGCGTCCTGGCGGTTCTTCAACGCGGAATCCCGCATCACGATCTGCCGCGCCGCTTTCAGGTCCTCGCGATTTACTGGTCGCCCAAGCTGATGGAGCGGGTGGTCCGGGTGGGCCACCGGCACAAACTTTACTCGCGAGACCGGTTCGCCCACAAAGCCCTGGGGAACCCGCGCGGTAAGAATGAAATCCACCTCCTGTTGCAGCAGTAGCTCCTCGCCGCCGGAGAGCACCGTCTCGCGGATTTCCAGGCGGGTGTGCGGGTATTCACTGGCAAAGCGCTCCACCGCGTTGAACAGGGCCTCGTAATCAAACAGGACATCCACCGCCAGACGCAACTGCGCCTCGGTACCCTCCGCAAGACTGGCGGCAACGGACTCCAGTGCCTCCGCTTCATCCAGCAATCCTCCGGCGCGGTTGAGTAGCACGCGCCCGGCATCGGTCAGTTCCGCCTTGCGCCCGCGTACCTCCAACAGCGCTACGCCCAGACTCTCCTGCAACTTGTGCACCGCGTGATTGATCGACGACTGGCTTTTGTGCACCGCCTCTGCGGCCTGGGAAAAGCCACCGTATTCCACCACTGCCTGAAACATACGCCACTGTTCCAGCGTTACCTTGGCCATTGACTGTCCTTTGTCCGGGTTGTGAGGCTGATTCCGCGGAGTAACACGGAAATCCGGTTAATCTATCGAGCCTGTCGAATATTAGCTGCGATTATTTGCCATTTTCTGGCGATTTTATCGGCCTATACTGCCGGAAATGGAGCAGCAGAACCATGCCTAATATCACACACAAGGTCACTGAGAACAGTACGGGCGACGCCCGTATTCGCCCCGCAACCCGGGTTGTGGCCGGCCATCCATCTGCCGACGGCGCCGGAGTCAAGATTCACCGGGTGGCGGGCTTCCAGTCCCCGGACTTCAGCCCGTTTCTGATGATCGACGAGATCCGCTCGGAAAATTCCGACGACTATATCGGTGGATTCCCGCCACACCCACACCGGGGTATCGAAACGCTCACTTATATGTTGAGCGGCGAATTCGAGCACCAGGATCACCTGGGCAACCGCGGCGCCATCAAAGAGGGCGGCGCTCAGTGGATGCGTGCCGGCCGCGGCATTATCCACTCGGAAATGCCCTCCCAGGGCGAGGGTGGAATGCACGGCTTCCAGCTGTGGATCAACATGGCGGCGAAGGACAAGATGAGTAAACCGGCGTGGCGGGATATTCAGCCGGAACAGGTGCGGGAACTCACACTGGATGAGAATGGCTCGCTGATCCGACTGATCGCCGGCCCGTGGCAGATTGGCGGTGAGCCAGAATGTGGCCCGCTACTGGAGGCGGCGGCGGAGGCTGCGGTGGCGGATCTGCGCCTGAATGCTGGCACGGAAGTCATCCTGCCAGTCCCGCGATCCCATTCGGTGCTGGCCTATATTTACCGCGGCGCGCTGGACACCGGGCGCGGTGTGGTCAATCGCGGCAATCTGGTGTTGTTTGGTGACGGAGATTCCATACAATTGCGCGCGCCAGACGAGGACACCGGTTTGCTATTGCTGCACGGGACACCTCTGGATGAGCCCATCGCGCACTACGGCCCTTTTGTCATGAACTCTCGGGAAGAGATCGAGCAGGCAGTGCGCGACTACAATAACGGCACACTGACCGATTGACGCCTCGCGGGGTTCAGGAAGGATGCCGATTGTGCAAGAGCCTGCCGGGCAGGCTCCTGCTGTGAGACGCAGACCGTCAATTTTTATTGCTAAGCCCCGCTGTTTAAGTCCCGCTATTGGAGTTCCCCCGCGCACATGGACGTCTATTACATCTTCTGTTTTCTCGCTGCGGTGTCCGTGTTCCTGGGGTTTATCAACCAGTATGTACTGCGTACCCAGACCACCATCGCCATTACCGCTGGCTCGCTGGCGCTTTCCCTGATCGTCACCGGCCTCGGCAAACTGGAAGTGGTTGAATTGCGCGACTGGGTGGCACAGTTGCTGCCGCTGATGAACCTGCCAGACCTGCTGTTGAAGGGAATGCTGGGCTTCCTGCTGTTTGCGGGCTCCCTGCACATCGACCTGTTGATGTTGCGTAACCAGAAGGTGGAGATCGCCCTGCTGGCCATCGTTGGTACACTGATTTCCACCTTTGCCGTCGGCTATATGCTGTATTTCTTCTTTGGCCTGATCGGCATGCCGGTGGCACTGGTGTACTGCCTGCTGTTTGGCGCGCTGATCTCCCCCACCGACCCCATCGCCGTGCTCGCCATTATCAAGAGCATGCGCGCACCGGAGCAGGTCTCCATTCAGGTGGAAGGGGAGTCCCTGTTTAACGATGGCTTCGGTATGGTGGTGTTTGCGGTCATTTACGCCCTGGCGTTCCAGGGTACCGAGCCTACTGTAGCCGCGATCAGTCACCTTTTTCTGGTGGAAGCTCTCGGCGGTATCGCCCTGGGCCTCGCCACCGGCGGCCTGTTTCACTGGCTGATCTGCTCCACCAACGACCACAGTCTGGAACTGTTGCTGACCCTGGTGATACCCACTGCCGGTTTTGCCGCAGCCAATATGCTCGGCGTGTCAGGGGCTCTCGCAATGGTGGTGGCGGGAATCATTATCGGTAACTTTACCCGTGAGAAAGGCTTCTCGCGGATGAGTCAGCACGAGCTGGATAACTTCTGGTCCATTACCGAAGAGTTTCTCAACGGAATCCTGTTCCTGATGGTGGGCCTGTTCCTGATCACCATCGACTTCAAACCCATCGACTATGTGCTGATCGTTGCCGCCATCGTGATTGTGCTGCTGGGACGGGTGGCCGCAGTCGGTGTACCGTTCCTTTTCCTGAAACGCCATCGCCGCTACCACCCCTACACCGAACGTATTCTGATCTGGGGTGGCCTGCGCGGCGGCCTTGCGCTGGCGTTGGCAATGTCGATACCCGCCGGCTATGTGGTGGATGGTGTGCTTGAAGACGCCACCCACGACCTGCGCCACCTGTGGGTGGTGATGACCTACGGCGTGGTACTCTTCTCCATCGTGGTACAGGGCTCCACCATTGCGCCACTGATCCGTCGCAGCCGGGAGGCCAGCTTCTCTGAAAACGAGCCGCCGACGCCACAAGCCGATTAATATTGCCGCTCTGCGGCCCCGTTTAAGCCAGTAAACCAGTTCATGCCGCACGACAATTTCCTGCTTCAGACCGTTATCTTTCTCGCCGCAGCGGTGGTCTCGGTACCACTCGCCAAGCGGCTGGGCTTTGGCTCGGTACTCGGCTACCTGGTCGCGGGCGTGCTGATAGGCCCTCATACCTTCGGACTGGTGGGGGACACCAGTGAAGAGCTGCACTTCGCCGAATTCGGGGTGGCGCTGATGCTGTTCCTGATCGGTCTCGAGTTACAGCCGCGAAAATTGTGGGCATTGCGCGGCGCCATATTCGGCACCGGTGGCGCCCAGGTACTGCTCACCGCCGTTGCCATCTGTGGCCTGGCCATGGTGCTGTTCGATTTTGGCTGGCGCACCGCAACCGCAATCGGTCTGGTGCTGGCGCTGTCCTCCACTGCGATTGTATTGCAGTCGCTATCGGAAAAAGACCTGCTCAAAACCGAGGGCGGACGCAATGCGTTCAGTGTGCTGCTGTTTCAGGATATTGCCGTCATTCCCATTCTGGCCCTGCTGCCACTACTGGCCACCGTGGAAATCGCCAGCGATCCCAATGACCTGCAAGGCTGGACCTATGCGCTGGCCGTTCTGGGGGCGGTAACCGGACTGATTCTGGCCGGCCGCTACCTGCTGACACCACTGCTGCGCATCGTAGTGGGTACCCGCACCCGGGAGTTGTTTACCGCCTGCGCGCTGCTGATCGTTTTGAGTGCGGCGGCGATCATGTCGGCGCTGAATCTGTCACCGGCACTCGGCACCTTTATTGCCGGTGTGGTACTGGCAGACAGCGAGTTCCGCCACGAACTGGAAGCGGACATAGAGCCCTTCAAGGGTCTGCTACTGGGGCTGTTTTTCCTCGCCGTCGGGGCCAATCTGGATCTGGGACTGGTGATGCAACAGCCTCTGCTGTTACTCGGCCTGCTGACCCTGCTGGTGCTGGTGAAATTCGCCATCCTGTTCGCGCTGGCACGCCTGCGCGGTATGGCGCGGGGAGAAGACTGGCTGTTTGCCCTGTCTCTGGCCCAGGCGGGGGAATTTGGATTCGTCTTGCTGGCTTACGCCAGTCAGAATCATGTGCTGCCGGCGGATGTCAGCAGCATTCTGATTGCGTTGATCGCTCTATCCATGGCATTTACGCCGCTGTTGCTGATGGCCTATGAGCGATTAATCCAGCCGCGCTTCTTCAGCGGCCCGCGGCAACCGGATGTAGCCGATAGCAGCCCCCACGATGACGGCTCGCCGGTCATCATCATCGGCTACGGCCGTTACGGGCAGATTGCCGGGCGCCTGCTGAACGCCTGCGGATTCGATACCACGCTGCTGGAACACAACGCCGAACAGCTCGAGCTGGTGCGCCGCTACGGTATCAAGGCCTATTACGGCGATGCATCGCGGGAGGACCTGCTCCATGCGGCGGGCGCAGACAGTGCGAAAATCGTCATTCTCACCCTGAGTGATCAGGCCGCCTCTCTGGAGATCGTCAGCCGTATCCAGAAGTATTTCCCACACCTCACCATCCTCGCGCGGGCGCGCAACCGCATGCATCAGTACGCGCTGATGGAAGCCGGGGTGCAATATATCTATCGGGAGACGGTAGACAGCGCACTGGAGATCGGCGCGGGTGCTCTGCAGCTGCTGGGCCTGTCCAAACACCAGGCCCAGCGCTCTGCGCGCAGATTCAAACAGCACGACCAGCGTATGCTGGAGTCGCTGTTTCCCTACTGGCGCGACGAATCCCAGCACGTGGCGAAAACCAAGATCTACCGCGAACAACTACTGCAGGCCCTGCAGGAAGACCGCCGGGATCCGGACCTGCACCTGGATCATCACTGGAGCGATCGGGATGCCCGTGCCGGCAAAGCCCAGAGCGGGAACGGAAATAAAGTGCAGCCAGGTCTTTAGCGGGCAGAGGCCGCGGGCTTTTCAACCTCGTTTTCCGGCACTGCAAACTGTCTGCGCAGATAGGTCATCAATTGTTTGAGCTGATCCTGGTTCAGCGCGCCGGCAAAGCCCGGCATCATGATTTCTTCCCCATCGACGGTGCGGCGGACACCCTGCAGTATGGCCTGGCGCAGATTGTGGTCATCTTCCGCACCAACGGTGGAATTATGCACCAGGGACGGATAGTAGCCATCTTTACTACCGGTACCGTCTACACCGTGGCAGCTGGCACACAACCCCAGATACAGGCGTGCGCCATCTGGCTTCAGTTTCGGGTTCCGCTCCTCCCCCAGAGGGGTGCCGCGCAGGATGACCACTTCCGTGGCCGGCATGCCGCGCTGCTGGCGGGGACTCCGCGCCTTGCCCTTTACCGGTGGGATGCTGCGCAGGTAGGTGACCATGGCGGCCACATCGGAGTCGGACATTCTGGAAAGGCTGAACTGGATGGCCTCTCCCATGGGGCCACCGGCCTGGGCAAGGCGGTTTACGTGGCCGGTTTTCAGATATTGCGTGAGCTGTTCGGCACTCCAGGCACCAATGCCGCTGTCGGGGTCCGGGGTGATGTTATAGGCCTCCCAGCCATCCAGCACCGGGCCTCCACCGAGAAATCCTTTTTCCGTGTCATCGTAAGCCTTCAGCTGAAATGCCAGCCCCCGCGGTGTATGGCACGCTCCGCAGTGTGCCAGTGCCTGAACCAGATAGGCGCCCCGATTCCAGGTGTCATTCTGCCGGGGGTCGCGTTCGAACGGCTCCGATGGAACAAACAGACGGTTCCAGATCTTCAGTGGCCAGCGGGCACTCAGGGCACGCTTGATTTTATTCGGTGGAGGGGTGTCATGGACCGGCGCAACACCAAACAGGAAGTAGGCATATAACGCCTGAATATCACCGTCACTGATCTTTGCGTAGGACTCGTAGGGCATGGCGGGGTAAAGGTTGCGCCCGTCCTTGCCAATGCCTTTGCGCAACGCGCGGTCAAATTCCTCCAGGGTCCAGGTGCCGATGCCGGTATTGATATCCGGGGTGATATTGCTGCTGTACAGAGTGCCGAGCAGCGGAATCGGCATCGCGCGCCCACCGGCAAATGGCGTGCCGCCGACACGGGTGTGGCAGGCCTGACAATCTCCCACAATCGCCAGGTAGCGCCCCCGCTTGATCAGCGCGGGGCGATTCAGTTCGGTATTCACCTCGGATTCCGCGGCCTGATCCCATACTTCCTGGGCAAACAGCAGCGCTACCGGGAACAGGGCGCTGGCGACTACCAGCAGCAGACCGCGCATGCCCATGATCACACCTCCTTCAGCAGGGTGTCCGCCAGTCGCAGGGCGAGGGCGGCGATGGTGAGGGTGACATTGACGGTGCCCACCGTCGGCATTACCGAACTGCCGGCGATAA
The DNA here is from genome assembly GCF_021165935.1 of Microbulbifer elongatus. Taxonomy (NCBI): domain Bacteria; kingdom Pseudomonadati; phylum Pseudomonadota; class Gammaproteobacteria; order Cellvibrionales; family Microbulbiferaceae; genus Microbulbifer; species Microbulbifer elongatus. The sequence goes on along the minus strand of NZ_CP088953.1, from coordinate 799,197 downwards.
ACAGGTTGGGGTGGTCGAAGGTGCGGCAATCCCTGTCCACCACCGAATCGGCGGCGTCCGCGCCCATGATGGTGGTACCGGTAATATGGTTGTTGGGCGCGAAATCATCGTTGAAGGTGACGTCAGTGCCCCCCATCAGCCTAGCAATTTCCCCATAGATTTCCCGGGTGTGCGCTGCACTCTTCACCACATAGTCATCGATGCTGTAGGTAATTTCCGGCCGCGGAATTCCACTGGCGTCTTTTTCCGAGGTACTGGGACGAATGCGGTTATGGGGTTGCGGCAGTATCTCGTGGAAACTGTTGAACTCCACATAGCGCGCAGCGCGATCGCGGATGCGCTCGGTGAGCTCCGGGATATTGACCGGCTCGCGCTGATCCAGCACCCCACGGGTCGCCTTATCCACCGCGGACATATTCGACAGGTGCAGTTTCTTGCCCGCATATTGCCCACGAAATTTGCCGTCCCGATACCCGATCACCGAGGTCATTTCCTGGGGCCCGCGACCCGGCCACAAGGGTTCGTCGGCGTAAAAGTGCACCCCGGTACCCGGGTGGTCCATCAGGTTGCGCCCCACCATATCGGAGCGATTGCCGACCCCGGTCGGATGTTTCCGTCCGTACGAAATCAGCATCAGTTTCGGTGTCTCGATGCCGTTGGCCGCGAGAATAAAGTGCTTGCCGGAAACCCGATGATCGAGGCCCATCGGGTCCTTGTATTCCACCGCGACAATGCGATCGCCCTCGCTCACCAGCCGGTTTACCACTGCGCTGTGAATCAGTTCGGCGCCGTTCGCCTCCGCCTTGTCCACGTGTACGATACCGTTGTACATGGCGCCGATGGGACAGATGGGCATGCAGTTATTGTTGCCGCAGCAGGTGGGGCGGCCGTCGTAGGGGCGGCTGTTGCGCGCCACCGGCTCGGTCACCACCTTCCAGTGGGGATTGTGGTTGTTCATACGCGCTTTGACCCGCGCCTCGTTAAACGACAGCGGCAATGGCTGCATGGGATAACCGGTACTGCGAGGGGAGCCCAGATCTTCCTCTTTCGGGCCCCATACCCCCAGCTCCTGTTCCGCGCGGTGATACCAGGGTTCCAGGTCGCTGTATTCGATAGGCCAGTCGCGACCGACACCATATAGGCTTTTCACCTTGAAATCGCTGGGGAGAAAACGCCAACAGGAGGCCGCCCAGTGCCAGGTGGTGCCACCCACCGCGCGGATATACTGAGAATTGAAGGGATGGCTGCCCTTGAGGATCAGGTAGTCGTTGGCAAACTCACCGTACTCCGGGTGAGGAGCCCAGGGCGGCGAGCGGTAGGCCGCCATAAAATCGGACTTATCCGGCTGGTTGCGGAAGCGTTCCACGGTCTGCCAGCGGGGTACCCGGGGCCCCGCTTCCAGGATAATCACCGACTTACCCGCTTTCGCCAGGGTATTCGCCACCAGGGCGCCCGCCACGCCGGACCCGACAATCACAAATTCGGCTTCCTTGCCTGGCAAAACCTAAACCCTCCCGAATTTCAGTTTGGGTGGACCGGCCCAGTCTCCGGGTTTACCGGTGCAGTAACTGGGCACCGGCAGCGCATCGGCTGTGAGGCGATACATGAGAGCGCGTTCGTAGGTCACCAGGGTCTTCCCCACCGTCCCCAGATACCAGGCAGCCACGATCAGTTGCGCCACCGGCGACGCGCGATCCGCAGGGCCCGGGTCTTCGGGAAGAAGGTCCAGTTGCTGGGCGAAGGAGGGGTATTCGCTGTTCAGGGCCGACAGCAGGCGGGTGGCGACGCGGCGGTCAATCTGGGTATCTACCGGCAGCGGGTGCAGCAGCTTCTGCGACACGGCAAAAAATTTACTCAGCCGGTGCCCTACCTGTTTGGCACTGTCCGGCAGTTTATCGGCATTCACCAGGGGCAGGCTGCCGGCACCCGCCAGCAATCCACAACCCAGGTAGACTTGCCGTCGCATAAAGCGGCGTCGGCCGGCAACCGGAGGTGCAGCGGGGCTCACATCCCCCTTGCCCGCCCGGCGCTCTGATGTACCTTTGCTCACACCCACTCCCACCCGCAAAATGATCCGCTACAGGGAGTATAGAAAAGCCTGATGCGGTCGTATTTCGCTGAGATTCGGCTGCGGTTGCGCCGCCCGCTGGCACATTATGGTTGCGGCGGTGAATCCTTTTGCAGCTTCTGATCAACCAGAATCAGCGCACTGGTGTCGAAACCCAGCTCACCGGCACGGCGAACAAACCGCTGCAACACCGCCTCCGGTACCGTCGGTGTGCGCGACAGGAACCACAGATAAGACCGATCCGGCCCGGAAACCATGGAATAGCGGTAGTCGTCATCCAGTTCGAACACGATGTAAGAGCCATAAAACGGCCCGAAGAATGAGACCTTCAGGTGCCCAACATTCGGCGCGTCGACAAAGTAAGCTTTGCCCTCCGCCTCCTGCCACTTGGCTTTCTCAGCATCAAATCCGCGATTCAGTACCTTCACACCGCCGTCTTCACGCAGACTGTACTGAGTGGTTACCTGGCTGAGCCCGCGCTCAAAGGAGTGATCCAGGCGCGCGATTTCATACCAGGTGCCCAGATAGCGATTGATCTCGAAATCCTCCACCGGTTCCACACCATCGGGGACGCCCGTGCAGGCACAAAGCAGTGTGATCGCAGTAATCCACAGCAGCCGTATCAGGTTGCGCACTTCAAATACCTCTAACCGGTTATTTTTTCCAGGGGTTACTTTTCGAGAAGGTCGCGATATACAACGCCTCTACTTTTTCCCGTGCCCAGGGGGTTTTACGCAGAAATTTTAGGCTGGATTTCACCGATGGGTTTTTTCTAAAACAGTTCACCGGTACCCGATTCGCGAGCCCGTCCCAGCCGTAGTGCTGCTGCAGCTCCAACAGGATGGTTTCCAGTTTGATGGCGTGTAACGGGTTATTCGGTTGTTGATGATGCATATGGGAAAACCATCCAAAAAGGCAATTCAATTAACTCACCGTTCACCATACTGGATCTGATTGGTTGCAGGTGACGGCCATGTATAGGATCTATCTGCCTCAGCTGCCGCCCCAATATTGGTCAACCAATTTACATCGAAAGCGTTCGCGAGCTGTACACACACCCCCATGCCCCTCAATCCTCTGTCGTCACTTAGCGCAACCTGTCTAAACCGGTTGACCAGGAAAGCCAAAAATCCACGGATTTAAAAATTTACGCGCCATCTTGGCGTTTTTGCACGCCCACGTCACAACAATTGGCCGCCCATTTTGTACACCAATTTTGGAAGATGCGGTAAGGTCTGGCTGCTGATTTTCACGCAAAAAGCGACCGATTTCCGGCGCCTTTGGGCTGAAGGTCTGCGGCGGGCTCAGACAGCATCCTTACCGCAATTGGTGGATGACCGCGTCGGGCCTGAACATCTAACGCGAATAATAAGTAAGTAATACGCAATGCTCATCACCGGGTTGGAACAATCACCCGGGATAAAAAGACACTTATCAAAGTGCGCATTTCTCTCTAGCGATGATGGCCCTTGCGTGAAGTATATGTCCGCTTGTTCGTTCGTATTCGAGCGTGCGCTGCTGTGCGCTCTCGCAACGTTGATTTGAGAGAAATTGCTTCATGTTCAATAGACAAAAACTGTGGCTATCCGCCATAGCGACCCCGGTACTCGGACTTGCCATTGCGTCGTCCGCCACCGCTCTGGACCCTTTAACTGTAAGCGCCAGTGCCGACGACGGTAATCTACCCGAATACACCCTCGACAAGGATCTGGGCACCCGCTGGTCCGCACAGGGTGATGGCCAGTGGATCACCTACGATCTGGGCGCTCTGACCAGTCTGGATTCCATTAGTATCGCCTTTTATAAAGGCGACGCCCGTCAAACCTATTTCAGCGTGTACCTGTCTGACGACAACGCCAGCTGGAACCTGATTGTCGATACGGTAAGCTCCGGACAGTCCACCGAACCCGAATCCTTTAACCTCGGCAGCGCCTATGCGCGCTACGTAAAAATCGTCGGCGGCGGCAATACCAGCAACGATTGGAATAGCCTTACGGAAGTGGAATTTGTCGAAGCCGAATCCGGCGGAAGCGATCCCGGCGACGGCGAGCCGGAGCCCACACCTGAACTGCTGGAAGTCTCTGCGGTCTCCGCCAGCGATCACGATGGCAATGTACCGGAGAACACCATCGACGGGCATTTGTCTACGCGCTGGTCCGCCAATGGCAGTGGCGCATGGATTGAATACGACCTCGGCCAGGAAAGTACCCTGACCGAACTGCTGCTTGCCTTTTACAAAGGCGATCAGCGCACCGCAACTTTTGATGTCACAGTCTCCAACGATCGGAACAATTGGTTTACTGCCTGGAGCGGTGTACAGCCAGCCTCCACCACAGAACTTCAGCCCATCGATATCGCAGAGGCCGACGGCCGCTATCTGCGTATTGTCGGCTATGGCAACAGCGCCAATAGCTGGAACAGCATTACCGAAGTCGAACTGGTTGGTATAAATAACGACGGTGGCAGCGGAAGCTCAGGTGGTAGTTCGAGCAGTAGCTCGAGTAGTAGTTCTGGCAGCGGTTCCGGTAATTCCAGCAGCAGTTCCAGCAGTAGCTCGGGCGGTAGCTCCAGTAGCAGCTCCAGCGGTGGAAGCGGCGGAGGTGGCCTGCCTCTTAGCGAGCTGAACTCGGTGCCGGAAATCCACTGTACCCAATATGTTTCCACGCCATCGGAACTGGAAGCTGCCACCGGCTGGAACATGACCGCAGGCACCACCGTCTGCCTGACCGACGGAACCTATAACGATGTCGAGCTGAGCATGGGCGGTATCGGCAGCGAAAGTGCGCCGATTACTGTTGCCGCACAGAATCCAGGCAAGGTCATTTTCGGTGGCGAAGCCCAGGTACGCATGGGTGGCGAATATCTGGTACTACAGGGAATCACGTTCAAAAATGGTAATTCCTCCAGCAGTGATCTGATCCAGACACGCGGTTCGGGCAGCGCCCCCTGTCATCACTGTCGTATGACCGAGCTCGCGATCATTGACTGGGACCACGGGTTTGATGGCAGTAACAAGTGGCTGAATATTTACGGTACCAACAACCGCATCGACCACAGCTGGTTCAGCGGCAAGATCAATCGCGGCCCGTTGTTGCTGATCAACCGCGAGGAGTCGGATGCAGACCCGGATCGCGCACAGATCGATCACAACTACTTCGGCAACCGGCCGCCACTGGACGGAAAGGAATTCCCCGATGCGAGTGACAACGAGCTGGAAGCGGTGCGTATTGGTGACAGTGCCACGCACACCATCAGCTCTTATTCCCGGGTAGAGTACAACTACTTCGAGGACATCCAGGGTGAGGCGGAAATCATCTCCAACAAGGCCGGGCACAATGTGATCCAGCACAACACCATCCGCCACAGCTACGGTTCCATCACTACCCGCCACGGCACCAGTGCCACCATTGCGCACAACTTTATCTTCGGTGATGGCTACCCGCTCTCCGCAGGTATTCGTATCGTCGACGATGGGCACGTGGTAGTGAACAATTACATCGAAGACTGTAATTTCGCCAACACCACCCACCACGGCGGTATCGTAATGATGGGCGCCGACGGCAATGACACCAACGGCTATCAGCAGTTTGAAAACGTGATGATTGCCCACAACACCATCGTGGGCTGTGTAAATAGCCTTAACATTGACGGCGGCAAAAAATCACGCAATCCCGAATCGGTTACTCTGGTGAACAACGTCATCGCCAATGCGGTAGGCCCGGTACTTGTTCAGTCCGCCGACGGTATGCCAGTGGATTCCGTAATCGACGGCAACTACTTCCATGGCGAAGCCTATTCCGACAGCGACCTGAGCAACGTCAACGGCATAACCTTCGTGGATGTGCAGTTGTCCAGAGACAGCAGCGGCGTTTACCGCCCATCGAGCAACAGCCCGGCTGTCGATGGCGGTGTCTACAGCTTCGCCACGCAGGAAAACTTCCCATTAATCGATGTGGATATGGACGGCCAGCCTCGGGACAGCTTGCCAGATGCCGGCGCCGATGAAACCAGCAGTGCGGCAATCACCATTCGCCCACTAACCGGGGACGATGTGGGCCCCATGAACTATCGCCCATAAATTTAGAAGTGATAAACATGGAAAGCGGGCCATTTCACAAGCAGCCCGCTTTCTTTCATCTTCCTGCTAACTAACAACACAATTCCTAAGCCACGCAGACGAACCTATTTCTACGCCGCTCACCATACTGGATCTAATCGGGAACAGCGGTGCTTTACTGCATCGTCATCAAGGCAACGCCTGCAGTGCAGCCCTGTCAGCGGTTGGACCTGCCAGCGGATCATCTTTACCGATAATTTTTTCCACAGATTAAACACGCATTAAAAAAGCCCGCCGGAATTTCTCCCGGCGGGCTTTTTTATTTTACGATGAGCGATTTAGAAATTCGCTTCTACCCGCAGCGTCGCCAGGCGCGGCTGACCGAGGGTAGTGGAGTAGCCACCGGCATCCGGCTGAACGATGTACTCTTCATCAAACAGGTTGGTTACGATCAGGTAGGTACCGAAGTTGTCCCACTCGTAACCGCCGCGCAGGTTAACCACCCAGCGGGCGTCGGTTTCGGGATCGTAGCGGGGGTCGTCTTCCGAGAGGTTGCTTACATACGGATTAACCACTGCCTGTGCTTCGCCCTGATAGTTGGCGTTGGCATTGAATATGATGCCCTGGTCACCGCGATAGGTTACGCCGAAGTTGGCGGTGGAGTCCGGGGCGCCGGCAAAGGCTCGGCCGGAAAGGTCGTAGGTGATATCCGGCTGGACGATTTCGAACTCGGTAAATTCGGTATCGCTGATACCGATGCCGGCGAAGCCGCTCCACTCCGGTGTCATCTGGTAGGCCAGCTCAACTTCGAAGCCGCGCACGCGGGATTCGCCGCTGTTGACGGTTTCCGAATCAAATTCACTGCGGCTCAGCTGTGAAGCCACCTGCTGGTCTTTCCAGTCCAGCTGGTACAGGTTGGCGTTGGCGGACAGGCGGCCGTCCAGCCACACGGATCGGAACGCCAGTTCGTAGTTCCAGGTGTATTCCGCGTCGTACACGAAGGTTTCACCGCGCGCGACGTTGGTGCCGACACCACCGGAGCGGTAGCCTTTCTGCACGGTAAAGCTGGTGGACATATCCGGGGTCCAGTGCCAGGTGGCGCCGAGCTTGGGCAGCACTTCTTCAAAATCCCGGTCGACACGGGGCTCGACGCCCGAGGCGGAGGCGGCGTAGTCGAGAATGTAGGCGTTGAAGGTCTGCACCAGAAAACCGGTCTGCGGATCAAAGCTCGCAGGATCGGGCATATCCCCGGCGTTGACGATGGTGAACAGGTCCTCGCCTTCGTTGGCCTGGGATTCGCGGTCATAGCGCAGGCCGCCGAACACGTCGAGCTGGTCGGTGACCGAGTAGGTCGCATCGGCAAACAGCGCAGTGCTCTCCACATACTGGTTCAGGAAACCGTCGCTATTGAGCTGGGCCGGGTTGAAGCCGCCGTACAAGGACAGCAGACCCGCCGCCATTTCCACCGGCAGACTGAATTGATACGCGAGAGATTCCGGGGTAATACCCAGTTCCGCAAACGAAATCAGGCGATTGCCCACATAGACGTCGCTGACTTCCAGATCGGAATAATAGGCACCGATAACACCGGAGAAGCGTTCGTAGTCGAAATTGAACAGCAATTCCTGACTCAGGGTTTCATCCACACGGTCGTCGTACTGGGTGGCGCCCGGTACCGGGCTGGCATCGCCGTCCCACTCATAGCCGTAATTGGAGTCGCTGTAGGCGGTGCTGGAGGTAAGACTCCAGTGTTCGTTCAGCGCGTAGGACAGCTTCAAGACCGCCATATCGGTATCGGTGTACTCGAAGGTGGGGTCGTTGAAGGTGGTCTGCTGGTTCTCGAACGGATCCTCCGAAGGATTGATCCACTTCACACCCTGCTCGCTCTCTCCGGTAGTCAGGGTCAACAGGGCGCGCAGGTCCGGCAGTGCTTCCGGCTCGTACAGCAGTTTCAGGCGCAGGGTCTGATCGTTTTCATAGTTGCTGTTTTCACCGCGGGTGACGTTGGGAATGTAGCCATCGAAATCGCGGTCTTCCGCGGCAATGCGGAATGCCAGCTGGTTTTCGATAATGGCACCGCCGAAGGCCACCGCTTTTTCTTCGCGGCCCTCTTCACCAAAGCCGAGGCGACCACGCAGGGTCCAGTCGTAGGTGGGGTCGACGGTGTTCATGACGATGGCACCGGCTAGTGCGTTGCGCCCCTGCAGGGTGGACTGGGGTCCGCGCAATACTTCGACCTGTTGAACGTCCCAGGTGGAGAAGCCGCCTTTCTGGATCATGCGGTAGGGCAGCACCGCACCGTCGGAGTAAACGCTGGTCAGGAAGCTGTTGCCACCGCCAGACACGTTGAACGCATCGATACCGCGGATGGTGAAGCCGCGACCGGGGGTGCCGGTGACGTTGGGTGTGCGCTCCAGCACGTCGTACATGCTGTTGATGTTTTCTTCTTCGATACTCTTCGCGGTCACCACCTTCACACTGGTGACGGTGTCCTGCAGTGAGCGCTCGGTCTTCTGGCCGACCACCATGACCTCTTCAAGGCCGACGCCTTGTTCGCCTTCTACCTGTGCAAGCCCGGTTGTGGAAAGTGCGATACCCGACCCCAGGGCAATGGCGCGGCACAGCGGGTGCCAGGAGTGATTCCTTGCTGACATTGTTTGCTCCATCGGCATTCAGCCGAAAAATTAGAAACCCAAAGCGCCCAACAACACCGGTTTGGTGGCATTTCGCGAATATTCGAAGTTTTTCTTGCAAATTGTTGGGGCGAAACCGGCACAATGGTATCATTTGATAAAGTTAATGAGAACAATTATCAAAGATAATCACGGTCGATAAACCATGGAAATACCGCTATTGAAACTGCTGGCAGGGGCACTGGGGTTTGGCGGATGCCTGCTGACCTATCTCGCGTCCTCACGCCAACGCTTGCTGGGCAAACCGCTTGAACAGAAATCCGCCTGGGGACTCTTCGCCGGCATGCAATTGCTGGCCTGCGCACTGTTGGCCAATATTTATCCTCCGGTTTCCGCCGTACTGTTGGTGCTGACCCTGGTGATACTGTCGTGGATTGCGTTGGTGCTGGTGTCGGCGCACTTGGCGCGGCGACCAATTCTGGTGGGCAGTCTCGGCCTGCTTCTCACTTCTCTTGTTATGGTGACCGGATAAATGTGGCCTAAATCACTCGCTGGATTTTTTCTCGGACTGCTCGTCTCCACCAGCCTGGTGCTGAACCTGAAGTTGCTGCCAATGGCTGTGGATACGCGCCTGCTGACCGGCCTGTTGCTGGCCTTTGTGTTGTGGGCCGCCGCCATGACTTACGTCTACTACGAAAGCTCGGTGAAGCGCGCCAGCCTGAACTGCCTCAAACTGCTGGCGGTTTCCGCCGCGCTGAACGGTGTTGTGCTGTACACCGGCATTTGACTGCCCGCTGTGAGAACCCAATAAGAGATACGCAACGAATGAATGACAAAAACGCCGGTGTCAAAAACCTGATTGACGCCCACAGCTGGCTCGGTGTGATTATTTCTGTGGCCCTGTTTATCGTGTTCTGGGCGGGTTCGGTGGTTTTGTTCCACCACGAGATCCAGGCCTGGGCGCAGGTGCCGCATTTCGCCATCGACAAGGACGCACCGGATATTCCCATTGAAAACATCGTCGCGCAGAAGCTGGAAAAGTACGAGCTCAATAACGAAGCGCACCTCACAGTGGTTCTCGCCGATGATCATCACCCCTACCACCAGATTTATATCGATCTGAAACCAGAGGAGGGGTATGAAGGGCCGGAGAAATACGCACAGTTACTGGTGAACCCGAAAACCGGGGAAACCCTGGCGCAGCCGGGTGATTTCTACTTGGCCGACTTTCTATTGCACCTGCACTACGACCTGCGTCTGCCCGGCGGCATGTATCTGGTGGGTGTGGTCACACTGATTTTTCTGGTACTGATGTTTACCGGAGTCTACATCCATGCACGCAAACTGATCGGTAACTTCTTCCTGTATCGCAACGAAAGCAAGCGCAATAAAAAACTCGATATGCACAACGTGATCGGAGTGATGAGCCTGCCGTTCGGGTTGATGTATGCCATTACCGGGGTAATCTTCAATATTTCCCTGGTGTTCCAGATCGCGTTCGCGGTGTTCCAGTATGAGGGCGACCAGAACGCGATGCTGGAAGATGCCGGCTACACCATGATCACCGAAAAACCTTCCGGCAAGCCGCTGGACATGCAGCCCGCCTACGATTACGCACGCAGCCTTGGAGAGCGCACCGGCGCGCCGGTGATGATGATGCGCTTTTACAATTACGGCGACGAAAATGCGGTGATGCAGACTTACGCTGCGGACGAAAGCCGCTTTGCCCAGGTGGTGGAACACTACTATCAGGTACGCGATGGCAGCCTGATCGGACAACTGGACAGCGAACACAAAAATGCGGTCCGCAGCGGTCTGGATACCGTGGTGGCCCTGCACTTTGGCAATTTCGCCGGTGTCGATCTGCGTATTCTCTACCTGCTGCTGGGCCTCGCCGTCGCCGGTATGATCGTGGTGGGAAACCTGCTGTGGCTGGACAAGCGCGCGCTGCAGAAAAACGTCAGCCCACGTAGCATCAGCCTGGTAGCCAATCTTACCCTCGGCGGTTGCGGCGGCGTGGTACTGGCCACCGCCGGCGGTTTCCTGCTGGAGCGCATCCTACCGCTCGGCCTCGCCGCACGCGGCGACTGGGTCGCCTACAGCTTCGGTGCGATGCTGGCGCTTACCGTGGTTGGCGCATTCCTGGTGCCGAATAAACGCCGCTTCCTGTGCCTGACCCTGTGGGCCACTGCTGCACTATGTGTGGCCACCGTGATCGCCGACTGGGCCATGTTTGGCGGCAAGATGGGCGGGCTATGGCAAAACGGCTTCTACCAGGTAATTGGCATGCAGACGGCGCTACTGATCAGCGCGGCCACCTGTGTATGGATTGCCAAGGTGCTGGGCGCGAGATCAGGTAAAGCGGAGGTGGCTGCCACCGAAGAGCTTTCCCTGACAAGCAGCTAGCGTAGAAGATTTTCTGTTGGAAAAAGGTCCGATTCTCCGGACCTTTTTTTGGTTTGTAGAAACTGCCTCAGGGCAACGTCAATCACAAAGGCCCTGGTTTCGAGTGCGGCGGATGCCCTATGCTCAGGGCGCCAGCCACCACTTCAATATCAGCGACACACAACCGAGTGCCGCCACACTCATCAACCAGATTGCCAGCATCCAGCCCAGCCTTTTCCAGGTGGCACTTTCCAGCTTCATCAGTGATACCCCTCGGTACCGACCTTGCCGCGGAACACCCAGTACGCCCAGCCGGTATAGGCGAGGATCACCGGAATGATAAACACCGCACCCACCAGTAGAAACAGCTGGCTATCGCGCGGTGCGGCGGCTTCCCAAAGGGTAATCGACGGTGGAATCATGTGGGGGAAAATGCTGATACACAGTCCAACAAACCCCAGCAGAAACAGCGCCAGCGCCATCAGGAACGGCAGCAGCTCGTGACCTTTTCGCAGGCTCCAGAAAAATACCCCGGTGCAGAGAACCACTAGCAGTGGCACCTGAGCGGTAAGCAGAACCTGTGGCATCTCGAACCAGCGGCGCCAGTACTCGTGGTTCAGAAACGGCGTTGCCAGACTTACCGCGATCAGTGCCGCCACCGTGGCAATACCAAACCGGTAGGCGAGACGGTGAGCATGACGCTGACAGCCACCTTCCGTTTTGCGTATCAGCCAGGTGGCCCCCAGCAGGGCGTAACCGATCACCACCGCGATCCCCGTAAGCACGCTGAAAGGGCTCAGCCAGTCGAGCCAGCCGCCCGCATAGGCGTTGTTCTCTACCTCAATACCCTGCAGGATGGCACCGATGGTGATGCCCTGGGCCAGTGCGGCCACCGTGGACCCCACGGTGATCACCAGATCCCACAGCGGTTGGTGCGCGGGGTCCCGCCAGCGGAATTCAAATGCCGCGCCGCGAAATACCAGCCCCAGCAACATCGCAATCATCAACGGATAGGTCGCCGGCAGGATGATGGCATAGGCGAGAGGAAAAACCGCCAACAGGCCGCCGCCCCCCATTACCAGCCAGGTTTCATTGCCATCCCAGAACGGGGCGATCGAATTGATCGCCTGATCGCGCTCCTGTCCCGGGGCCAGCACCGGAGACAGAATACCGACACCGAGATCAAAGCCGTCCAGCACCACATAGGCGAAGACGGAAAAGCAGATCATTCCCGCCCAGATCAATGGCAGATCAAGACTTTCCATGGGCATTCCCTCCCTGTCCGGATGACGCGGGTGCCAGACTGGACGCCGGCGTGATCCCCGCTGCGTGGAACGGCACCTTATCGGGTTCCGATTCACCCGGGCTGGGTGGATGCCCCATAAGACGCAGCAGATAGTAGATTCCCATGCCGAACACCGCGGTGTAGACCACGATAAACGCAATCAGCGATGCCGCCACCGCCGGGGCATCCAGTGGCGAAGCCGATTCCACCGTTCGCATCAGCCCATACACGGTAAATGGCTGACGACCCACTTCAGTGGTAACCCAGCCCGCGATCACCGCCACAAACCCCGCAGGCCCCATGCACACCGCCGCCCGATGCAGCGCACGCGATGCATACAGTCGTTTTCGGCGCCGTGCGATCAGGCTCCAGCCCCCCAGAGCCAGCATCGCGAAGCCAATGGCAACCATCACGCGAAATGACCAGAACACCACCGCCACCGGCGGCCAATCCTCTCGAGGGAAATCGGTCAGCCCCGGGAGCGGTGCATTCGGATCGTGTTTGAGTATCAGCGAACCCAGCTTGGGAATGGCGACCTTGTAGTGCACTGTCGCGGCGTCTTCATCTGGAATTCCGAACAGAATCAGCGGAGCACCATCGGGGCTGGGGTCAAAATCCCCCTCCATCGCCAGCACCTTCGCCGGTTGATGTTCCAGCGTGTTCAATCCGTGGAGGTCACCGACAAAAATCTGCACTGGAGTGACGATGACCGCCATCCACATGGCCATAGAGAACATCTTGCGCGCGCCGATATTGTTGCGATCTCTCAGAAGGTGCCAGGCGCCAACGCCGCCCACCGCGAACGCCGTGGTGAGGTAGGCGGCGGTTACGGTATGCACCAGCCGGTAAGGGAAGCTGGGGTTGAAGATCACATCCCACCAGGAGTCGCCGACAATAAACTGCCCCTGGTCATTGATTTCAAAGCCCGTCGGGGTCTGCATCCAGGAGTTGACCGACAGTATCCAGAAGGCGGACACCACGGTGCCAAGGGCGACCATACAGGTGGCAAAAAAATGCAGGCGTTTGCCCACCTTGTTGATACCAAACAGCATCACACCGAGAAATCCCGCCTCGAGAAAGAAGGCGGTGATTACCTCGTACCCCATCAATGGTCCGATCACCGGGCCAGCCTTGTGGGAAAACTCCGACCAATTGGTACCGAACTGGTAGGAGAGCACGATTCCCGAGACGACCCCCATGCCAAATCCCACGGCAAATATTTTCAACCAGTAGCGATAAAGGTTTGCATAGACGCCGCGGCCGGTTTTTAGCCACAGGCCCTCCAATACCATCAGGTAGCTGGCCAGACCGATGGAGAAAGCCGGAAATATAAAATGGAAAGACACGGTAAATGCAAACTGCACCCGCGCGAGGAAAACGGCGTCTAGATGCTCGAACACTGTCTGAGTACCCTGGTGAATGACTTTATCTGCCCTGATAAAAAGTAGTCGCCAGCGGAATGCTGTCTAGCCTCAGACACCCACTCGACCCCTTCAGAGACGTACATTGCCGCGCATATCCGCGGCGCCTGCCAGCGGATCGGGGTGGAAACTGGTTAACCAATTTCCGCAGAAAATCTGGAAAATTACGGTTTTCACGCGGTGAAGATGCAAAAATCTGTGCCTCAGATTTTCTACCCAGGCGCCCGTACCTACCGAGCGCATCATCTGTTGTATACCTGTAGTCTGATATCGGTCGATGTAATGTTAAAAACTCCACACCATTTCCCGTCTCTCACCTTTTCACGCAAACTCATCTCGTTCGCCGCAGGCTGCGTAGTTCTGTCCGCCTGTCAGAGCGAGCCGCAGGCTTCCGCTACGGCAACCGGCGACCCCATGCACAACACCACGGTGGTGCCAGGCTCGCTGATCGACCTTCGCCACTGGAAAATCACGCTGCCCACCGACAGCAACGGCGATGGCAAGATCGACGAAGTGAGCCCACCGCAGATTTTACGCCTGTATGAACCGCGCTTCTTTTACGGAAACGACAAAGGCGAAGTAGTGTTCACCGCCCCCAACAAGGCCATCACCACCGCCAACTCCACCAACACCCGCAGCGAGCTGCGACAGATGGTAGACCCGCAGGGCGGAAAAACCAAAGCGCCCAGCAACAACTTTGCGCTGGCCGCACACCCTCAGGCGGAGCGCTTTGGCTCAATTGGCGGGCGCCTTTCTGCCACCCTCGCGGTCAACCATGTGGCGGTAACCGCGACGCACCCCGATAAAAAGCCTGCTTTTTCCGTCGTGGTTGGTCAGATTCATGCGGGCAAGGATGAAAGCCTGTTAAAAAACGGTTTTGGTTACGGCAACGAACCGTTGAAGATCTACTACAAGAAATTTCCCGAACACGAATACGGCTCGGTCTTCTGGACCTACGAACGCAACCTGGCAAAGGATGACCCCAACCGTACCGACATCGCATACCCGGTATGGGGCAATACCTGGGAATCCTTGGAGAATCCGGGGCAGAAAGGTATCAAGCTGAATGAATCGTTCAGCTACTCCGTCGACGTTGTCGGTAACGTTATGCAGCTGACGTTTACGGCACCGGACAAGCCGCGGGTGGAATACTCAATAGATCTCTCCAACAACACCGATGCGTACGGAAATGCCGATAGCCTCGACAACCCGGCTGGTTACGCCGGCGACTGGTTTTACTTCAAGGCCGGCGCCTACAACCAGTGCAGCAGTAAAGATCAGCCGGGCATGTGGTATGCCGGTTGTGCCGGTTCAGGGGTCTGGGCAGAGGACTACCGGGATGGCAACTACGTACGGGTAAGTTTTTCTTCGATTGATTTGAAGTAACGCGATGGTTGATGCATTGCAGGAGTGAAATAATGAATAAAAACCTGACTTCGATGAAAACTCTCGATTTTATCGCCCGCAGTACCGCGCTGGCTGGTACCTGCCTGGCACTATCGGCGTGCCAGAGTGGCGCGGAGGCACAGTCCGAGCAAGTCGCCAATGTGGATCGAGCACCCGTAATTGTACCGGGCGCTCTGATGGACTTAAGCCATTGGAAAATCACCTTGCCCACCGACAGTAATCGCGATGGCAAAATCGATGAAGTGGAACCGCCACAGGTTTCACGCCTGTACGACCCGCGCTTTTTCTATACCAACGAAATAGGCGAAGTAGTATTTGCCGCGCCCAATAAAGCCGTAACCTCCATCATCTCTTCCAACACCCGCAGCGAACTGCGACAGATGATCGACCCTGTCAACTCCGATACACGCTCCCCCGGGAACAATTTTGCACTGGCTTCGCACCCCAGGGCGAGACGCTACGGAGCAGTTGGCAGCTGGATGTCGGCAACGCTGAGAGTCAATCACGTCGCGGTTGAAGCCAAGAACCCCGACAGAGCACCTGCGTACTCCGTGGTAGTTGGCCAGATGCACTCGGGCAAAGATGAAAGTCGTTTAAAAAGTGGTTTTGGCTATGGCAATGAGCCGCTGAAAATCTACTTTAAAAAGTGGCCGCACCACGAGCACGGATCCGTTTTCTGGACCTACGAGCGCAACCTGGAAAAAGATGATCCGAACCGTACCGATATAGCCTATCCGGTGTGGGGGAACACCTGGGAATCTGCGCAAGACCCCGGTGAAAACGGTATCAAACTGAATGAGGAGTTCAGTTACACCATCGATGTAGATGGTGACATGATGCATCTGACCTTCAAGTCCCCGAACAAACCACGGGTCGAGTACTCGGTAAACCTGGCAGATAACGTCAATCCCTATGGCGAAGTCGATCCACTGGATAACCCCCGTGGTTACCAGGGTGACTGGTTCTATTTTAAAGCGGGGGCCTACAATCAGTGCAGTACCAAAAACCAGGATGGTATGTGGTATGCCGGCTGCGGTGGTACGGGCAACTGGGAACTGGATAAAGCACAGGGCCACTATGCCCAGGCCAGCTTTTCCGCACTGGTATTGAAGTAACCGTTACTTTTCCTGCGACAACAAAAAAGCCGGTGGGATGACCACCGGCTTTTTTGGTTAACGAGCTCTCGATCAGCAAGCCAATCTTCGGCGCCACAGACCGCCGAGCGCCAGCAGGCAGAGCAGCCAGAGGCCGGTACTACCACCGCTGGATCCTCCACTGCTACCACCATTATCTACCGGGGTCTGATCACCGCCGCCGGTGTTGATGTCGTCAGAAGAATCGTCATCTCCACCATTGTCGGTATCGCCGTCACCTTGGTCGCCATTGTCCGAACCACCGTCATCAGTTCCTCCATCGTCGGGAGCCGCGGCTTCCTGCAAGGTAAAGGTGAAGGTCTCTTCTTCCGAAGACAGCATCGGATTGCCGTCATCGGTCACCACAACGCGTGCGCTGTACTCACCGAGAGCCATCGACAACGGATCGAAGGAGAAGGAAGCCTGGTCGCCGGGTGTTACCGGCAGCTCCTCGGTATACCACTGATAGCTGTGGCTATCGCCGCCGTTTACATCTTCAACAACCGCGGTCAGCGTGATCTCTCCGGCGTCGTTAATAAATATCGTACCGTTCTCTCCTGCCTGGGATCCTGTTATCTGCACTGTGGGTGCCACATTATTGTCCGTCACCGTCATGCGGTGACTGCTGCGCGAGTCGTCAATTGGCATGGCAAATACATCGGCGCTACCTGCGATTGCCGAGACCAGCGCGAAAGAGAGTACCTCGTCTGCTTCTTGCAGACCGTCGCCTACCACTGGGATTCGCACAGCAGCGTTTTCCAGGGCATCCACGGAGTCGATAGTGACAAGTAATTCACTCGGGTCTACACCACTTTCACCTTCGGTAACCATGTCGTCGGTAGTCGCGGTGCTTTCCGACTCCACCCAGGTGGCCAGAATGGATATCGGATAGGCGGGGGAGGGGCCCGACAGCTCCACTGCTAGCAGCGCATCCCGGTCTTCACCGGTAATGGATTCGTCCTGAGTAAAGCGCACCTGCGGGTATACGTTGACCGCTTGTGACAGGGGCTCAGAGCGATTCCCCGCGTCGTCGACCGCAAACCAATCCAGGCTGAGGGCACCGCTTGGCAAAGACACCTGCTGATCGGCATTGATCGCAAGTAGTTCACCACTCAGCTCTACCTGATAGTCCAGCTCATCGTCGAAATTATCGATGGCCTGAGCTTCGTTCACGTTCAGGGTGACCAGAGTGCTTTCGCCAGTGGCCGCTACGCTGATAGCCGCGGGTACCTGGAGGATTTCTGGAGCGTCCTCGTCCTCAGTGCGTGTCGGGTCGGACGGATAAGGATCCTCGCTGTTCACCAGGCCATCGTTGTCGGTATCGTTCAGCGATTCATCCAGTGTCAGCCCTGACCCAGACTGGCAGTCGCTGTCGCAATCCTCATGCCAGGCGTCAGGCAAACCGTCATTATCGGCATCCACGGATGCAGCACCGTTGGTTGCAAACGCGTCCTCGTCATTTACCACACCATCGTTGTCGGTGTCATTAAGGGAGACATCCAGTGTCAGGCCAGAGGAGGACTGGCACTCGCTATCGCAGTTCTCCAGCCACGCATCTGGAAAGCCATCACCATCATCGTCCACGGCTGCGGCGGAATTGGCAATGAACGCATCGTTGTCGTTCTCGACACCGTCGTTGTCGGTATCGCTCAAGGAAGGATCCAGTACAAGACCCGATTCGGACTGGCAATCGCTGTCGCAGCCCGCAAGCCAGGCATCCGGATAACCGTCATCATCCAGGTCGACGGACGCAGCCTGATTCGCCGGAAAGGCATCATCTTCATTCGCAACGCCATCATTGTCGTTGTCGTCGTCCAGGGTGAGGCCGGAGGAGGACTGACAGGCGCTGTCGCAGTCGCTGTTCCACTGGTCTGGCATACCATCCAGATCGGTGTCCAGTACAGCAGCGGGGTTGCTGGGAAACTGATCCAGCACTAGGCCACTCGCGCTGCGACATTCGTCCTCACAGCCTGACTTCCAGAAATCCGGTGACCCGTCGCCATCGCTATCGACACTGGCCGCGAATTGCGTAGGAAAATCGTCGAAGTCCGCTTCGCTGCCATCTCCGTCGGCATCCCGATAAACACGACCTCCCATACGCAGTCCAGGAAGCTCTGTGTTGGTACCGAAATCCCAATAACCGTTACCCTGCTCGTCAGTAAAACTACTCCAGGTTTCGTACAGAACCTTCGCTGAGCAGTTTGTATTATCCGCGCTGGTAGGACACTGGAGCTCCGCAAGCGTTGCTGGAGTGCCTCCATAGCTGATATTTTGCCCAGACGCATCAGTAGCCCAATAGCTCACAGAGGTTTCGGTGTGGTCGCCTGACCAGCTATACCCCACCAAACCTCCGACTACGCGGCTTTGAACATAGGCGGTAGACATACTGGCTATCACATTCGCGCCCAAGCGATACCCGAGTAATCCGGCTATGTCGTTATCTCCATCTCCTCTTACGAATCCTGTGACATAGCTGGCGACAATATCGGTTCCGGTAGTAGAGCCAACTAAGCCACCAACACCACCTCCCGTACCATGAACGTAACCACTGACAAAGGTTGCGGTGATCTGACCTCCCTGCGCATAACCGACCAATCCTCCCACCACGTTCCGCGCCTGCACACGCATAAGTGGTCCAGATAGGCCGAGTTCTTTTACCGTGGCATTTATAATAATGCCGAACAAACCCTGCGAATCCGAGGTTGGTCTAGCGATCATCAAGTTACGAATCAGATAACCGTTACCGTGAAAAATACCGCTGAAAGCGTCATCTCTGGAGCTACCTATCGGTTGCCAACCGGCACCGCTATTCCAGAATGTATCTTCAACATTCAGTACCCCATCCCCATTGGTATCAAAATCCAGATCCGTGGTGAGCTCGAAACCAACACAACCCTCTGCAGGACAACCCTCACTGCTGCCATAGAGCGACGTGCCATCCAGGTTATTGCGAACTTCATCCAGGTCGGCCCAGTCGTTGATTTCGATCAGGCCGTCGTCGTCGAGGTCATAATCTGAACGGCCGTCAGCGGACCAGGCTTGCTGAGCGGAAATCAGCAGGGAAAGAATTAGCGAAAAAAATAGGGAAATAGCGCGAGGCATCACACTCTCCATGTTGCAAACTATTGGGCTTCCGGCCCGATCAGTTCTAATTTTGAATACCGCAGAAGTAAGCACGGTAGAAAAGGCTGCCGACCTTAACAAATAAAGTCTGTTCGAAAAAAGTTGAACACTTGGATTTATTGAACATCATCTAAATAATTGGCGCGAATTTATTCTTTGTATATTTTTCCCTTATTTTTAAGGGAAAAATTACACATGATTACACCTAATTAGCACCAGTGTACTTATTATTGATGATTGATTTTTGGAAGAATCAGATAGGTGTGATTTCTATTTATTTGTTAGGGAAGAATAAGAGAATTGTATTTGGAACGGTTGTTTCAGATTTTCTATTTCGTTAATGGTAAAACGAACATGGGCCGCAATAGCGGCCCATGGTTTACGAAATAAATTTTTGAATTATTCCACCGTAACCGATTTCGCCAGGTTGCGCGGCTGATCCACGTCGGTACCTTTCAGCAAGGCCACGTGGTAACTCAATAATTGCAGTGGAACCGTATATAAAATAGGAGACAGGCTTTCCGGCGCTTCCGGGACTTCCACTACGGTTACGCCTGGCTCGCTGTTAAAACCCGATTGCGGGCTGGCAAATACAAACAGTTCGCCACCCCGTGCGCGTACTTCTTGCAGGTTGGATTTCAGTTTTTCCAGTAGCTCATCGTTCGGTGCAACGACGATCACCGGCATATCCGCATCCACCAGGGCCAGGGGGCCGTGTTTGAGTTCGCCGGCGGGATAGGCTTCGGCGTGGATGTAGGAAATCTCTTTCAGTTTGAGCGCGCCTTCCAGAGCGATTGGATATTCGACGCCGCGGCCTAAAAAGAGTGCGTGATTTTTTTCTGCGAAGGCTTCACTGGTGGCTTTTACCAGGGCGTCGAGGCTGGTGAATTTTTCCATCAGTTTGGGCAGCTGGTGCAGGGCGTCGATGAGTTCCGCTTCGCGCTCGCCGCTCATGCCGTTGGCTTTGGCCAGGGCGATACAGAATATCTGCAGGGCGACCAGCTGGGTGGTGAAGGCTTTGGTGGAGGCGACGCCGATTTCCGGGCCGGCTTCGGTCATCAGGTGCAGTTCGGATTCGCGCACCAGCGAGCTGTTGGGCACGTTGCAGATGGTCATGGAAGCGAGGTAGCCAAGCTCTTTGGCCTGCCGCAGTGCCGCTAGGGTATCGGCGGTTTCGCCGGACTGGGAGATGGTGACGAACAGGGTGCCCGGGCGCACGGCGGTTTTGCGGTAGCGGATTTCGCTGGCGACTTCGACCGAGCAGGGGACCCCGGCCCAGTCTTCGATCCAGTAGCGGGCGACGAGGCCGGCGTGGTAGCTGGTACCACAGGCGACAATCTGTACCTGTTTTACCTGGGGCAGAATTTCGTTGGCGGCGGTGCCGAGAGCCTGGGACAGTACCGAGTGTTCGCCGATGCGGCCGGCCATGGTGGCTTCGACCACTTTGGGCTGCTCGAAAATTTCCTTCTGCATATAGTGGCGGTAGCGGCCCTTGTCGGCGGCGTCGTGACCGCCCTGGAGTTTGTTGACCGGGCGGCTGACTTCTTCACCGGTTTTATCCCAGATGGCGATACCGTCGCGGGTGACTTCGGCGATGTCACCTTCCTCTAAAAAAATAAAGCGGTCGGTGACCTGTTGCAGGGCCATGGGGTCGGAGGCGATAAAGTTTTCGTCATAGCCGACGCCGATCACCAGGGGGCTGCCGAGGCGGGCGCATACCAGACGCTCGGGTTCGGTGGAACAGACGACGCCGAGGGCATAGGCGCCGTGGAGTTTTTCGGTGGCGGCGGAGACGGCTTGCAGCAGGTCGCGGTTGTCTTTGGCGAGCTCGTGGATCAGGTGGACGACGACTTCGGTATCGGTTTCCGACTGGAATTCGTAGCCTTTGTTGATGAGTTCTTGGCGCAGTTCCTGGTAGTTTTCGATGATGCCGTTGTGCACCAGGGCGAAGTTGCCGGAGGCGTGCGGGTGGGAGTTTTTGTCCGACGGTACACCGTGGGTGGCCCAACGGGTGTGGGCGATGCCGAGCTGGCCGGCGGTGGGACTGTCGTCGAGGGCGGATTCGAGGTCGGCGACCTTGCCCTGTGTTTTACGCAGTTGCAGTTTGCCGTCGCCGTTGACGAGGCACACACCGGCGGAGTCATAGCCGCGGTATTCCAGTCGACGAAGGCCTTCCAATAGGATTCCGGTTACGTTTCTTTGGCCTAGGGCGCCTACGATTCCACACATATTTCTTACCTCGGTATTTGTTTTTTGCCTTCGGATCTTTGTCCTGTGGCGGTGGCGCTACCGGGTGGGCCTTTGTGAGACACGGACTAGGCGTCCCCCCTCAACCCATCCATGGGGGCTCTTCTAAAACATCCCTGTTTTAGAAGGTCTCGCAAACCCTTACCCGGTATCGCCACCTTCGCATTTAATTTCAGTGTTCTATTCAGGCCGATATTCAGACATCGGCGCAGATTACGTGCAGCCCTCGGCTTTCAAGTTGCGCACAAACTTTGTCTTCGATTCCACTGTCGGTCACTAATGTGCCGAACATTTCCCAGCTCAGTTCCACGTTTGGAATGCGTCGTCCCACCTTGCTCGATTCCGCCATCACCACCACTTCGCGGGCGACGTCGGCCATGACTCGGGAGAGGCCGATCTGTTCGTTGAAGGTGCAGGTGCCGCGCTCGAGGTCGATGCCGTCGGCGCCGATAAAGGCCTGGTCGAAGTCGTAGCCGCGCAGGACCTGTTCGGCGACCTGGCCCTGGAAGGCTTCGAAGTGGGGGTCCCAGGTGCCGCCGGTCATCAGCAGGGTGGGTTCGTTTTCCAGCTCCCGCAGCTGGTTGGCAACGTGCAGGGAGTTGGTCATGACGACGAGACCGCGTTTGTGGTTGAGCTCGGGGATCAGGCCCGTGGTGGTGCGGCCGTAGTCGATGACGATGCGGTTGTGGTCGCGGATCAGCTCGGCGGCGGCGCGGCCGATGGCGCGTTTGGTCTGGGACAGAGGATCTTCGGCTACCAGTTCCCGGGGCAGGGGGATGGCGCCGCCGTGGCGGCGCAGCAGCAGGCCACTGACTTCCATGGCTGCCAGATCCTTTCGGATCGTAACTTCGGAGGTTTCGAACTGGCGCGCCAGTTCCTCGACGCTGGCTTCACCGGCTTCGTTGATCTGGCTGAGTATCTGGTGGCGGCGCTGTTGGGTGTTACGCTTGGACATTCGCGTTGGGCAAGCTCGCTCAAGTTTCGTTTCGTAATTTAAGCATAGCAAACCGAAACTGAAGTTCACACCTGAGTTTTGCTGAGGTGCCCTTTTACGGCTTTCAGGAATCTGGCCAGCTCGCCGCCGGTAACCGCGCGGTGGTCGGCGGTTATCGACAGGGGCAACAGTTTGCGCACCCGGGCTTTGCCTTTGTGGGGCAGCACCGCCTTGTGCGCGCGGCCGGCGCCGACGATACACACCAGAGGCGGCACTACCACCGGGGTGGCGAAGCGGCCCGCCAGGCTGCCAAAGTTGGAGAGGTGGATGGTGGCGCCCTGCAGGTCCTGCTGGGGGATGGCACCTTCATGGGCCTGCTGTTTGAAACGGGCGATTGTCTCCTGCAGCGCATCCTCGCTCTGCGCGCCAGCGTCTTTGATCACCGGCACAAACAGGCCTTTGGGCACGTCCACTGCCAGACCCACATTGACCGGAGATTTCGGCTCCAGCACATCGTTTTCAAAGTGGGCATTGAGGTTTGGCTCGTCCGCAGCGGCGAGCGCGATGGCTTTGAGCAGGCGCAAGGTGGCGCTGGTACCTTTGGGCCAGTCGGAGATATCCACCTCGTCGAACAGGGTCATGGGACAGACCTGGTCGCGGGCGCGGTTCATGGCCAGCAGCATGGCGCGACGGGCGGGGGCCATTTGACCGTGGTCACTTACGGTCTTTTCCCGTTCTTTCGCGATGGTTTCGTCGCTTTTCTCTGGTTTTTCACTCCATCTCGGTAGATCTTCACCGCGAGCGGCGGCGCGCACTTCCGCTTCGCTGAAGCGGGCCCCGGACGGATGCAGGCTTTCCAGATCCACGCCCAGCCGGCGGGCGAGGGCGCGGATCGCGGGGGTGGCGCAGTGGGGGCGGTTGGCGACGGGGCGTTGCTCTACAGCCAGTGCCTCGCGGCCCTGTTCGATCTTGCCGACCACGGTACCGCTGTCACCGCCGATTGTGCTTTCGGCGGCTGTGGATGCGTTTTTCTGCTGCGAGGCGGAAGTCGGTTCCGCACCGGCAAATCCGATCAGCGGCTGGCCGGTTTCCAGTGTCTCGCCTTCCGCGGCAAACAGGGTTTCCACTGTGCCGGAATAGGGGGAGGGAACCTCTACCAGTGCCTTGGCAGTTTCCACGGTCACCAGGGTCTGATCCGCTTTGACGCTGTCACCCTCGTCCACATGCCATTCGCGCACCACCGCATCCGGCAGGCCTTCACCCAGGTCGGGGAGTTTGAAGATCTTCATCGGCCTCCCTCCGCTCCGGGTGCGCGGACACCGTCACGAACCCCATCACGGACATAGTTAAGTGCAGAGCGGGCGCCAGCCAGGATGCGCTCGACGCCCGGCAGATAGGCATTTTCCAGCTGGTAATACGGCATCACCGTGTCGTAACCGGTGACCCGCTGCACCGGCGCATCAAGCAGGTCGAAGGCGTACTCCTGAATCTGTGCGGCGATTTCCGCCCCCAAACCACCAAAGCGCGCGGCTTCGTGGACCACCACACAGCGGCGGGTTTTCTCCAGGGAGTCGATGATGGTGTGGATATCCAGGGGTTTGAGGGTAGCGGGGTCGATGACTTCCGCTTCGATGCCGTCGCGGGACAACTGTTCAGCGGCGGCGAGAGTCTCGCGGACGCTTGCGCCCCAGGCCACCATAGTCAGGTCGCTGCCTTCACGCAGCACAAAAGCGCGGTCCAGTGGCAGGGCTTCGCCATCATCCGGCACCGGTTGTTTGGCCGCACGGTAGATGCGTTTGGGTTCGAGAAAGATCACCGGGTCCGGATCGCGAATTGCTGCCAGCAGCAGACCATAGGCCCGCGCGGGAGAGGAGGGCACCACCACCCGCAGGCCGGGAATATGCGCAAAAATCGCCTCGGTGCTCTCACTGTGGTGTTCCGGCGCGTGAATCCCACCGCCGTAGGGCGCGCGATAGACGATGGGGCAACTGAGGCGGCCGCGGGTGCGATTGCGCATGCGTGCGGCGTGGCTGAGGATGTGGTCGAGCCCCGGGTAGATAAAGCCCATAAACTGGAATTCCGCCACCGGCCGCAGTCCCTGGGTGGCCATACCCACGGCGATGCCGGCGATCATGGTCTCGGCCAGTGGGGTGTCCAGCACCCTATCGGCACCGAAGGTTTTCTGCAGCCCGTCCGTTGCCCGGAATACGCCGCCGTTCGCACCAATATCCTGCCCGAACACTACCACTTCCCGGTTGTTTTTGAGCTCAAAGGCCAGCGCCTGGGTGACCGCTTCCACCAGGGTGATCGCACTGTTTTGTTCGGCCATCTAACCCTTTCCCCCCATCGCCGTACCTTTCTGCAATTCCCGATGCTGCTCGTCACGCAACTGGTCGTACTGCTCGTACAGTCCCTCCGGCAATTGCGCGTAGAGATGATCGAAGATGGCGGTCACCGGTTCCGGCGCGCGGGATTCCCAGTTATTCAGCGCCGCTTCCATAATCTGCGCCAGCTCCCGATCCAGATCCTGCTGCTTGGCATCACTCCACAGCCCCTGATCCCGTAGATAGGTATCCAGCCGTTTGATCGGCTCCCACAGCCACGCCTGCTCCAGCTCCTCGGCACTGCGGTAGCGGCTGGCGTCGTCGGCGGTGGTGTGGTCGCAGAGTCTGTAACTGATGGCCTCTATCAGCGCCGGACCTTCGCCTTGCCGCGCCCGCTGTATTGCGTCCCGCACCGCCCAGGCGACTGCTACCACGTCGTTGCCATCCACCTGCAGCGCAGGGATACCGGCGGCGATGGCTTTCTGGGCGATGGTCTGGGTGCCGGTCTGGGCGCTTCTCGGCACGGAAATGGCCCATTGATTGTTGTTCACCACAAATACCATGGGCAGCTTCCATACCCCGGCGAGGTTCATGGCTTCGTAGAAATCCCCTTTGGAAGTGGCGCCCTCACCGGCGCTGGCGACGGCGACCTGCAGTGGCTGATTGTTTTGCTGGTGGCGGTATTTCAGTGCAAAGGCGACGCCGGCGGCGTGCAGCATCTGGGTGGCGATGGGCACACAGATGGGAAGATCTTTCGGTGCGTGCTGGAAGTTCTGTCCGCGCTCGTCGCCACCCCAGATGGCGAGGATCTCTTCGATTTCCACACCACGCTCAAGCAGGGCGCCGGTTTCCCGGTAGTAGGGGCAGTAGGCGTCTTCCGCCATCAGCGCATTGCCGGTGGCGATGCCGATGGCTTCCTGGCCGAGGGTGGAGGGATAGGTACCGAGGCGGCCGGTGCGCTGCAGTTTTACCGCGCGGTCGTCCACTAGCCGGGCCAGTTGCATTTGCCGGTGGCAGTGGGTGAGCCAGTCGGGAGTGGCAAATTCGGGCAGGGGCTGTGTCTCCCGGCCCTGCTTGTCCAGGTACTGAAGATAGGCGATATCGAAGGAAGCCTGGAGCTGCAGGCGAGGTTTATGCATCGGCGGGGTTCCTTGGATTCCGATGCTTTCAGTGTAGTTGGGGGTTCTCAAGGTTACGGGGTTCGTTTTCTCGGAGTCCGGTGGCGGCAAATCACCGGGTGTTAATTTTCGAAACCGCTGTGAATACATCCATGTACGCTGCGTCGGCGACGTCCCTGTCGCCGACGCTTTCGAAAATTAACACCCGGCACTTTGCCTTCTCTTAACCCCATTGACTTCGTTAGTAGACTAGGAAAGTTCTTTCGAAGTGAATTGGGTTCGACTGAAGGTGGAGTGCCGGGTAAAGGTTTTCAGGAGCGTCGCAAACAGGATGTTTGCGCCGCAGCGCCCAGGGATGGGTTCACAGCGGTCCTGAAAACCTTTACCCGGTGCTCCGTCGCCGCCCAACCAAATTCGAAGCACCCAGGACCACGAGACTCAGGACTTTTTGGTGGGTCGTTGCCACCCGGAGATATTGCGCTGCTTGCCACGGGCCACAGCCAGTTCGTCAGCACTCACTTCACGGGTAATAGTGGAACCAGCACCAATGGTCGCACCGGCGCCAATTTCGACCGGGGCAACCAGTGCGGAGTTGGAGCCGATAAAGGCGCCATCGCCAATGGTAGTCTTAGATTTGTTCACGCCGTCGTAATTACAGGTGATGGTACCGGCGCCAATGTTTACGCCTTCGCCCACTTCCGCGTCGCCGATATAGGAGAGGTGGTTTACCTTGCTGCCGAGGCCGATTTTGGCCTTCTTGGTTTCGACGAAGTTACCCACCTTGGCTCCGCTGGCCAGCTCGGTGCCCGGGCGCAGGCGAGCGAAGGGGCCGATGGTGCAGGTTTCGCCGACGACGGCGTCTTCGATAATGGAGTTGGCTTCCACCACGGTACCCGCCGCCAGTTTGCAGTTCTTCAGCAGGCAGTTGGGACCGATCTGAACATTGTCGCCGAGGGTGACCTCGCCCTCGAAGATGCAGTTGATATCGATGGTAACGTCGGCGCCGCAGTCGAGGGTGCCGCGCACATCAATGCGCGCAGGGTCCAGCAGGGTAACGCCCGCGGTCATCAACGTATTGGCATTGTCCTGCTGCAGCGCGCGCTCCAGTTCCGCCTGCTGCGCGCGGCTGTTGACGCCGGCAACTTCAAACGGGTCTTCAGCGATCACGCCGGTCACGGCGATATTCTCACTCACAGAGCGCGCGATCACATCGGTGAGGTAGTACTCACCCTGGGCGTTGTCGTTGGAGAGTTCCGGCAGCCATTGGGCCAGCAACTTGCCCGGGGCGGCGAGGATACCCGTGTTGATCTCGCGGATGGTGAGGGTGGCCTCGTCGGCGTCTTTCTGTTCCACAATCGCCTGTACCGCATTGGCGGTGTCGCGCACGATACGGCCGTAACCGGAGGGATCGTCCATCACTACGGACAACAAAGCCGGGCCGTTTGCAGAAGCTTTGAGCAGATCTTCCAGGGTGGCGGTTTTTACCAGCGGTACGTCGCCGTAGAGTACCACCACCGTGGCACCTTCACGGAAGTTCGGGATCGCCTGGGCCACCGCGTGACCAGTGCCCAGCTGCTCGGTCTGCTCCACAAACCGCACGCCACTGTCGGCAAAGCGCTCGCGCACCAGTTCGGCACCGTGGCCGATGACCACGGTAATCGATACATCCCCCAGACCCTCTTCACCCAAACCCTGGGCCGCGTTGATGACCCGTCCCAGCATGGGTACCCCTCCGATGGGGTGGAGCACTTTGGGCAGGTCGGAGCGCATGCGGGTGCCTTTGCCGGCGGCGAGAATGACGACATCGATGGTCATGGAAAATCCGTTCAGGTGGGTGAAAATCGTCGGCAATTGTGGCGGCCCGGGGGGCAGATCTCAAGCCGGACGGGGTCACCGATTAGGGCTTTGGGCCATTGGCCACATAGCTGTACTTCAGCATACCCACAAAGATCGAACCGCCAATGGTGTTTCCCAGGGTCGCCACGCCGAGAAAACGCAGCCCCTCCCATAACCTCATGGTGGACTCATCGCTCAACAGGGCACAGAAAATGCCCACCGCACCGGCGATACAGTGGGCCAGCCCACCCAGGCCGATAACGAACGCAATCAGCGCCACCACGACGATCCGGCTGATGGTCTCCGCCGCTGATGCCACCATCCAGCCCAGCAGCCCCATCAACCAGCCGGCAAAAATGGCACCGACAAACTGCCCCCTGGGAATGTCTGCCAGCAGCTTTTCTCCGTAATAGGCAAAAATACCGGCGTCCAAGCGCTCGGTCACTTCCACATAGTGCACAAACAGCAGGCTGAACAGAAAGGCACCCACCATATTGCCCGCGTAAATCACCCCCCAGACACGCGCGAGACTGGCCACCCGCTCACGACCGCTCAAGAGGGGCAGAATGGCCAGGGTGGTGTGTTCGGTAAACAGATCCGAGCGGCCGATGATGACCAGAATAAATCCGATGGGATAACTGAGCGCCACCAGCAGGTACATCAGCTGCTCGAACTCGGGGCCGTTGAAGTGGCTGTAAAACGCCGCCATCAAAAACAGACTGAAGCCGATCTCCAGGCCCGCCGCCAGTGAGGACAGAAACAGGGAACGGTTATTGCGCTGGTACTCGTGCAGGCTCTCCTGCATCTGTTCCTGCAGAATATCCCGTTCACTTTTGGGGCGCCCGGCTTCGGTACCCGGCCTGCTTTTATGACTCATGTTCGGAAGCCTGTTCACCGACGTTAGCAGCAAGTCTAGACCCCTGACGCCGTGGCCACCGGAACATACTCTCGCCGCCCGCGTGGAGAATTAACACGCGCAGGTGGACCTCTGCGGGCATATATCCCGCAGGGGGGCAATATTCAGAACTATATGCCGTTCGGCGCAGCTTCGTTGTCTTTCCCCGACATTTCAGTAATTTGAAGAAAAAATTAACCGTCACCCATGCACCCGAACCGGTGCAGCCGGGAAACCACTCCGATCACTCCGACTACCCAGGGAGCCCAGATGATAAAAATGAAAATGCGCAAGCTCGCGCGCCTGATCGGCGGCGCCAGCCTCGCCATGACCCTGCCGCTGGCGGCAGCGGCGGAAGAAGCCAACAAAGACGCGGACAAATGGGATGTAAACAAGCCCCCCTTCGAGTTCAAGGCCATCCCCCTGGATACCCGCGAGACCACCTGGAGCAACCTGGATATCAGCCCCGACGGCGAGACCATCGTCTTCGATATGCTGGGCGACATCTATGAGATGTCGGTCAATGGTGGCGAAGCGAAAGCCATCACCAGTGAAATCGCATGGAATATCCAGCCGCGCTTCAGTCCCGATGGCAAGTCCATCGTGTTCGTCAGCGACCGCGACGGCGCCGACAATATCTGGGTCATGGACCGCAACGGCGAAAATCTACGCCAGCTGACCACGGAAAAAGAAAACCTGGTGCACGCCCCCAACTTCAGCCCGGACGGCCAGTACCTGGTGGCGCGCAAAGGTTTTATGAGTGGCCGCAGTATCCCCGCCGGGGAGATCTGGATGTACCACCACGGTGGTGGTGAAGGGCGCCAGATCAAGGCGCGTATCGGTGGCGAGATTGCTCAGAAGAATATTTCCGACGCGGTCTTCTCCCCGGATGGCCGCTACATCTATTACGCCATCGACACCACCCCGGGCACGGTGTGGGAGTACAACAAGAACTCCACCCAGCAGATCTTTGCCATCAATCGCTACGACCTGCAGGACGGTAAGGAAGAGACCTTCGTCTCCGGCCCCGGCGGCTCCATCGCCCCGGTACCGTCGCCGGACGGTGAAAAGCTGGCGTTTATCCGCCGCCAGGACGACCAGACATCCCTGTTCGTGAAAGACCTTAACAGCGGCCTGGAAAAGCCCATCTACACCGGTCTGGAGCGGGATCTCCAGGAAACCTTTGGCTCCCACGGCAATTACGTGCACTACGACTGGATGCCGGACGGCAAATCCCTGATCGTGTGGAGCGGCGGTAAATTCCTGCGCATCAATGCGGACGGCAGCAGCCTCGAACAGGGCGCGCGGGAAATCGTCGCGCACATCAAGACCGAGAAGAAAGTCGCCGACGCGGTACGCTTCCCGGTGGATGTGGCGCCGGAACAGTTCGATGTGAAGATGATCCGCTGGGCGCAGAAATCTCCGGACGGCAAGCAGATCGCCTTCCAGGCGCTGGGCAAGATCTACGTTCAGGACGTAAACAGCGGTGAACGTCGTCGACTGACCCGCCAGGACGCGCACTTCGAGTTCTATCCCAGCTGGTCCCGGGACGGCAAACAGATCACTTACGTGACCTGGGACGATGAGGAACTCGGCCAGGTGCGTGTGGTTTCCGCGCGCAGTGGCCGCGGCAAGACCATCACCGATGAACCAGGCCTGTATGTGGAGCCGAGCTTCTCCCCGGATGGCGAGACCGTGGCCTTCCGCCGCTTTACCGGCGGCTACCTGCTGAGCCCGGAATACTCTCTCGAACCGGGTATTTACCTGGCAGATGCCGACGGTGACTGGCAGCGTCGCATCAGTAAATCCGGCTACGAGCCCCACTTCGGTGCCGATAGCGATCGCATCTACTTCTCCGAGTACATCTACGGCAACGGCGGCAAGCGCGTGTTCAAGAGTGTCGATGCCAACGGCAAGGATGAACGCGAGCACCTGCACGGTGCCGAGATCACCTCTTTCCGCCTGTCCCCAGACAGCCGCTGGGTGGCCTTTACCCAGGACTTCAAGGCCTTCGCGGCGCCGTTTATGCACACCGGCAAATCCGAATCTATCGGTCCCAATGCCACCGCAGTGAAGGTCACCCAGGTGTCCAAGCGTGCCGGTGAGCACCTGCACTGGTCCGGCGACAGCCAGACCCTGGGCTGGTCCCACGGACCCAAGCTGTACGAGCGCGAACTGAAAGACGCGTTTGAGTTTGTCGCCGGCGCCCCGGAAACCCTGCCGGAGCCGGTCAGCGAAGGGATCGATCTCAGCTTCAAACAAAAATTTGCCAACAGCGACAAACTGGTGGCGCTGACCGGCGGTACCGTGGTGACCATGCGCAACGCCGAATCCGCGCAGGAAGTGATCGAGAATGGTGTGGTGCTGTTTCGCGGCAACCGCATTGTGGCGGTGGGCGCGCAGCGTGAGGTGGAAATCCCCAGCGGCACCCAGCGCATCGACGTCACCGGCAAGACCGTACTGCCGGGTCTGGTAGATGCTCACGCCCACGGTGCCCAGGGCCGCGAGGAGATCATCCCGCAACAGAACTGGAACCTCTACTCCAGCCTGGCGTTCGGTGTGACCACCATTCACGATCCCTCCAACGACAGCAGCGAGATCTTCTCCGCCGCGGAAATGCAGAAGGCCGGCATCATCAACGGCCCGCGCATCTTCTCCACCGGCACCATTCTTTACGGCGCCAAGGGCCCCGGCTACAAGGCCAAGATCAACAGCCTGGAAGACGCCGAGTTCCATGTGGGCCGCCTGAAAGAAATGGGTGCGATCTCGGTGAAGAGCTACAACCAGCCTCGTCGCGAACAGCGCCAGCAGGTGCTGGAAGCGGGGCGCAAGCACGGCATCATGGTGGTGCCGGAAGGGGGCGGTAAGTACCAGCACAATATGAACATGATTGTGGATGGTCACACCGGCGTCGAGCACTCACTGCCCATTGCGAACATCTACACCGATGTCGAGCAGATGTGGGGCCAGACCACCGTGGGCTATACCCCGACCTTTGTGGTGGCCTACGGCGGTCTCTCCGGTGAGACCTACTGGTACGACCGCAGCGAGGTATGGAAGAACGAGCGCCTGACCCGCTTTACCCCGGACTTTATCGTCAACCCACGCTCCATCCGCCGCCCCACCGCGCCGGACCACCACTACAACCATGTGGACGTGGCCCATCACGCGAAACAACTGCGCGACAAGGGCGTTACCGTGCATATCGGTGCCCACGGCCAGCGCGAGGGCCTCGGTGCCCACTGGGAGCTGTGGATGATGGCACAGGGCGGCTTTACCCCCTGGGAAGCCTTCCGCGCCGGCACCATTGACGGTGCCCGCTACCTGGGTATGGACCACGATATCGGCAGCCTGGAGCCGGGCAAGCTGGCGGACATCATTGTGGTGGACGGCAACCCGCTGGAGGACCTGCGTCTGTCCGAGAAGGTGAAGTACACCGTCATCAACGGCAAGGTGTTCGACGCCGCCACCATGAACGAGGTGGAAGGGGACGAGCGACTGGCGTTCTTCCACGAGCGTTTACCGGTAAGCGCGATGCCGACACCGACTGCGGAAGCGATTCAGGAGAAACAGGAGCGGCACCACTGGGTGCACTGACCGAATATGTGGCGGCGCCACCACCCGGCACTGCTTTGTGAGACACGCCATAAACCCATCCAAGGGGGCTCTTCCGCGAGGTGGCCCGGCCGTTCCAGGCGTTCACGGCGCCTTCGGCCCCTCTCGCGGAAGGTCTCACAAAGCAGTGCCGGGCAGCAGCGCCTTCACGTCACACTTCCTTCCAATTAATCAATAGAGGCATTTCGACTCTTAAGATTATTTTTTACCCTCCAGCAAAGACTCCGCGCGCCCGCGAAGATCTTCCGAATGGCTCCAGGCCACGACCCGCTCCAGGTATTCGCGGGCCAGTGCGGCCTTGCCCAGGTGGGCAAGATAGAAACCCAGCGTGGCATTCAGGTTCAGGTGGTTGGGTTCCTGGTGGTAGGCGCTCAACATGATCTGCAGCGCGTCTTCGCTTTCACCTTTCAATTGATAGGCAGTCCAGAGGGTACGGTAGCCTGGTAAATAATTCGGCCCCATCTGCACGGCAATTTTTCCGTATTTCACTGCCGCTTCATAGATGTCTTCATCCCAGTCCCGCGTCAGTGTCAGGGCCTGCAGTCGCAACAGATAGTAGCGGGCCAGATTCGCGGCGGTGAGGTGGCTGATCTGACCGTGTTCGCCGATGTCTTCCAGCACTTTTTTGCCAAGCTTGTAATTTTTCTTCTCCGCTTCGATAACCGCCATGGCGGTGAGGTTTTCCTGCCAGCCCAGCCCCTGCTGTTGGCTGCGCTTCAGGTAGTCCATCGCCAGCGCGGGTTTGGCGAAGTCCATGGCTTCGTTCGCCAGCAGAAACAGCTGCTCATTTTCATTGAGGGCGCGACGGGGAATGGAGTAGGTGTACTCCGGAATTTCCAGCCGGTGACGGTGAATGTCCGTGCGCATATAGGCAAGCATTTCCCTTTGAATCTCTTCGATCGATTTTCCGAAATGCTCTTCGAATATCTGAAACGGGTTCTCGCCGGCGGCCACGGCTTTGAGATAATTGCTGGTAGATGCGCGGTAGTCCGGGTGACCAGCACTGTAGCCGAGTTGCAGATAGTGAGTCAGCAGCCAGGCACTGGCATAGTAATTGTTCCAGTAGCGGCTGTTGTCTTCGCCGTGTGGCGCAGCCAGTGGCGGTGGGGCGAGAAGTTGTAGCAGGGTAAGGGGTTCATCCTCGGCCCAGGCACTCAGTCTCCACTCCGGCAGGCCGCCGATCAATACGGTTTTTTTACGCAGTTCCGCGCTGGCCAGTAGCTCGGCAAAACCTTCGGAGTACCAGCGCGGGTAAGTCATACCACTGCGCTCGCGCATCAGATGGTGGACGTATTCGTGGAAGATCAGGCCGGAGCCGGAGATGCCGTGGTCGCCGTCGCGGGAGAAGATGATCGGGCCTTCCCAGGTTTCCCGGTACAGACCGGCAATTTTGCGGTCGCCGGTAAAGCGGGCGAATTCCGCAGAGTCGCGGAAGTGGAATACCCGCAGATTTTTATTTTCCGGTGTTTCCTCC
Organism: Microbulbifer elongatus; assembly: GCF_021165935.1. Classification (NCBI taxonomy): domain Bacteria; kingdom Pseudomonadati; phylum Pseudomonadota; class Gammaproteobacteria; order Cellvibrionales; family Microbulbiferaceae; genus Microbulbifer; species Microbulbifer elongatus. Next base: position 765,242 of record NZ_CP088953.1, on the reverse strand, counting down.
TCACCGGTAAACGAGAGGGCGCTGCGGCGGAACCGCTCCAGGTCGCGCATCAGCTGATTCACGCGACGCTCGGGCACGTCGGAGTAAACGGTGAAATTCTCAGATTGGTATTCGCACCAATCATCCGCACTGGCACCGGTACTGACAACAAGCGCCACGGCAGATATCCATCGAAGAAGTGTGCGCAGTTGCCAGTGCCGCCACATAGGTTTACCCCTGATTCACCATATCTTCAATCCAGGTACGCAGGCGGCGGGCTTCCACTTCGCCCGCTTCAATGGCCTCGGTGGCGCGGGAGAATTCCATTCCGCCAACTTCACCGACTTTTGGCATAACCAGGACATCCGGGGGAGAGCCCATCATCCGGGTGCGCTTGTGGCGCCGCTCGAGTATCGCCATCGCCTGGTGCATGGTGTCGAACATGCCGGGAGGGGCAATTTTCGGGCGTTTGCGCAGTTCGCGAAACTGAGTGAGCTGTTCCTTGCCCTGTTCCAGCAGGCGTGCCAGGCCGTTGGACGAGTTGCTGGCGTCCGCCTCGGCCAGGCTCTGATCCTCGTCCCGGTCCCCATCCTGATTCCGATCCATTTCTCCGGTCTCCGGATGGGCGATATCTGCCCGCTCCTGTTGCAGGGTGGGCATATCTTCCGCCGAGGATTTCTCACTGACGATACTGGTCACCTCCCGGTGCTCCCGATTCAACAGTGGCGCGCCGTCCTCCATCACATCAATAGCGATCACCCGGGTTGCTCCCATGGCGCGGCAGACATCGACCGGTACTGGATTTACGACCGCACCATCCACCAACCAACGCCCGGAAAGCGCCTTGGGTGATAATAGCCCGGGAATAGAGCAGGACGCGCTGACGGCGTCCTGCAGGTTGCCCTGCTGCAACCAGATTTCCTGACCGCTATGCAGGTCGGTGGCGACCGCGGTGAAAGGTACCGGCAGGTCTTCAATATTGTCGAACGCAAACCCTTCGAAGAAGGTGCGAAATGGCTTGATACCGCCGATGACACCGCCACTCAGTGTCCAGTTGATATCCAGCAGGGAAAAAACTTTCCAGTTATCCAGCTGGCGTACCCACTCCTCAAGGTTGTCGAGTTTGCCCGCCGCATAGGCGGCGCCTACAAAGGCGCCCATAGAGGTGCCGGCGATCACATCCGGGCGAACCCCCATTTCCCGCAGTACCTTGAGCACACCAATATGCGCGAAGCCTTTGGCGGCACCGCTACCCAGAGCCAATCCAATCACCGGTTGTGGAGCCTTCACGAATTCAGATCCTGTTGCTTATCAATAGCCATAAGCAAAACACACAGGCATAAAAAAAGCAGCCGAAGCTGCTTTTTTTATTCGCCTGAGAACAGGCGCCTACAAACTGTAGGTTACTTGCCAGCGGCTCTGCGGATCGCCTGCATGGTGCGCAGGCGGGCCTCAGCTTCGGCGAGCTGTGCAGAAACGCGGGCATAGTCGATATCCGCCGGGGCACTGCGCAGGGCGTGTTCCGCCTCTTCGCGGGCCTTTTTGGCAGCATCTTCGTCGATTTCGCGCTCGGCGACGTCGGCGAGGACGGTGACAATATTCGGCTGGATTTCGACGTATCCACCGCTCAGGAACAGTACTTCTTCTTCATCATTATCTTTAATGATGCGTACCGGACCCGGCTTGATGGCGGTGAGCAAAGGCGCGTGGCCATAGGAGATACCGATTTCCCCTTCCACACCGCTGACAATCACCATCTTTACCAGGCCGGAGAAGAGGGATTCCTGTGCGCTTACGATGTCACAATGTACTGTCATAGCCATAAGGCTACCTCATTCTCAGCTGTCTTGAGTGACACCGGTATGAATACCGGTGTCACGTGCGTGCCTTACTTCTTGTTGGCTTTCTCGACCGCTTCGTCGATGGTGCCGACCATGTAGAAGGCCTGCTCCGGCAGGTGATCGTACTCACCGTTCAGAATGCCCTGGAAGCCACGGATGGTTTCTTTCAGGGAGACGTATTTGCCGGGAGCACCGGTAAATACTTCCGCTACGTGGAACGGCTGGGACAGGAAGCGTTCGATCTTACGCGCACGGGCTACGATCTGCTTGTCTTCTTCAGACAGCTCGTCCATACCCAGGATCGCGATGATGTCCTTCAGCTCTTTGTAGCGCTGCAGTACGGACTGTACGCCACGGGCCACGCTGTAGTGCTCTTCACCGATCACCTGCGGATCCAGCTGGCGGGAAGTGGAGTCGAGCGGGTCAACAGCCGGGTAAATACCCTTGGCGGCGATGTCACGGCTCAGTACTACGGTGGAGTCCAAGTGGGCGAAGGTGGTTGCCGGAGACGGGTCGGTCAAGTCATCCGCCGGTACGTATACCGCCTGAATGGAGGTAATGGAGCCGGTCTTGGTGGAGGTAATACGCTCCTGCAGAACGCCCATCTCTTCCGCCAGGGTCGGCTGGTAACCTACCGCAGACGGCATACGGCCGAGTAGTGCGGATACTTCGGTACCGGCCAGGGTGTAACGGTAGATGTTATCCACGAACAACAGTACGTCACGGCCTTCATCACGGAACTTCTCCGCCATGGTCAGGCCGGTCAGGGCAACACGCAGACGGTTACCGGGCGGCTCATTCATCTGGCCGTAAACCATCGCTACCTTGGACTTGGAAAACTCTTCGACGTTAACAACGCCGGCTTCCTGCATCTCGTGGTAGAAGTCGTTACCTTCCCGAGTACGCTCACCCACACCCGCGAACACGGACAGACCGCTGTGCTCGGTGGCGATGTTGTTGATGAGCTCCATCATGTTTACGGTTTTACCTACACCGGCACCGCCGAACAGGCCAACCTTACCGCCCTTGGCGAACGGACATACCAGGTCGATTACCTTGATGCCGGTTTCCAGCAGCTCGGTGGAGCTGGCCTGGTCTTCGTAGGTCGGTGCAGCGCGGTGAATAGAGGCACGCTCTTTTTCACCGATCGGACCACATTCGTCGATGGGGTTACCCAGTACATCCATGATGCGGCCCAGGGTTTCGGTACCAACCGGTACGGAAACCGGTGCACCGGTGTTCTTCACCGCCATGCTGCGACGGATACCTTCAGAAGAACCCATGGCAATCGCGCGAACCACGCCATCGCCCAGCTGCTGCTGCACTTCCATGGTGAGGTTCTTTTCCTCTACCACCAGTGCATCGTATACATTCGGTACGGCGTCGCGCGGGAATTCCACGTCGATGACCGCGCCGATAACTTGCACAATTTGCCCGTTACTCATTTCCCGATCCTCAAAGTTCAAATCTTTCTGCGGATGACCCGGGGTCACACCGCGGCGGCGCCGCCAACAATCTCAGACAGCTCTTGGGTAATTGCTGCCTGGCGCGCCTTGTTGTAAACCAGCTGCAGTGCGTCGATCAGCTCACCGGCGTTGTCGGTGGCGCTCTTCATCGCAATCATACGTGCAGCCTGTTCACAGGCCTTGTTTTCCACTACCGCCTGATACACCTGAGATCTGATGTAGTTCACCAGCAGGCCGTCGAGCAGTTCCACTGCTTCCGGCTCATACAGGTAATCCCAGCTGCCCTGGTGCACTTCATCTTCTTCTTTCTGAAGCGGCAGCAACTGCTGGATATGCGGTTTCTGGGTCATGGTGTTCACAAACTCGTTGGACACCAGGTAAAGGCGATCAATTTCACCGGCGGCGAGACGGTCGATCATGACCTTCACAGGACCGCGCAGTTGGGATACCTCGGGGTTGTCACCCACGTCCCGCAGTGCGGCGACCACATTGCCACCAATATTCTTGAAAAAGCTGACCGCTTTGTTACCGATCGCGCAGATATCCACGCCTACACCCTGTTTGTCCCAGGAGTGCATCTCGCGGATGACTGACTTGAATACATTGATATTCAGGCCGCCGCAGAGTCCTCGGTCGGTGGATACCAGGATGTAACCCACACGTTTGACTTCACGCTCCTGCAGGTAGATAGGCTGGTATTCCGCCGAGGCATTGGCCACGTGGCCAAGCACCGCGCGAATGCGGCTTGCGTAAGGGCGCCCCAGTGCCATGCGATCCTGAGCTTTGCGCATCTTGCTCGCCGCAACCATTTCCATGGCCGAGGTGATTTTCTGCGTGCTCTTGATGCTGGCAATTTTTGTGCGTACTTCTTTTCCGCCTGCCATAGTGATTTACCTTGTTCGCTCGCGTTGTTTCGCCCCGCATGCAGAACATGCAGGGCGAAAGCGTTTTACCAGCTACCGGTAGCGACGAATTTTTCGATGGCGGCCTTGAAGGCGTTGTCGATTTCGTCGTTGTAGTCACCGGTGCTGTTGACCTTGTTCATCAACTCTGCGTGTTCGCTGTTCATATAAGCGAGCAGGGCGGATTCAAAGTCGAGCACTTTGGCAACTTCTACGTCTTTCAGGTAACCCTTGTCGGCGGCGTAAACGGAAACAGCCATCTCGGCGATGGACAGCGGAGAGTACTGCTTCTGCTTCATCAGCTCGGTAACGCGCTCACCGTGGTCCAGCTGGGCCTTGGTGGCTTCGTCCAGGTCAGAAGCAAACTGCGAGAAGGCCGCCAGTTCGCGGTACTGTGCCAGTGCGGTACGAATACCACCAGACAGCTTCTTGACCACTTTGGTCTGTGCGGAACCACCGACACGGGATACGGAGATACCCGGGTTGATGGCCGGGCGCACGCCGGAGTTGAACAGGTCGGTTTCCAGGAAGATCTGACCGTCGGTAATGGAGATCACGTTGGTCGGAACGAATGCGGAAACGTCACCCGCCTGGGTCTCGATGATCGGCAGGGCGGTCAGAGAACCGGTTTTGCCTTTCACTTCACCGTTAGTGAACTTCTCTACGTAATCGGCGTTTACACGCGCAGCGCGCTCCAGCAGGCGGGAGTGCAGGTAGAAAACGTCACCGGGATAGGCTTCACGGCCCGGGGGACGCTTCAGCAGCAGGGAGATCTGACGGTAGGCCCAGGCCTGCTTGGTCAGGTCATCGTAAATGATCAGGGCGTCTTCACCGCGGTCGCGGAAGTACTCGCCCATGGTGCAGCCCACGTACGGAGCCAGGAACTGCATCGCGGCCGGGTCGGCAGCGCCAGCGGCAACCACGATGGTGTGGTCCATTGCGCCGTGCTCTTCCAGCTTGCGCACCACGTTGGCGATCGAAGACTGCTTCTGGCCGATGGCGACGTAGATACACTTAATACCAGAGTCTTTCTGGTTGATGATCGCGTCGATCGCTACCGCGGTTTTACCAATCTGACGGTCACCAATGATCAGCTCACGCTGGCCGCGACCGATTGGAATCATGGTATCGACCGCTTTCAGGCCGGTCTGTACCGGCTGATCAACGGATTGACGGGCGATAACACCGGGGGCCACTTTCTCAACCGCATCGGTCAGCGTGTTGTTCAGCGGACCTTTACCGTCGATCGGGTTACCCAGGGCGTCTACCACACGACCCAGCAGCTCCGGGCCAACCGGAGTTTCCAGGATGCGACCGGTACAACGACACTTCTGGCCTTCGGCCAGAGATTTGTAATCACCCAGTACGATGGCACCAACGGAATCGCGCTCCAGGTTCAGCGCCATACCGGTTACGCCGCCTTCGAACTCGATCATCTCACCGAACATTACATCGGCCAGGCCGTGAATGCGGATGATACCGTCGGATACGGAAACAATGGTGCCCTCGTTCTGGGCTTCGGTGCTCACATCGAGATTGTCGATGCGGCTCTTGATAATTTCACTGATCTCAGAGGGATTCAGTTGCTGCATGCTCTGTTCCTCGCATTCCTCCCCACCGCGGCTGCGGTAGAGAGGACGATAATTTAGGAGTTCATCGCTTCGGCGAGCTTGGCCAGTCGGCCACGCACGGTACCGTCAATCACCGTGTCACCTGCGCGTATGATGGCGCCACCCAGCAGGTTTTCATCTACCGCGCTGTGCAGGTGCACCTCGCGGGAGAACTTCTTGCTAAGTGCCTGAGTGAGGCGCTGGGACTGTTCGTCGCTGAGCGGGCGGGCAGAAATGACTTCCACTTCCAGAGTGGCTTCTGCCTGGGCCTTCAGTTCTTCGAACAGTTCGGAAATTTCCGGCAACAGCGGCAGGCGGTGGTTTTCCGCCAGCAGTCTGATGAAGTTCTGTTGCGGCCCGTCAAAATCGCCACAAACAGTCAGAAATTTATCCGCGCGCACTTCACTGGTCAGCTGTGGGTTCTCCAGCAGCTCGCCAATTTTTTCGTTCTGGCTGACCACCGCGGCAGTTGCCAGCGCCTGGCTCCAACCGGAAAGGTCGGAGGCCTGTTGGGCGTGGGCAAAAGCCGCTTTAGCGTAGGGCCGAGCCAGTGTGCTGAGTTCCGACATGGGTTCCTCGCTTACAGCTCGGCTGCCAGTTTCTCGATCATGTCATCGTGCGCTTTGGCATCAATGTTGACCGAGAGGATTTTCTCGGCGCCGGCAACAGACAGGGCAGCGATACGCGAGCGAAGCTGTTCTTTCGCACGGTTTACTTCCTGTTCGATTTCCGCCTGGGCGGCAGCTTTCAGGCGGTCGCCTTCACTGCGCGCGGCCTCTTTGGCTTCGTCAACGATCTGATTGGCGCGCTTGTTGGCGCCATCGATGATTTCCGCAGCCTGGGCTTTGGCTTCTTTCAGTTGCTCGACAGCTTTGCGTTGAGCCAGCTCAAGATCTTTCTCCGCACGCTCGGCTTCTTGCAGACCGGTCGCAATTTTTTGCTCGCGTTCTTGCATAACACCCAGCAGGGCCGGCCAGACAAACTTCCAGCAGAACCATACGAAGGCGAGAAAGGTGATCGACTGGCCGATCAGAGTCAGGTTGATATTCACACCGACACCTCTTGCTCTTTCAAAAATGGGTTAAAGGGCAATTGGAACGGGGAATTAACCAGCCAGACCAGGAGCTACCGCGAAAATCAGGTACATAGCGATACCAACACCGATCATCGGAACGGCGTCGAGCAGACCAGCCATCAGGAACATTTTGCCCTGCAGAGCCGGAGCCTGTTCAGGCTGACGTGCAGAACCTTCCAGCAGTTTGCCGCCCAGGGTGCCGAAACCGATAGCAGTACCCAGTGCGCCCAGACCGATCAGCAGTGCAGCAGCTACGTAAACCAGACCTAATGCTTCCATTGTTTTCTCCAAAAGTAAGTTAAGAGTTGTTGAAGTTGAAAGTGAGTGAAAAACGTCAGTAAACCGACAGAAATCTTTGCCCCCGGGCAACCGGGGGCCGCACTACCTTAGTGGTCGTGCGCGTGTTCATCTTCCCGGTCGTGCGCCATGGCCATGTACACGGTGGTCAACACCATGAATACGAAGGCCTGCAGGGTAATCACCAGGATGTGGAAAATGGCCCAGCCCATCTGCAGCAGACCGGCGCCGATAAAGCCCAGAACACCAACACCGAAGACGATGGCGATCAGGATAAAGATCATTTCTCCGGCGTAGAGGTTACCGAACAGACGCAGGCCGAGAGACACAGGCTTGGCGATCAGGGAAACCGCTTCCAGCAGGAAGTTAAACGGAATCAGGAAAATATCGATGTACCACTTGCCGGAGTGGAAGGGGTGCAGGGTCAGTTCTTTGACGAAGCCCATCAGGCCCTTTTCTTTCACGCTGAAGAAGATCATCAGCGCGAATACCGCCAGCGCCATACCGAGGGTGGCATTCAGGTCGGTGGTGGGAACGACTTTGAAATAGATATGGTGCGGATCCGCACCGGTCAGCGCGGACACGCCCTGGGCGTACGCCATCGGCAGCCAGTCGACCGGGATCAGGTCCATCAGGTTCATCAGGAATACCCACACGAAGATGGTCAGCGCCATCGGGGCGACCATGCTGTTGCGGTGGGGGAAGGTGTCTTTAACGGTTTTGTCGATGAAGTCGACAATCACTTCCACAAAGCTCTGGAAACCGGTGGGAACCCCGGCAGTGGCTTTCTTCGCGGCGCGCGCGAACAGTAAGCAGAAGATCAGACCAAGACCAATAGACCAACCGAGGGTGTCCAGGTGCACGGCCCAGAAGCCCATATCGGCGGCTTCCTGACTGCTGTGCGCAATGGTCCAGGTGGATTCGGAGAGTACGGTTCCATCGGCACGGGTGTAACCCGCGGGAAGTTTACCGTAAGCCAGATTTTGCAGGTGGTGCTGGATATAACCCGTCGCGGTTTGTTCGGCAGCCATAGTTCCTCAACACGTTTTAAGATAAAAAATCTGTTTCGCGGAACCTCTCGTCTGCGCGGCCGTCTATCTTTGCGGCTCGCTTAATCAGCGCAGATCCAATCGGAGGTTCCCCGGCCCCTGCTACTTCGTTGCATGCAGTCGGGCCACGAGAATCCAGTGCAAAATCACGCACAAGCCGTAGCTGATAAACAGCACCGCGGGGTTCAGCGTTATGACGCTGGCAAATACCACCGCGAACCCCACCAGGGTCATTACGAACTTGCCGGTTTCGGCGCGGTAGAAACTTCCCACCGCGCGCTGGCTTGCGCGCGCACCGCGGATCTTGCCGCGATCTGGTCCCAAAAGTTCGAAGGCGCGCAGGCCGAAATACAGATTGGGCAGTGCACACAGGGCACCACCGAGCAGGGCGGAGAGCGCAACCACGCGCCCGAAGGTGAATTCGAGCGCCAGCGCAGCGAGCAAAATCACTGCCAGCTGGATCAGCGAAATCTGTACTACCGAGGGATTACGCATAGGCGGGAACAGGCCGGCCAGAAATTGATCTCCGCCCAAATTTTGGGCGTGCGAATTATGTATGAAGCAGCCGGCCGGTTCAACAGCCAAATCTAGTCTGTTGGTATGGCGTTCGCGGTCTTTCGCTACAGGATTGCGGGATAGTGAGCACTCACTCTTTTCCGATAAATTCGCCAACCCCATACAGAAAACGCGCCAAAATATTGCACTATTTTGGCGCGTTTTTTACGGAAACGTTGCAATAGTAACGGTTCCAGCGGGGTGGAGACGACCCCGGTTCAGTCTTCGCTGTAACCCATGTGGGAGAGAATACCGTCCAGCTCGTCGAGACTGCTGTATTTCAGTACCAGCTTTCCGGCGCCTTTTTCTCCGTGATCAATGGAAACTGGGACGCCAATTTTTTCCGCAAGACGTTCGGTCAGGCGGCGAATATTCGGATCCACCTCCGGCTTCTTCGGCTTCGGCTTACCCGCCTGCTCGTGGATATTGCGCACCAGGGCTTCGGTCTGGCGCACAGTGAGGCCGCGATCCACCACCTGGCGGGCAGCGGACTTCTGACTTTCACCGGCGAGACCAAGCAGTGCCTTGGCGTGACCGGTCTCGATATCCCCGCGCTCGAGGAAGGTACGCACCTCTTCGGTCAGGCTCAACAGGCGCAGCAGATTGGTTACCGCGGTACGGGACTTGCCCACCGCTTCCGCCACCTGCTGCTGGGTGAGTTCGAACTCGTCCTGCAGGCGCTTGAGGGCGATGGCTTCTTCCACCGGGTTCAGGTCTTCCCGCTGGATGTTCTCGATCAGCGCCATGGCGATGGCGGCTTCGTCGGACACCTCGCGGATCAGCGCAGGAACCCTGTCGAGCTCAGCAATCTGCGCGGCGCGCCAGCGGCGCTCACCGGCAATAATCTCGTATTTGCGCTCGCCGATAGGGCGTACCACGATGGGCTGCATGATGCCCTGGGCGCGGATGGAATCGGCCAACTCCTGCAAGGACTCCTGCGGGAAATCGCGGCGCGGCTGGTAGCGGCCCCGCTGCAGATATTCAATGGGCAGCTCTTTGAGCTCGCCGTCCACGCGCTCGGTGATATCGCCGTTGCGCTCGCCGGTGGCCACGGCAATGGCTTCACTGGCGTTATTGCTGATCAGATGGGAAAGTCCTTTCCCGAGGCCCTTGCGTTTGCCGGCCATAAGTCTTCTACCTCAGTCTTAAACCGCTTCCGCTACCGGGCGAGGTCCGCTGCTTTGATTGCTGTTGGATGAACTGTTCGGTTTGGCCGCGGCGTCGCGGCGGGTGATTTCGCCAGCCAGTGCCAGATAGGCGATGGCGCCCTTGGAGCTGCGGTCGTAATCCAGAGCCGGTTTGCCGAAACTGGGGGCTTCCGCCAGGCGTACATTGCGCGGAATACAGGTGCGGTACAAACGCTCACCAAAGTATTCGCTCAGCTGCTCCGACACATCGCCGGTAAGGCTGTTGCGCGGGTCGTACATGGTGCGCAGTATGCCTTCGATTCTTAAGTTGGGATTGGCCGCCTGCTGCACCTGGGTGATGGTGTCGATCAGGGAGCTCAGGCCCTCCAGTGCGTAGTATTCGCACTGCATGGGAATAAGCACGCCGCCGGCGGCACACAGGGCGTTTACCGTGAGCATGTTCAGGGACGGCGGACAGTCGATGATGATGTAGTCGTAGTCGTCGCTGATCTGTTCCAAGGCCTGGCGCAGGCGGGATTCACGGCCGTCCATTTCCAGCAACTCGACTTCTGCGGCAGACAGGTCGATATTGGCCGGCATCAGATCGTAGCCACTGTCCGTGGGCACGATGGCCTTGCGCGGTGGCAGCAGGCTGGCCAGTACGTCGTAACTGGATAATTGAAGGTCGCTCTTGTCCACGCCGCTGCCCATGGTGGCGTTGCCCTGGGGGTCCAGGTCAATCAGCAGCACCCGGCGCTTGTTGGCGACGAGGGACGCGGACAGGTTGACGCAGGTGGTGGTCTTCCCCACACCGCCTTTCTGGTTGGCTACCGCAAAAATCTTGCTCAAGGTTCTGATCCTGTTGTTCCCGGCAGCACAGCTCCTCTGGCGGTCCGGGCTCGCCGCTAGGCCGGTGTCACCGGAAGATGCGGCAGCAAAAGCACACCCGCGAACATCGGCCCGGTGTGCTGGTATCGAATTCGTGTGTTGTGGTCCACCCCGGTAAGGGGAAGCGTGGCCGCTGGCTCAATCCGCACGCTGGAGGACGATCAGATGGCGCTCGGCATCACACCCGGGTACACGCAGTGGGTGCAGCTGTTCGACCTTAATGCCTTTTGGCAATGCACTCAACTCATCTTCCGGGATCTTGCCCTTCATCGCATAGAATCGGCCCCCGGGAGCAAGTAAGTGTTCACTTCCGGAAACCATGTCCTGCAGCGAGGCAAACGCCCGGGAAACCACCCCCGCGTAAAGATCCTGCGGCTGATAGGCCTCTACCCGCTGGTTCACCACGTTGATATTGGTGAGCTTGAGCTGGCTGGCCACCTGAAACTGGAAGCGGGATTTCTTGCCGTTGCTGTCCAGCAGGCTGATGGGGCGCTCGGGGTGGATGATGGCCAGGGGAATGCCCGGCAGGCCGCCGCCGGAGCCCACATCGATCAGCGGGGACTGGTCCTCGGCACTGCTGCCGCACAGATTGACCACGCTCAGACTGTCGATGATATGGCGCTCCAGCATTTCCGCCGGATCGCGTACCGCGGACAGGTTGTAGGCGGCGTTCCAGCGCGCAAACAGGTCGAGGTAGGCCAGCAGCCTGTCCTGCTGTTCGCCGCTGAGAGTCAGATCGAGCTGGGTGGCCGCCTGCTGCAGCCGGGTGCGAAACTGCTCCATCCGCTCAAACCGCCTTTTTGCGGTTCAGTAGACCACGCTTTTTCAGCTGGATCAGCAGCAGCGACACCGCTGCAGGGGTCACACCGGGCACACGGCCGGCGCGGGCCAGGGTATCCGGGCGCGCGTCGGACAGCTTCTGGATCACCTCGTTGGACAGGCCGGAGACGGCGGCATAGTCGAAGTCCACCGGCAACGGGGTGTCCTCGTAGGCCTGCAGGCGCTCGATCTCGTCCCGCTGGCGGTCGATATAACCCGCATACTTTGCAGAGATCTCCACCTGTTCGGCCACCTGCTCATCGGAGACCGGCTCGCCCTTGAGCGCGGCCACGTCTGCGTACTCCAGTTCCGGGCGCTTGAGCAGATCCTGCAGGCTGTATTCCCGCGCCAGTGGCTGCGGCAGCTTCTGTTCGACGGTCTTGGCGGCGTCGGATCCCGGCTGGATCCAGGTATCCCTGAGACGCTGCTGCTCCAAGGCGATGGCCTCGCGTTTTTCACAAAAAGCCTGCCAGCGCACATCGTCCACCAGGCCCAGGGTGCGGCCTTTTTGGGTCAGGCGCAGATCCGCGTTGTCTTCCCGCAGCAGCAGGCGGTATTCCGCACGGCTGGTAAACATCCGGTAGGGCTCCTTGGTGCCACTGGTGATCAGGTCGTCCACCAGTACGCCCAGATAGGCCTCGTCGCGGCGCGGGGACCAGGCGTCTTTGTCCTGTGCCTGCAGAGCGGCATTGGCGCCCGCCAGCAGGCCCTGGGCTGCGGCTTCTTCGTAACCGGTAGTGCCATTGATCTGACCGGCAAAGTACAGACCACCGATAAATTTGGTTTCCAGCGACGGCAGCAGATCCCGCGGGTCGAAGAAGTCGTACTCGATGGCGTAGCCGGGGCGGGTGATATGCGCGTTCTCAAAGCCTTTGATCGAGCGCACCAGATTCATCTGCACGTCGAACGGCAGGCTGGTGGAGATCCCGTTGGGATAGAGCTCGTTGGTGGTCAGACCCTCGGGCTCGATAAAGATCTGGTGGCTGTTCTTGTCCGCAAAACGGTGCACCTTGTCCTCGATGGACGGGCAGTAGCGCGGGCCAATGCCTTCGATCACCCCTGAATACATCGGTGAACGGTCCAGGCCACCGCGGATGATGTCGTGGGTATTCTCGTTGGTGTGGGTGATCCAGCAGCACACCTGGCGCGGGTGCTGGTCGCGGTTGCCCAGGTAAGACATCACCGGAAGCGGCGCATCGCCCCACTGTTCCTCCAGCCCGGAGAAGTCCACGGAGCGCGCGTCGATACGGGGTGGGGTTCCGGTTTTCAGACGCTCGACGCGGAACGGCAGGGCGCGCAGGCGCTCGGCGAGGGCGATGGACGGAGGATCCCCGGCGCGACCACCGGAGTGATTGTCGAGGCCGATATGAATACGCCCGCCGAGGAAGGTACCCGCGGTAATCACCACGGTCTTGCCGAGGAAGCGCAGGCCCGCATTGGTGACCACCCCGCAAACGCGGTCATTTTCGACGATCAGGTCGTCTGCTGCCTGTTGGAAGATATCCAGATTGGGCTGATTTTCCAGGATATTGCGGATCGCCGCCTTGTACAGGGCGCGATCGGCCTGGGCGCGGGTGGCGCGTACCGCCGGCCCCTTGCGCGCGTTCAGTACGCGGAACTGGATTCCGCCAAGGTCGGTGGCGGTGGCCATGGCACCGCCCAGGGCATCCACCTCTTTCACCAGGTGGCTCTTGCCGATACCCCCAATGGCCGGATTACACGACATCTGCCCCAGGGTTTCGATGTTATGGGTCAGCAGCAGGGTGCGACTGCCCATACGCGCCGCCGCCAGGCACGCCTCGGTGCCAGCGTGTCCGCCGCCAATCACGATCACATCATATTGCGTGGGGTAGTCCATAGGATCCAGCTCTGGTGCCAGCCGCGTAAACACACGGATCTGGCTAGGTTAGCCCGATAAACAGGGAGTCAGGTAAAAATTCGGCCGCACATTATAGGGGTGTTGAGCTGTGCAAAAAAGCGGCATTTTGAAATTTCCTAGTCTGCACTCTTATCTATACATAAATAAAGTTATACATACCTTACGTATAAGTACGTGTTTATGTTTAATGTAATTATTAGTCCCGGCAATATTCTGTATTGATCCTTAAATTCCTTATAAAACAATGACTTAAGTAAAGGATAAACACCGGGTAAACCCCTGTGTTTACGGGGGTACAACCACGGTAGGGAGATGTGGACGAATGGGATAACTTTGGCCGGTGACGGGCGCACTGCCAGTTGTCCCCGGATTCGTACCGGGTTTGATACCCATTCATCCCTTGATTTGTCCACAGGTCGGGTTTTCAGGGGCTTGGATTTTTAGAGTGTGTATAACTCTGTGGCTTTCTGGGATAAATAGCTGTGCAGGAAGCTTGGATAGGTGGTCTATCTGGATAACCTTGTGGATTTTTGTGGGCAACTCTTGTGGCTTGTATGGGGGGGACCTGTGTTGAAGAATGCGCCTCCCGGGAGCAGGCAGACTGCTCGGGGCGAAACCGCTCGCCGGGCTCCCGAAAACCGGTTTTCAATATTTCGAACTCAAACTGATTGGTGTCACAAATCCAAAGCGTTCCCCGTACGGTCAATCCACTCCTCCTATACGCTGGCCTGATACTGATGGCTGCGTGTCTGCGCGCCCCGGTCACCGGCGTAGGCCCCCTTATCGGCACGCTTCAGCGGGATCTCGGGCTGGATGCCGGTACCGCGGGGCTGCTCACGACCTTGCCGCTGCTGATGTTCAGTGCGGGATCACTGTTTGCGCCCCACCTGGCGCGGCACTGGGGGCTCACTGCCACCATATTTGCCGCCCTCGTGGGGATCTTCTGCGGGGTATTGCTGCGTTCCGCCGGGACGGTTGCCACCCTGTTTGCCGGTACTGCGGTGATCGGTGCCGGTATCGCCCTGGGAAATGTATTGTTGCCCAGCCTGGTAAAGTCGGATTTTCCCGAGCGAGTGGCGCAAGCCACCAGTGTCAGTGGGGTTTCCATGGGCACCGCCGGTGCGCTGGTATCCGTGTGTATGGTGCCGCTGGCCTTGTGGTTTGGCTGGCAGGGGGGGCTGCTCGCGGTGGGGTTGCTGCCGCTACTGGCGCTGGGCGTCTGGTGTTTGCGGGCTCAGGGGATGGCGAGGGCAGGGAGCATGTCGGTCGCAGCGGTGGGTCCAGCGCCAGCGGAGCCTTCAGTGGGGAGAATATGGCGATCTGCGATTGCCTGGCAGATTACGCTATTCCTCGGTTTCAACTCGGTGATGTTTTATTCCATGGCCAGCTGGCTGCCGGCCATTCTTACCGACGCCGGATTTACCGCGGTCGTGGCCGGTTCCCTGCACGGTGAAATGCAGCTGGCTTCGGCGTTGCCGGGGCTGTTTCTCGGGCCGGTGGTGGCCCGATTTGGGGATCAGCGCCTGATGGCGGCGGGGATGGCGCTGCTGATGACCGTAGCACTGCTGGGGCTGCTCGCGTATCCCGCGCTGGCCGTGTTATGGGTGGCACTGTTCGGCTTTGGTTCCAGCGGTTGTTTTCTGCTGGCCATCATGTTCATGGCGTTTCGCACCGGTAGTGCGGGGCAGGCGGCAAGCCTGTCGGGAATGGCGCAGTTTATTGGGTATCTGCTGGCGGCGAGTGGGCCTGCCCTGAGTGGCGCCATGCACGAACACTGGCACAGCTGGCAGGGGCCGCTGCTGGTGGGGGTTGGCCTGACATTGCTGATGGCGACTTGCGGGGCGCTGGCGGGGCGCGATCGCCAAATCCACTGATCGGTACCGGGCTAGCCGCCATTAACCGTTCCTCACCGGCCTATTTACCGATGCAGAAGCTGCCGAAGATCTTGCCGAGCAGCTCGTCGGCGGTCATCGCACCGGTAATCTCGCCCAGCGCCTGCTGTGCCTGACGCAAATCTTCCGCCAGTAGTTCGCCAGCTCCCGCCGCACACAGTTGCGCCTGGCCCTCCAGGACAAAGGCCCGTGCGCGAGCCAGTGCATCCAGGTGGCGGCGCCGTGCGCTGAAGCTGCCCTCGTTACCAGACTGGTAGCCCATGCATTGCTTCAGGTGTTGTTGTAATACCTCGATACCCGCGCCGGTGCGCGCACTGATGGCGACAATGGGGACGCCGTCACTCTGAGCCTGCAGTCCGGGGGTGTAGTCGGTAAGGTCGATTTTGTTCAGTACCAGGGTGAGCTTGTCCGGGTCGGGCAGTTGCTCGGTAAAATCCGGCCAGGCCTTTTGCGGATCCAGTGTGGGAACCTCTGCGGCATCCACCACCAGCAGCACGCGGTCAGCGCCGCGGATTTCATCCCAGGCCCGCTGCATACCAATCTGTTCCACCTGATCCGGCGACTCACGCAATCCAGCGGTATCGGCAATATGCAGCGGCATACCGTCAATGTGAATATGCTCCCGCAGTACATCCCGGGTGGTTCCCGCTATATCCGTCACGATCGCCGTGTCTTTTCCCGCCAGGGCATTGAGCAGGCTGGACTTGCCGGCATTGGGTTTGCCGGCAATGGCCACCTGCATCCCCTCGCGCATGATGGTGCCCTGGCGCGCCTGAGCCTCTACCCGGTCCAATTGCGCGAGCAGGGCCTCGACATCTGCCGCAACCTTGCCATCGGCGAGAAAATCGATTTCTTCCTCTGGAAAATCGATCGATGCTTCGACATAGATACGTAAATTGGTGAGTTGTGTGGCCAACTTTTCGATTTTTTCGGAAAAAACACCCTGCAGGGAGCGCAGCGCGTTCTGGGCAGCCTGTGCGCTGCCGGCGTCAATCAGGTCAGCGATGGCTTCGGCTTGCGCCAGATCCATCTTGTCATTGAGAAAGGCGCGTTCGGAGAACTCACCGGGCCGCGCCTGGCGCGCCCCCAGTTCCAGCAGCGCGGACATCAGCGTATCCAGAATGACGGGTCCGCCGTGCCCCTGCAGTTCCACGACGTCTTCACCGGTAAACGAGTTGGGGCCGGGAAAGAAAAGGGCCAGCCCCTGATCCAGGGTTTGCCCGCGATGGCTGAAATCGCAGTAGTGGGCGAAGCGGGGCTTGAAGGTGCGGTGGCTCAGCTGTTCTCCGATCGCCTTCGCTTCGGGGCCGGATAGGCGGATCACACCGATACCGCCGCGGCCCGGAGGCGTGGCGACGGCGGCGATGGTGTCTTTACTGAGGCTTTGCTGGGACATACTTTTGAGTCTATCCGGGTTTCTGCTACTTGGTTTATATAGAAGAAGGGCCGCGAAATGCGGCCCTTTTTTCTTTCGAAGTTCTTGCGGCTGATGCTAAGGCGAAGTGCCGGGTGGATGGTTTTGAAAGCGTCAGCGACAGGGACGTCGCTGACGCAGCGTACAGGGATGTATTCACAGCGGTTTCAAAACCATCCACCCGGTGCTTCGCCGCCCCGCACCGGGGGTAACATTTTGTTACTTGCTCGCCGCCTCAACCTGCTTATTGATAAACCAGGTCTGGGCGATGGAGATCAGGTTGTTGGCGATCCAGTACAGTACCAGCCCAGCCGGGAACCACAGGAAGAAGAAGGTCATCATGATCGGCATCAGCTGCATGATCTTCGCCTGAGTGGGATCGGTGGGTTGCGGCTGCAGCTTCTGCATCAGCCACATGGTGGCGCCCATGATCACTGGCAGAATAAAGTAGGGGTCCTTCACCGACAGGTCGTGAATCCACAGAATCCACGGCGCGTGACGCAGCTCCACGGTTTCCATCAGCATCCAGTAGAGCCCGATAAACACCGGCATCTGCAGCAGAATGGGTAGACAGCCCCCCACCGGGTTGATCTTCTCGCGGCGGTACAGCTTCATGGTCTCTTCCGCCAGCTTCTGGCGGTTGTCCTTGTATTGCTCCTGCAGTTTTTTCATCTGCGGTGCGAACTTGCGCATACGCGCCATGGACTTGAGGCCGGCGGCGGACAGCGGATACAGCAGCGCCTTGATGAATACGGTCAACAGAATGATCGCCCAGCCCCAGTTGGCGACCAGGTGCTCGTGGATCCAGTGCAGCACGCGGAACATCGGCTTGGCCAGCCACCACAGCCAGCCGTAATCCACGGTCAGGTCCAGATAGGGCGAAATCTCTTCCAGGCGGTACACGTCTTTCGGGCCCACATAAAAAGACGCCTCGACGGAGCCCTGTTGGCCCGGCTCCACCCGCAGTTGCGGGCTGGTGAAGCCCATGCTGTACAGACCATTGCCGATGGGTTCCAGAGTGTAGGTGTTACGCTCCTGCTGATTGGGTACCCAGGCACTCAGGAAATAGTGCTGCACCATGGCCACCCAGCCGCCCTCGATGGTTTCGGTGGTCGGCTTCTTGGCGATGTCTTCGAAATCCTGCTTGTAGTAATTCTCTTCACTGGTGTGCAGAGCGGCGCCCAGGAAGGGGGACATACCGATGCCCATGTCCACCGGGGGTTCCAGACTGTCGCGCACGATTTCCCCACACATACCGGCGAGCAGCGGTTTCTCACGGCCGTTGTCGATAATGTAGGAAACCTTGATCAGGTAGTCGCCACGGGTAAAGGTGTAGCGTTTGGTGAAACCGATATTGTTCTGGCTCTGCTTCAGGTCCACTGTCAGGGTGTCTTTGCCTTCCTGCAGCGCATACTCGGTGGCATCGCTGGTGAATACCGGGCGGCCCGCAGAGCAGCTGCCCTTGCCACCGACCAGACCGCTTTTTGCCACATAGGTGTGGCTGCGGGTCTGGTTGAGGAGGATCAGCGGGCGATCCGGGGTGTCGATTTCCTCATAAAACTCGCGCAGCGCTACCTTGACGATGTCACCGCCGTGGGGGTCGATCAGCAGGCTCAGGGTGTCGGTGTTGACGGTAATCAGTTCTGGCTGGGCGCTGCTGCCCACTTCGGGCATAGTGCCTTCGGGCAGATCGTTACCGGCACCTGCGGTGCTGGACTGGGCCTGGCTGCTGGGGAGGGTTTCCGTGCCGGCGCTCTGGTGGTGCACCACAGTTTTCTGGTCAATGGCCGGAGTGTGTTGCTCCTTGAAAGCGTTCCACTGATAAATCAATGCCAGAAGGACTGCGGCGATGCCGCCGACCAGCGTGTAGCGTTGCCAATCCATTATGTCGTTAGCCTTGTTGCTTGGGCGGCGACTCGGCGGTCGCCGGTGATTCGGGTGCGTGGTTTGCGGGCGGGACATGGTCGAGCCCCCCCGGGTGCCAGGGGTGGCATTTTATAAGGCGGCGCAGGGTTAAATAACCCCCTTTGCAGAATCCGTGTGTCTTTAATGCTTGTTCAGCATAACAGGAGCAAGTGGGATAAAAGCGGCACTGATTGCCAACCCAGGGACTGGCGATCAGCCGGTACAGGTGGATCAGCTTGATGGCCAGCCAGGTCACGGTTTGCTTCCCGGTGTGTTTGGCAACTCCGCCGGGGCCGGCCCGGCCTTTTTCGGCCCCCGGCGTGCGTTTGTGGACTTGCGGCGCGGCGGTTTACCGCTGCGCGACGGGTTGGACTCCGACTGCAGATTCCGCGCGCGCTGGTCGAGCTTGCGCCACAGTTTGTTGAAGATCTTGCCCAGCGCGGCGTTATCGAGTTCACCGGCACCGCCTCGGGCGAGCACCACCGCATCCAGCGGAAACAGTTCGTGCTGGCGCAGGCGAAAGGTTTCCCGCGCAATGCGTTTTATCCGATTGCGGTCGGTTGCGTTGCGAACGTGTTTTTTGGCGATTACGAGGCCGAGCCTGGGATGGTCCAGCTCGTTGGGGCGGGCGAGGATCAGAAACTGGGGTTGCGCGGCGCGAACCGGCGCCGAATCAAAAACGGCGCGATACTGCGCCGCATTGAGCAGCCGCAGCGGCTTGGCGAATGCGAAGTCGCTGCGTGAGCACTGCATAGTGATTCAGTGGCAAGTATAAGGTTGCTCGCTAGGCGGCAATCTTAGGCGCACAGAACCTTGCGGCCCTTGGCGCGACGACGGGCCAGAATCTTACGGCCGTTCTTGGTGGCCATACGGGCACGGAAGCCGTGGGTGCGAGCGCGCTTCAAGTTGCTGGGCTGAAATGTACGTTTCATCGTATTACTACCTGGATTGTTGTCCTGGAGTCGTGTCCGGGAAGTTTGGGTAACTCTTTACCGCGTTTGGCATTAGCCTGTTTGCGGTGTGTCCGTCCCCACTGGGAGAAGACATACTTCGGAGCAGGCTATGCGCTGCGAAGGCGGCGGATTGTATAGAAAGAAGCCAACCAACGCAACGCTAACGGCGGTTTATTCCCGTGATTATCGACGGGCGGCGCCGCAGTGCCGGGGCCACCCGGGCTTCTCATCCTTAATAGCGGGTTTAGCCGGTGTGGTGCCCTGTCTGTGGCGGTGGTCGCGTATCTCAGTCGGGTGCCGCACTGCGTCCGCTGCGGGTGGAATTTGCTGTCATTTTCGTAAGTGATTGTATTAGTGGGATTATTTGCGGGAGTGCACCGGTTTGTCCCAAGATACTCACAGTCTCATGTGGATAACTTTCTTTTATCTTCTGTCAGTGGGCGATTACTTAGTGGTCAAGTGATTGATATTTCAAGGCTTTCCCACGGAAAACTTGTCCCCAAATCCCGCGGAATTGTGGATAACCCGGAGTCTAACCGATATACTGTCGCCCTTCTTTTGAGGTGATGCCCGGCGTTTTTGGGGGCGCTCCACTGTAAATCATGGGGCCGGTATTAGCCGGGCGCAGTTCACCTCGTTCCGTCATTCTTAGGGGGTTCCTTGTCTGATTCCGTCTGGAAGCAGTGTGCTGCCTGTTTGCAGGATGAGCTGCCACCGCAGCAATTCAGCACCTGGATTCGGCCGCTTCGCGTCAGTGATGACAGCTCCGAAGGAGAGCTGCGTCTGGTTGCACCCAATCGCTTTATCCTCAACTGGGTAAGCGACAAGTTTCTCGATCGTATTCGCGAGCTGGTTCAGCAATTTGCTGGTCGCTCTCTGCCGGTCGAGGTGGTATCGCTCGATCGGCGTACTTCGCGCTTCCGTCGCAGCCTGAACGGCGATAGCGGCTTTGGTGGGCAGTCCCACACAAGTCACAGTCAGGCCACCGGTTTTGGTGGCTACGCACGCAACAGCGGTGGGAGCACGCAAAGGCCGGCAAGCGCTCCTGTTGAAAATGGTGCTGTGCCCGGTTACGCCGCAGCACCCGTTGCTTCCGCAGGCGCGGTGCGCCATGCAGCGCCGGTGAGTGAGCGGGCGCCCGCGTCTCAGCCGGCGGCACAGGCAGTGCCCGTCAATCGCAGTCTGCCCGGGATGGAAGCGCACAACCATCTGGCGGCGGAAGAGGCCAGTGCGGAGGCCCTCACCCCAGCGGAAAAGCTGCCTGCGGATTTGCACTCCAGCGATGCGGTAGCGGCACCTTCGCTACCGGCGGCGGGTGCGGGCCAGCGCAAGGTCGAGGTGGAGGGGGCGATCAAACACGGCAGTGCGCTCAATCGCGGGTTTACCTTCGCTTCATTTGTGGAAGGTAAGTCCAACCAGCTTGGCCTCGCGGCGGCGCAACAGATCGCGGATAACCCCGGTGGCGCCTACAACCCACTGTTTATTTATGGCGGGGTAGGTCTGGGCAAGACCCACTTGATGCACGCGGTGGGGAATGCGCTGGTGGAGCGGAACCCCAATGCGAAGGTGGTGTATCTGCACTCCGAGCGCTTTGTTGCCGACATGGTGAAGGCGCTGCAGCTTAACGCGATCAGCGATTTCAAGCGCTACTACCGTTCGGTGGACGCGCTGCTGATCGATGATATTCAGTTTTTTGCCGGTAAAGAGCGCTCTCAGGAAGAGTTTTTCCACACCTTCAATGCGCTGCTCGAAGGTGGTCAGCAGATTATTCTGACCTGTGATCGCTACCCCAAAGAAATTGATGGTCTGGAAGAGCGGCTCAAGTCGCGGTTCGGCTGGGGGCTGACGGTGGCGGTGGAACCGCCAGAGCTGGAAACCCGGGTGGCCATTCTGATGAAGAAGGCGGAGCAGGTGGGTGTAGACCTCCCGCACGACTCCGCGTTTTTCATCGCGCAACGCATTCGATCGAATGTGCGCGAACTGGAAGGTGCTCTGCGCCGGGTAATTGCGAACGCCCAGTTCACCGGTAGGGCAATTGACGATATTCTGGTGCGCGAGGCGCTGAAAGACCTGCTGGCACTGCAAGATCGATTGGTAAGTATCGATAATATTCAGCGCGTGGTAGCGGAGTACTACAAGATCAAGGTGGCGGATCTGCTGTCGAAGCGCCGCAGCCGATCCGTCGCGCGTCCGCGGCAGGTGGCGATGTCTCTGGCCAAGGAGCTCACCAATCACAGCTTGCCGGAAATTGGTGATGCATTCGGGGGGCGTGACCACACGACGGTGCTGCACGCGTGCCGCAAGATCAAGGAGCTGCAGGAGTCCGATGGCGATATTCGTGAAGACGTGCGCCTGCTGACCCGCTCTCTGACCACCTGATTGCGGTAACCTACTGATATTTAAATTATTTTCGCGGCTGCCCGATTTCGCATCCGCGTCACAACAAGAATGACCTAACGTAGATCAAGGCGATATTTATGAAATTCAGCGTAAGCCGTGATGCCCTGGTAAAACCCTTGCAGCTGGTTGCCGGCGTAGTCGAGAAGCGCCAGACCCTGCCGGTGCTGGCAAATGTGCTGATGCAATTGCAGGGGCAGGAGTTGTCGCTAACGGGCACGGACCTCGAGGTAGAGATCGTCGGGCGCCTGCAGCTGGAGCAGCCCGCGGAACTGGAAGGGGAAGTAACCGTGCCGGCGCGTAAACTGCTGGATATCTGTCGTTCGCTGCCGGACGGTTCCGAACTGAAATTCGAGCGCGACGGAGAGCGCCTTGTACTGCGCAGTGGTCGCAGCCGTTACCAGCTGTCCACTTTGCCCGCCAGCGACTTCCCCAATCAGGAAGAAACCACCGCGCAGAGCCGCTTCTCTATTTCCCAGCGGGAGATTCGCCGCCTGATCGACGCCACCGGTTTTGCCATGGCGCAACAGGATGTCCGTTACTATCTGAATGGTCTGCTGCTCGAGTGTCGCCCGCAGCAATTGCGCGCAGTGGCTACCGACGGTCACCGCCTGGCGTTGTGTGACCGCGATGCCCCCGGCTTGAATGTGGAGACGCCGGTCCAGGCGATCGTGCCCCGTAAGGGTGTTCTAGAGCTTGCACGCCTGCTTGAGGACACCGACACCAGCGCGGATGTGGTATTGGGGAACAACCATATTCGTGTGGTTTGCGGCCAGTTTACCTTCACTTCCAAACTGGTGGACGGCAAGTTCCCGGACTACGAGCGCGTATTGCCCCGCGGTACCGGCAATGAGGTGTTCGCGGATCGCCTCGCGTTGCGTCAGGCTTTCCAGCGTGCGGCCATTCTCTCCAATGAAAAATATCGCGGGGTCCGCCTGCAGCTTTCGGAGGGCCTGCTGCAGATAGTGGCGAATAACCCGGAGCAGGAAGAGGCGGAAGAGCAGTTGATGGTGGATTATCACGGTGACCCACTGGAGATTGGCTTTAACGTGGGCTACCTGCTGGATGTCACCGGTGCCATTCATAGCGATCAGATTCGTATTGGCCTCGGCGATGCGAACAGCAGTGCGCTGTTGCAGCAGCCCGAGCAGGGCGATGCCGTTTACGTCATTATGCCGATGCGCCTTTAATGGTTTGAGTAACGGTGCCAGGCTGCGAGTGCACAGATTGATTCTGCTTGATAGATCGCAATTAGAGACCGCCATCTGTTCTGGATGGCGGTCTTTTCGTATTGGTGGTTGGATAATTGATGTCGGTACGCCGGCAGTAGGTCGGTCGGCGCCGCCCCCGGTGGGCACGAGGAGTATCCCTTGGCGCTGAATCGACTGGTGTTGAATAACTTCCGGAATATCGGGCACGGAGAGCTGGACCTCGCCGGGCGTGTGAGCCTGTTTTGCGGTGCCAACGGTAGCGGTAAGACATCCCTACTGGAGGCGGTGCACATGCTCGCCAGCGGGCGCTCCTTCCGGTCTCGGCAGAGCCAGTCGGTGATTCGCTACGAGCAGCCCTCGCTAGCAGTGTTTGGCCGCCTGGATAGCGGTATCACCCTCGGGGTGGAGAAGCGCCGGGATGGGCAGGGGAGGATTCGTATTAACCAGTCTGCGGCGGAGTCGAGTTCGCAGCTTGCAGCCTGTCTGCCTTTGCAGGTGATCAACAGTGAAAGCTTTTCCGCGCTGGACGGCGGACCCAGCGTTCGCAGACAACTTCTGGACTGGTCTGTGTTCCACGTGGAACATTCCTTCTCGATGCACTGGAAGGTGTATCAAAGCGCGTTAAAGCAACGCAATGCAGTGCTGCGTCGTGGTAAAATTGACTCCAATTTTCTCGCCCCTTGGGAACATCAACTGTTGCAGAGTGGCGAAGTAGTGGACGCGCTGCGTCGTAGGGTGTTTGAGCTGCTTCAGAGCGAGTTCGCGCGGCGTCTGCAGGATCTACCCTCGGAGGTTTTCGCGGATCTAAAGGTGAGCTATCGCAGTGGCTGGAAGCGTGAGCTGTCTCTGGCCGATGCGCTGGAAGGGGCCCGCGAAGGCGATCTGGAGCAGGGGTTTACCCGTGTCGGCCCACACCGTGCGGATCTACGATTTTCTATCCACGGCCAGCCTGCCCACGCGGTACTGTCCCGCGGTCAGCAGAAGATGGCGGTTTGTGCCTTGCGCACGGCCATGGCTTCCGTGATGGATTCCGGTGAAAAACCGGTTTTTCTGGTAGACGATCTGCCGTCGGAGCTGGATCAGACGAATCAGGCACTGTTTGCCCGCTGGTTGCGGGCGTGCGCCAGCCAGGTGCTGGTGACCGGTATTGAAGCGAATACGACGGCAGCCCCCTGGTTAGCCCTTGATGGGCCATGGGGGGCTCCACAGATGTTCCACGTGGAACATGGGGAGATCACCAACGTGGGGTATGCGGCGGACCGATAGCCGGCTGCCCCACGTACTATTAGCTCCCGGCGCCAACGGATTGGTGGGCCGGGTGGCGAACCAGCCTCAACACATGCCGGAAACGGCTGGCTGGTAACGAACGACTGAATACTGAACTAAAGCAGGCCCGGTAATCATGCCGGTGCGAATGGAGCAACAGAATGTCGCAAGAGAATAATTACGATTCCAGTAGCATCAAGGTACTCAAGGGCCTGGATGCGGTGCGCAAGCGCCCGGGAATGTATATTGGCGATACCGACGACGGCACAGGCCTCCACCACATGGTATTTGAGGTGGTGGACAACTCCATCGACGAAGCGCTGGCGGGGCATTGCGATGAGATTCGGGTGACCATTCACCCGGACGAGTCTGTCAGCGTGTCCGACAATGGCCGGGGTATTCCCACAGAAATGCACCCGGAAGAGGGGGTTTCCGCAGCCGAAGTGATCATGACCGTCCTCCACGCCGGTGGTAAGTTTGATGACAATACTTACAAGGTGTCCGGTGGTCTGCACGGCGTGGGCGTCTCTGTGGTGAATGCCTTGTCCGAAGAGCTCAAACTGACCATTCGTCGCGGGGGCAAGATCCACGAGCAGGTCTATCGCCACGGTGTGCCCGATGCCCCGCTGACGGTGGTGGGAGACAGTGAAACTACCGGTACCTCGGTACATTTCAAACCTTCCGCGGAGACCTTTTCCAATATCGAATTCCATTTCGAGCAGCTGGCCAAGCGTCTGCGGGAACTGTCCTTCCTGAATTCTGGCGTACGTATCGTTCTGGGAGATGAGCGGACCGGCAAGGAGGAGGTCTATGAATACGAAGGCGGTCTGCGTGCCTTTGTGGAGTTCCTGAACCAGAACAAAACCCCGATCAACAAGGTCCTCCACTTCCAGAATCAGCGTGAAGATGGGATCGCTGTGGAGGTGGCGCTGCAGTGGAATGACTCCTTCCAGGAGAATATCTACTGCTACACCAATAATATTCCCCAAAGGGACGGCGGTACCCACCTGGCGGGCTTCCGGGCGGCCCTGACCCGGGGGCTCAACAACTATATCGAGAAAGAGGGTGTAGGTAAGAAAGACAAGGTCAGCACCACCGGCGATGATGCGCGTGAAGGTCTTACCGCGATCATTTCGGTGAAGGTACCGGACCCCAAATTCTCCTCCCAGACCAAAGACAAGCTGGTTTCATCGGAAGTAAAACCCGCGGTTGAACAGGAAATGGGGCAGTCCTTCAACGACTACCTGCTGGAAAACCCTCAGGAAGCCAAGGCTGTGGTCGGCAAGATGATCGATGCCGCCCGCGCCCGTGAAGCCGCGCGCAAGGCCCGTGAAATGACCCGTCGCAAGGGCGCCCTGGATATTGCCGGGCTGCCCGGAAAGCTGGCGGATTGCCAGCAGAAAGATCCGGCCCTGTCCGAACTCTACCTGGTGGAGGGTGACTCAGCAGGTGGTTCTGCCAAACAGGGTCGCGATCGCCGCACCCAGGCCATCCTGCCGCTCAAGGGCAAGATCCTCAATGTGGAGAAGGCGCGCTTCGACAAGATGTTGTCCAGTGCGGAAGTGGGTACCCTGATTACCGCGCTCGGCTGCGGTATCGGGAAAAGCGAATTCAATCCGGACAAGTTGCGTTACCACTCCATCATTATCATGACGGACGCCGACGTCGACGGTGCCCACATCCGTACCCTGCTGCTGACCTTCTTCTTCCGTCAGATGCCGGAGCTGATCGAGCGCGGTCATGTGTTTATCGCCCAGCCACCTCTGTATAAGATCGGCAAGGGTAAACAGGAGCAGTACCTGAAAGACGAAGCTGCACTGACCCAGTTCCTCACCAATGCGGCCCTGGAAAGCGCGACCCTTTATGTGAACCCGGAGGCCCCCGGCCTGTCGGGAACCGCCCTGGAGTCCCTGGTGAAAGAATACCGGGCGGTGATGGCCACCATTGATCGCCTGTCCCGCCTGTATCCCCAAGAGGTACTCCAGAGCATGGTGTATCTGCCCAGCGTGCGGCCGGAAGATTTACCATCGCGCGAGGCCATGGAAGCGTGGAGTGAAAGGCTGCAGGTGCGCCTGGAGCAGGAAGGTGAGGGTGGTGGCCGTCGCCACCGTGTGTCTGTGACGGAAGACAGTGAGCGCAACCTGTTCCTGCCCACCATTGATATTGTCGCCCATGGGGTCAGCAGTCGCTTCACGGTAAATCACGAGTTTTTCGAGTCCGCAGAATACCGCGCCATCTGTCAGTTGGGTGAGAAGATGCAGGATCTGCTGGAAGAGGGCGCCTATATCCAGCGTGGTGAA
Organism: Microbulbifer elongatus; assembly: GCF_021165935.1. Classification (NCBI taxonomy): domain Bacteria; kingdom Pseudomonadati; phylum Pseudomonadota; class Gammaproteobacteria; order Cellvibrionales; family Microbulbiferaceae; genus Microbulbifer; species Microbulbifer elongatus. Next base: position 738,417 of record NZ_CP088953.1, on the reverse strand, counting down.
AAACAACAGCCGGTATACAGCTTCCCGGAAGCACTGAACTGGCTGATGAACGAAAGTCGCCGCGGCTACAGTATCCAGCGCTATAAGGGGCTGGGTGAGATGAACCCGGAGCAGTTGTGGGACACTACTATGAACCCGGAAACCCGCCGCATGCTGCAGGTCACCGTGGAGGACGCGATCGCCGCAGATCAGATCTTTACCACCCTCATGGGTGATCAGGTCGAGCCCCGCCGGGAGTTTATCGAGAGTAACGCGCTCGCCGTGGAAAACCTCGACGTCTAACCGCGCTTTACCGCACGAATAAAAAAGCCCGCTCGGTCAGCACCGTGCGGGCTTTTTTATGCGTGTCAGGCAGCTCTACCCGTGGGGTGCCCGCGGGCAGTCGGCTTACGCAACCCGGCAATGCATAAAGATCTGATCCTGATTGGCGGCGCTGTTGAATACCCGTTCAGCCTCATTGAATCCGTGCTGCTGTAGAAAGTAGCGGCCGCGCAGATTCTCTTCCAGTACCTGAGTCTCCAGTTGAATGCGCCCAAACTTTGCCTGGGCCATCAGCTCACTGCCGACACCATGGCCCTGTTCTCCGGGGGAAACGAAGATCGTTTCCACTTGCCGGTTCTCGGCGATGGTGACCAGTCCCTCCGGTATCTGACTCCCCGGGCGTGTATATACCCAGTGACTACTGCTGGCCAAATCCCCCGGGGCGCCAAACCGACACTGCGCCTGCAACCGACGTCGCATGGCGCGGCCGGCGTCGGTCCAATAGCTCACCGGCAGGCTTGGGTGGCTGCTACAGGCCAGGTAAAGCCATAGCTGCAGCAGGCGTTCAATATCCGATTCCTGTATCGGTCTCAGCATACATGCTCCTACAACCAGCCAGGGTGTAACAGCCCATAGTAGTCTGGTCACCACATGCCCCAAAACGTGGCCGGCACATTCTCGAACACATGTACAACCAAAAGTCCATGTCTTTCATGACAAAGTTGATTTAAAAAAATATAATCGTTCTCATTAATAATATTGATGAATGATGAGAAACCTGGACCAAGGAGAGCCAATGGCCCGTTTTACCCTCACCCCTCTATCCCTCGCACTCTGTGCCGCCCTCAGCAGCCAGGGAATTGCTGCCGACAGCCCCCAGGCCCTGGAGACTGTTTCTGTCCTCGGCGATCGTGAAACGCTGCATTCCCTGCCGGGATCTGCGCACCTGGTGAGTGCAGAGGACCTGGAACAGTTCGAGTTTGTCGACATCAACCGCATGATGCGCAATGTTCCGGGTGTATATCTGCGCGAGGAAGACGGTTACGGTCTGCGCCCGAACATTGGTATTCGCGGCGCCTTTGGTGAGCGCTCCGGTAAGATCTCCCTGTTGGAAGACGGCGTGCTGGTTGCACCAGCGCCTTACTCCGCGCCGGAAGCCTACTATTTTCCTACTGCTGGTCGTCTGCAGGCCATTGAGGTGCTGAAGGGCCCCGGCACTCTCAAGTACGGTCCTTTCACCGTGGGCGGCGCCGTGAACATGCTGAGTACCGAGATTCCGGAAGGCAGCGCCGGCAAAGTGCAGCTGGAAGCGGGCCAGTTCGGAGAAAACCGTCTGCACACCTACTACGGGGCGAGCACCGAAACCACCGGTTGGCTGATCGAAACCCACCAGCAACAGGCCGACGGCTTTCGTGATATCGACCGCGCCGGCAGCGCAGATATCGCAAAGGAAGATTACCTGCTGAAAGGTCGTCTGAGCTCGGCGGAAGGCGCCAGCTACGCGCAACAGCTGGAGATCAAGCTGCAGTATTCCGAAGAAGAGTCCGGCATGAGCTACCTGGGGCTGACCGACGCCGATCTCGCGCAAGACCCCAACCGTCGCTACGGCATCAGCGCGCTGGACGAAATGCAGAACCGCCACAGCACGGTCCAGCTGAATCACAGCATTGCGCTGAGCGACACCTTCAGCCTCAACACCCAGGCTTACTACAACAAATTCAAACGCGACTGGTTCAAGGTGAGTCTGGGCAGCCTGATCGACGCAGCCAATGCCGGTGACACCGATGCGCAGGCGGTGCTCGATGGCACCCTGGACTATGAAAATGTCGGTATCAAACACAACAACCGCAACTATGTCTCCCGTGGCGTGCAAGTAAGCGCTAACTGGCAACTGCAAACCGCGGGTATTGCCCACGACCTGGAGTTCGGTGTGCGCGACCACTACGATGACGTGGATCGCTTCCAGCCGGTGGAAAACTACAGCCAGATCGACGGTGAGCTGGTGTACGAGGGGGTCAGTGACCCGAGCGCCAGCAACAACCGCGTCGGCAAAGCCGACGCCACTTCGCTGTTCGTATACGACCAGATTCAGCTGACCAGTGCACTGGCGTTGACCGCGGCACTGCGTTACGAAGAACTGGAGACCAGCCAGCAGCGCTACGAGAACAACGAGCGCACCGAAGCCGGCAGTAGCCGCTCCAACTCCGTCAGCGAATGGCTCCCGGGACTGGGGTTCACCTACGCGGTGAATGACAGTGTGACATTGTTGGCCGGTGTACACCGCGGTTTCGCACCTCCCGGGAGTGGATCTTCCGAAGGTGAGGCGGGCGATCTGTCCACCAACTACGAGGGTGGTTTCCGCCTCCACGGGGGCGACCTGCAGCTGGAGATGATCGCCTTCTACAGTGATTACGAAAGCACGGTACAGAACTGCTCGGTGGCGCAGCCCTGCGCCAACGGACAGGACAGCGGCAACTACGCGCTGGGTGAATCCGAGATCCGCGGTCTGGAAGCCAGTATCGGTGGGCAATGGCAGCTGGCCAATGGCTGGTCGGTTCCGCTGCAGGCCAGCTACACCTTAACCGACGCAGAAATCAGTCAGGACAGCCTTGCGTATGTGACCTCGAATGGCGAAGACGGCCTCGCTGAAGGGGACAACTTCGCGTATCTGCCGGAGAATGTTTTCGCGGTAACGACCGGTATCGACAGTGGTGCCGCCTGGCGGGTCAATCTGACTGCGGCCTATCAGGATGAGATGTGTGTCGACAACTACTGCAATCGCGGTGACACCGACCAGTTCGACGTTACCGAATCCCTGTGGGTGGTCGATGCCGCGGCCCACTACGATTTCAGCGCCGACCTGGCCGGATACCTGAAAGTGGACAACCTGCTGGACGAGCAGGCCATCGTCAACCGCGCACCGGACGGTGCACGGGTCAATCGTCCACGTACCGCATCACTGGGTGTCAGCTATCGCTTCTGATTGCTGTACATTGCCATGCAACGGTAAACACCCGCCTCAGCTCGCGATGCCGTTCATTTAAGTGACTCTGTGGCGGCGCCGCTACCGGGTGCGGTCTCACAAGCCCGTACCCGGTAGCGTCACCTTCGCCCTCAGCGACGTTAAATCAACAGCGCTGGGCGACGGTCGGGCTTTTATTGCGTGGTACCGGTCAGGTGCACAAAGTGTGCTTTCAGGTACCGGGTTTCCGGAATCGCAGGGTGCACCGGGTGGTCTGCCCCCTGGCCACCACTGCCGATCACACTGATGTTCTTGTCGAGGTGACGACCGGCGCCGCGGAGAATCTCCAGCAGCGTATCCGAGGCCAGGTGCATCGAGCAGGAAGCGCTGACCAGCACACCGTTCCTTTCCAGCAGTCGCAGCGCCAGCTCGTTGATATGACGGTAGGCCGCCTCACCGGATTTCTGGTCCTTGCGGCGCTTGATAAAGGCGGGCGGGTCGAGCACGATCGCATCATAGCGCTCGCCGGTCGCGATAAGCTCTTTCATTGCGTCGATCGCTTTTCCCTGAATGGTAATCAGGTCGTTCTGCCGATGATTGAGCGTCGCATTCTCCTCACACCAGTCGAGCGCCTGCGCTGAGGCATCTACACAGGTGACCGTGCTGGCACCGTGAGCGAGTGCTTGCACACCCCAGCCGCCGGCGTAAGAAAACAGGTCCAGGACACGCCGGCCTCTGACCCACTGATTCAGACGTGCGCGGTTTTCGCGGTGATCGTAAAACCAGCCGGTTTTCTGGCCTGCGTGCACCGGCGCCAGAAGCGACACACCGTTCTCCTCGAACGGCACCATCTCCGGGACCTCACCCTGTGCAACCTCACAGTGCTCTGGCAGCTCTTCCACCTTGCGCCCCTGGTGATCATTGCGCAGCAGAATGCCCACCGGTTTCACCAGAGCGGTCAGGGCGTCGACGATATCCTGCACAAGGTTTTCCATACCCCAGCTGCTGATCTGCACCACCAGGTAACCGCCGAATCGATCGACCACCAACCCGGGCAGGCCGTCGGAATCCCCGTACACCATGCGATAACTTGGATGGGAAAAATACCGCTCGCGCAGGGCGAGGGCGTTCTCCAGGCGTCGCTTCAACTGCTTTGCGGTAAATGGCCCCTTGCGGGAAACCAGACGCGCACAAATCAGCTGATTCGGGTTGACCAGGGCAAACCCCAGGCTTTTTCCGTTGCTCTCGAGAATTTCACACTGTGTACCCGGGGCAATACCTTTCAGTGGGCTGCGCTTGGTATCTACTTCATTACTGTAAATCCACAGGTGGCCCAGTTTGAGGCGGCGCTCGGCGCGGGGGTTGAGAATGAGTTGTTGCACGGGAAAGCTCCGGTTCTGCAGGGGGCGCCATTGTTGGTTCGTGCTGCACAGAATTCAAGCACTATTGATGCGCACCCCCGATGAACTAACCATAGTTACCGAACGTTCCGCATGGACCCCTAGCGCCGATAAAAAAAGCCCGGCGACCGCGAATGGCGGCGCCGGGCAAGTTATTGCATCAGGTGGTGCAGGGTACGTGTGTCAGCGCGTGCTGATCGACACCTCCGTGGTACCGATGACGCCGGTGTCATTGTGATGTGAGATGATACCCAGGGCGCGGCTGTCGTCGCTGAGTCCCATCCACTCGACGTGCAGCGTACCGGCGTCACCGACCGAGGCTGTCGCCGGACCATCCAATGCTGTATTCCCACTGTCACCCTGCAGATTGAAATTGAACAGGGTGTAAGGTGTGGGGCCTGGCGCCGATGCATAGTCCACCACAAACACGGCGTAGAGACCGGGTTCGGGGTTCTGCATATCCACCTGTTCTGCGGAGCTGGGGGTCCCACTGGATCCCACCAGTGGCCACCCGGCGGCCGCGGGGCCGAGTACCTGAAGGTCGAGATCGTCAGAACCGTCGCCGGCGCCCACGTCTTCATCAAAAAGCGCAAAGCGGGAGAAGCGGGTACCCTCAGGTACCTCGAAGAAGATCAGGTCATCGAGGCCATCTTCTACCGCACCTGTGCTTGGAATGCCTTCGGCAATGCCATTCATGGTAGCGCTATAGGCACCCGCATAGCCGAACGTCAGGGGGATCGCCAAGTTGCCATCGGTACCGCTCGCCGTCACGGAAGCTGCGGTAGCAATGGGTACCGGGCGAACGGCGATTGGACTGCGGACCTTGCGAAATCCCTGAGACCAGCTGAGCGCACCGAATGCCCACTCGCCGAGCGCGGCCTCGTCGGTCGCGGTAAAGGTCACCTGATAAGTCGCCGTTTCACCTTCGCGCAGGCGCAGAATCCGGGGCGTTACCTGTACCTGAACGCCCTCAGGCGCATCAACTTCGGCCCAGTACCAGCGCACCCCCTTCTCCACGCTGGTCACCCGCCGAGTAATGGTCTGGCTACCCACCAGTTCCGCGATACCGATCGACGGCAGGTTCAGGTCTGATGAGTCCGTAGAGAAGCCGTTGGCTTCGAGGTAGGTGCAGTCCTCCGCCGGTACAATCGAGGTCTGTAGTTCCGCACCGCAGAGAAATGCCAGGTAGTCATAGAATCCCGCGTCGTACACCAGTCCGGGGAAGAACGCATTGGCGGGTTGCACCATACCGGCCCCAAAATCGAAGGGGTCGGCACGGTCGTCACCAAAGGATTTTCTGAGGTTCTGTCGCGCACTGGTCATCATCGCGGAGCGGGCCATTGCCGGCGTCCAGTCCGGATGTGCCTGCTTGAGCAGCGCCATGACCCCGGCAATATGCGGACTCGCCATAGAGGTGCCACTGAGCGCGCCATAGATTTCACCGGAACCGACCGGAGATATACCGGCAATGATACCCACCCCCGGCGCAGCGATATCCGGTTTGATAATGTCCGGTGCGCCGGCATTGGCGCCGCGGGAAGAAAAACCGGCGATGCGATTATTCCGCGGTACCTGGATCTCCGGGCTGAGCGTGCCACTCGGCGCTGCTGCGCCAGCGAGCGCTGCACCGTCCGGGTAGCGGATCATAATCCCCGGTATGGTGGTGTCAGGAGCCGACATGGTGATGGGGTCGATGCGGTCGGGTGCGGTGCCATCGTTGTACACCACAATGGCGCTTGCGCCGGCCGCGGCTGCCTGATTGTACTTATCGCTGAATGCGCAGCCGCCGCGCACCACCAGGGCAATACTTCCCGCCATCGACTCGGTATTGGTGAGCGGGGTACAGGCATCCAATGGTTCTGCATTGACGATGATCGAGGCGATGGCGCCACTATCGGCCAACTGTACCGGGCCCGAACCTTCGAGCCCCTCAAAGATTCCAGCGAGCTCCGTGGGGGCGTCAATGGCGATGCCGGTACCGAAACTCTGATTGTCTTCCGAAGCTGCAACGGAAGTGATCCATGGCACACCCGAGGGAGTGCCGATGGTCTCACTGCCCGGACCGGCATTGCCCGCGGAGGTCGCTACAAACACCCCGGCATCTGCCGCGAACAGGAAGGCGATATCGTCCGGCCCGGTAAACTGGGTGCTGGCACCGCCCACGGAATAATTGATCACATCGACGCCATCGGCCACAGCCTGATCAATGGCGGCCATCGAATCTGAGGAAAAGCAGCCACTGTCATCCGGGTCTGGTGCATCCCAGCAGACTTTGTAGACCGCAACCCGCGCGCGGGGCGCAACACCACTCAGGGTTCCGGTGCTATCACCGTTGGCTGTGCCCTCGACACCGTAATTACCGGCAGCGGTCGTCGCAGTGTGTGTGCCATGTCCGTCCGCATCCCGCGCTGAAAGAAACTCATAATCCGCCAGTGTGTTTACCGCGAGGAAACCTTCGGAAAATGCCTGTGCCTTGACGAGTTTATTGTTGCAGTCAAAAGGCTGGTCGTCGGGATTGAACGCCGTATTGCCGAACTCGCAGCCTTCCCCCACGAAAGATTCCGGAACCGCGTCATAGAGCATCGGGCGACCGATATGGCCACGCTTTGGGGTGCGTGTATCTTCCAGGCTCGGATGTTCCGGATAAACGCCGGAATCAATGATGCCGATAACGATATCCTCACCGGTCGCGCCCAACAGCCAGGGGCCGGGAAAATTATCGAGACCGAGATACTGGTAAGTGGAATTCGTTTGCGGCTTTAACAGCTGATCTTCCCAGACACCGAGAACGTCTTTGCGATTGCGCAACTGCTCCGCCTGTTTCGCGGACATTTTCGCGGCCACACCATTAAAGGCGACCTCGTAATTGTGGAGTGTCTGGGCACCGCCAACAGCGGTGAGTGCGGCATTTTTTTGTTGCCGCAAAAATGCCGCGTACTGTTTTACCGCGCTACTGTTCAAGTCAATCTTTCGGTTGCTAGGGGGCCTGGTTGCCGCAAAGCCGTGAACGGTTCCATCGTAGGCAATTAACGGCTTGTCGGTAAACTGTACGATGTAGGTTTTCTTCTGAACTTCCGGGCGGGAGGGTTGTTGTGTGCTGTCACTGGATTGCGCCTGCAGGGAAACAAGCAGACTGACTGCCAGCAACCCGAGCAGGCCGGATGTTTTTATTATTGAAACCCGGCTTCGGGTTCTACTGAAAAAATTCATATAAATTATGCCCCGTAAAATACAAAGCCCGACCTTGCCCACTTTTGGCGGGCAGGTAAGAGCATTTCCGTGTGATAAGAGGAAAAGTTCGAGAGTGGAGCGTGTCGCGCCTGGTCTTCATTCCTTGAACGCTGCGGCACCAGATCCCTTACATCGGTTTCTACGGAAAGCCAAACCCCGGGGCAATAGGGTGGCGTGACAATCCTGTTAACGCAGAGACAGTTTGCGACGACTCACAAAACTGTCATGGGAATCATTGGAAAAGTCCCTGTGGAATTGGTACAGAACTGCCAGTCAGAAGGTGGGCAGACAAAAGAGAGAGGACGCGGGGAAAACGGTGTGAACGCAGGACCGCCTTGCGCGGGAAAATTACTGTAAGAAAAATTCAGAAAATTCGGCGAGGTCACGCATAACCCGCGTATGGGTCAGGCGCTCGTCAGGGTTCTCAATCAACTGCGCCAGGGTTTGCTCACCACAGCCAGTTCTCACCAGTACCGGTTTACAGCCCTTTGACACCGCGCATTGCAGATCGCTGATACGATCCCCGACAAAATAACTCCCGTGCAGACTGGTATCGAACTCGGCTTCGATGACGTCAAGTAAACCGGTTTCGGGTTTACGACAGCGACAGCGGTCATCCACTGTGTGCGGGCAATAGAAAATTCCGGAAACGGTACCGCCGGCGTCTTCCACCAGTGCACGCAATTTCCCATGCATGGCTTCGAGATCGTCCAGGTCAAAGTGGCCGAGCGCCAGGCCGCACTGATTGGTGGCAATCACCAGCTGATGCCCGGCCTGACTGAGTCGCGCCATGGCGTCGATACTGCCGGGAATTGCTACCCAGTCATCGACGGACTTTACGTGATCGTCACGGTGCTCGTTGATCACACCGTCGCGGTCGAGAACGATAATGGCCATGGGTATATACGTCGGTGCTCGTGTGATCGGTCTGTAGGAGCCTGCAAGCAGGCTCCTACGACGGGCTTTTATGCAGGAAGCGCGCGCGTTACTTGGCCGGCGCCAGCTGGGAAATATCCGCAACCTCGAGGAATAGCGCGCGCAATTGCGCCAGCAGTGCCAGGCGGTTGCTGCGCAGCTGTTCGTCGTCGGCCATGACCATCACGCCGTCGAAGAAGTTGTCCACGGTTTCACGCAGCCCGGCCAGGCCGGCAAGGCCTTCGTCGAAACGGGCTTCGGCATACAGCGGTGCCACGGCTTCCTCGGCGTCGCGAACGGCCAGATACAGCGCCTTTTCCGCATCTTCCTGCAACATCGCCTGATCTACCTCACTGGGTGCCGGGCCGTCGAGTTTCGCAAGAATATTGGAAACCCGCTTGTTGGCCGCGGCCAGTGCCTGCGCCTCCGGCAGCTGACTGAAGTTGTGTACCGCTTTGACGCGACTGTCGATATCCAGCGGACGGGACAGCTTGCGTGCAGACACCGCAAGGAAAACTTCGGCCTTGATGCCGGCGTCTTCATAACGGGCGCGAAAGCGCTCGATCATATACGCCAGGGTCTGCTCGACGACGTTGTCGTACTCCGCCAGCGCGGTGCGCGGGTAGCCATCGCGGGCCAGGGTGAGCAGGTCGCGCAGGTCCAGGTCGATGTTCTTTTCCACCAGCAGGCGCAGTACGCCCAGGCTGGCGCGGCGCAGGGCGAAGGGGTCGCGGGAACCGCTGGGCGGTTGGCCGATACCGAATATGCCCACGAGGGTGTCGATACGATCAGCGAGGGCGACGATGGTGCCGGTCTCGGTTTGCGGCAGATCATCGCCGGCAAACTTGGGCATGTACTGCTCGTACATGGCTTTGGCGACATCCAGCGGTTCACCGTCGTTTTCTGCGTAGTAATAACCGGCAATGCCCTGCATATCGGCAAACTCGAACACCATTTCGGTGACCAGATCTGATTTACAAAGCTGCGCAGCGCGCTGGGCCAGCGCCGAGTCGCCCCCGATTTTTTCCGCAATGGCAGCGGCCAGTTTGGCGAGGCGTTCGGTCTTGTCGTACACGGTCCCCAGCTTCTGCTGGAACACGATGGACTTGAGTTTTTCCCGGCGCGCTTCGAGACTGGTTTTCTTGTCAGTTTCGAAAAAGAACGCCGCATCGGACAAGCGCGGGCGAATCACCCGCTCGTTACCCTCGATCACCTGCTTGGCATCGGTGCTTTCGATATTGGAAACGGTGATGAAGAAGGGCATCAACTTGCCATCTTCGTCGATCACGTGGAAATACTTCTGATGCTCTTTCATGGAAGAGATCAGGGCTTCCGCGGGTACATCGAGAAAGCGCTTCTCAAAGCGTCCGGTCAGTGCCACCGGCCATTCCACCAGTGCGGTGACTTCGTTGAGCAGATCGTCATCGATAACCGCTTCACCGTTTACATTGTTGGCTTCTGCCTGCACCTGTTCGCGAATCATTTCACGGCGCTCGGCGAAGTCCACGACCACAAAGCCCGGGTCGCGTAACTGTTGTACGTAATCGTTGGCGGAGGCCACGGTGAGTTCGCGGTTGCAGTGGAAGCGGTGACCACGGGTGCTGTTGCCGGCTTTCAGGCCGAGCACTTCCGCATCGACCACTTCGTTGCCGAACAGCATGACCAGCCAATGCACCGGGCGCACAAACTCTTCTTTGCGCGCGCCCCAGCGCATACGCTTGGGGATGGGCAGTTGCGCCAGGGATTTACTGACGATGCCGCCCAGCAGTTTACTGGTGGCTTCGCCTTTCTGTTCGCTGATAAATGCCAGGCGCTCGCCTTTGTCCGTTTGTACCCGCGCCAGTTCATCGACGCTGACACCGGCACCGCGGGCAAAACCCTGCGCGGCTTTGGTGGGATTGCCGTCTTTATCGAAGGCGGCGGCAACGGCGGGGCCGTGCTTTTCAATCTGTTTGTCCTGCTGGCGCTCGGCGAGGTCGCTCACGGAAACCGCGAGGCGACGCGGGCTGGCGTAAGCATTGATGGCGCCGTGTTCAAGCTCGGCGTCTTTCAGTCCCTGCTCAATGCCGTCGGCAAAGGCCTGCATCAATTTGTTCAGCGCTTTCGGGGGCAGCTCTTCGGTGCCCAGCTCAACCAGAAAATCCTGAGCCATTACTTCTTCTCCTTCTGCGCTTCAAGTTGTGCCAGTACATCGTTGCGGGCCTGCTCGGTGGCCAGTGGGAAACCGAGGGCGTGACGGGCATCGAAATAGGCCTGGGCTACCGCACGCGCCAGGGTGCGCACACGCAGAATAAAGCGCTGGCGCTCGGTCACGGAAATCGCGTGGCGGGCATCCAGCAGGTTGAACGCGTGGGACGCTTTCATCACCTGCTCGTAAGCGGGCAGCGGCAGGCCCAGCTCGATCAGGCGCTGGCTTTCGCGTTCGCAGTGATCGAAGGTACTGAACAGGAATTCCACGTCCGCGTGCTCGAAGTTATAGCGGGACATTTCCACTTCGTTCTGGTGGAACACATCGCCGTAGGTTACCGGAGTACCGTCGGCGTTGCGGGTCCACACCAGGTCATAAATGGACTCCACGCCCTGCAGGTACATGGCGATACGTTCGATACCGTAGGTGATCTCGCCGGTTACCGGGTAGCACTCCAGACCGCCCACCTGCTGGAAGTAGGTGAACTGGGTCACTTCCATGCCGTTCAGCCACACTTCCCAGCCGAGTCCCCAGGCGCCCAGGGTGGGGGATTCCCAGTTGTCTTCCACAAAGCGGATATCGTGCACCGCCGGGTCGATCCCCAGGGCGCGCAGGCTGTCCAGATACAGGTCCTGGATATTCGCCGGGGAGGGCTTCATTACCACCTGATACTGGTAGTAGTGCTGCAGGCGGTTGGGGTTCTCCCCGTAGCGACCGTCGGTGGGGCGGCGGCAGGGCTGCACATAGGCCGCATTCCAGGTTTCCGGACCGATGGCGCGGAGGAAGGTGGCGGGGTGGAAGGTGCCAGCGCCCACTTCCATATCCAGAGGCTGTAGAATGACGCACCCTTGGCGCGCCCAGTATTCCTGCAGGGTAAAAATCAGTCCCTGAAAGGTGCTCAGGTCCTGCGCCGGGGCAGAACGGCTGGTTTGTTGCTCGGACACCACAATCTCCGGTTTCAGCTGGGTGGAATAGACAAGGGGCGCAATTATAGCGGCAGGTGGTGGTGCACTAAACAGCGCACAGGGTAATTGATGGCCACAATGGGGCTATACCCTATAAAAAGATGAAGCAGGGCGGACTGCCGCCGCAGTGAGAAGGATGTAATCGTTGGATATCAAAGGGCAATTGGCCGCAGGCGCATTGAAGTTGATCGGTTTGCTACCCCTGCGCTGGTCGCGCCGTCTCGGCAGCGTGGTGGGTTATTGCGCCGCAACCATCGGTAGCGACAGTCTCCGTATCAGCCGTATCAACCTCGAACACTGCTACCCGGAGATGCCAGCCGCGACCCGCGACAAACTCGCCCGCCAGAGTGTGATCGGCACAGCACAGACCGGGTTCGAGGTTGCGAGCCTGTGGCGCAAGCCCTGGAGCCAGGCCGAAGACAATATCGAGCGGGTGCGCAACCAGCAGTTGCTGACTGAGGGGGTGGATGAAGGCCGCGGCGTGCTGGTGCTGGCCCCGCATATTGGCAACTGGGAAATTTTTGGTCAGTTCCTCGCCACTGTAGGGCCCACCACCAGCCTTTATGCACCGCCGAAAATCGAGGCGTTGGATCCGCTGATTCGCGCTGGCCGCGAAAAAACCGGTGCCAATCTGGTGCCTACCAATGTGCGTGGTGTGCGCGCCCTGTTAAAGGCATTGAAAGCAGGGGGGATAGTGGGGGTTCTTCCCGACCAGGAACCGGACCTCTCCGGCGGCGAATTCGCCCCCTTTTTCGGCCATCCCACTTTGACCATGACCCTGGCGTATAACCTGATTCAGCGTACCGGCTGCAAGGTGGTGTTTGGCTTTGCCAAGCGCCTGGAGCACGGTTTTGAGCTGGTATTTTTACCCGTAGAAAAAGCAATCTACAGCGAAGAGACCAAAGTCTCCCTCGCGGCGCTCAACCGCGGCGTGGAAGCATGTATTGCGGAAGCGCCGGAGCAGTATCAGTGGGAGTACAAACGCTTCCGGCGCGGGCCAGAGGGCCGAACCGGATTGTATAAGAAGAAGTGAGCGCGGCCTGTGCGCACTTTTTGACCAGGGTTCCCGCCAGAAATTTAACCCGGGTGTAAATCAAATAGCGGCCCCTTATTTCCACGCCGGGCCCAGTCCCCCCACCATCCATAGCCCTCCTTCCATTTCCTGCCGGTTTGATCGTTTCCGGTGGCGTGGGAGGCAGTGCCTTTTATTACCCGGGTAAATTGATTCTGTTTTAAATCCCGGTAATAATATTTTATCCGGGTAATAGTAAAGTGAATATCATGACAAACGAGTACGTGGCGATTCTGGCGCAGTCATTGGTTGCGCGGGGCTCACTGGCATCGGTGGTGCGTGAAGCCAAAGCGCGAGCGGATGGCGTGGACCCAATTGTGCTGGAGATCGACTCCTGCAAGCGCTTGGAGATCGATTGGCACGGTGATCCGGATACGATAGTGGCGCGGGTGCAACAACTGGGCAGCCCGGCGCCGGCCAGGCGTGGTCGGCCCAAGCTCGGGGTGACCTCAAAAGAGGTAACCCTGCTGCCCCGCCACTGGGAATGGTTGGCGACACAGCGCGGTGGGGCATCGGTGACACTGCGCCGCCTTGTGGATGCGGCGATGAAGAATGCCACTGCGGAAGAGCGCATCAGCATGAAACAGAATCAGTTGTATAACCTGTTGAATCTGTTCGCTGATGCACCGGGCTTTGAAGAGGCTGCGCGCTCCATGTATCGCAACAGTCGTGTGGGTTTCGAAAAGGCCATTACCGACTGGTCCGCCGACGTCAGAGACTTGCTGTTAGAGAAATTCGATGAGATAGCGGCCATCCATCAAGGGCAGGAAAATGAGGTGGGTGAGTGACGGCCACGCTATGCACACTGGCGGGCGGATCTACCGCTCCGCACACCCGCGGATTTTCGATTAAGCTCTAAAGTGCGTCTGCTTCTCCGCCCTGGACGCATTGGCGAGCCACTATGAAAAAAACCAAACAGATAGTCACTTCACAAGCGCCGTCGCAATCCCTCTGGCGTCATCTGCCGAACGGGTTGTCACTGCTGCGTGTGGCGTGTATTCCGGTTATCGTGTGGTTGTCGCTGACCGATCAACACTTCGCCGCGCTTGTCGTATTTCTCGCCGGTGCACTGACCGATTTTCTCGACGGCTGGCTGGCGAATCGATTTCATTGGCAGACCCCCTTTGGTGCTTATCTCGACCCGGTAGTGGACCGTTTGTATATTCTCTGCCTGATACCGCTGTTGTGGCATTTCGGCGCGATCAGCAGTACTTACACCGTGCTCGTCATTGCGCGCTTTGCCATTCAACTGAGCGCATTTCCTGTACTGCTGGGGTGGCTGAAAAAAAGCTTCAATGCGAAACCAGGTTGGTTGTCGCGCAGTGCCATGCTGATTGCATTTCTGGTGCTGGGAATGGGCTTTGCTGATCAGATTGCGATAGAGCGGTTTGATGAGTCGTCCGCGGCGGAAAATATTTTTGATAGCACCATGGAAGCGCTGACGGTAATCGGCTGTATTCTGGAGATCTGGGTGCTGATCAAGTTTGTGCCGCGTTACTGGGATATCATTCGCGGCCGCGCGGACACCTTCGAGTAAACGGTGAGGTACACCAACAGTTCGCAGAAAAAGGCTGCGGCAAGTCGTCCCTGCGAAAAGCTGCCTGCCGGTTCCCTATCACCGCTAGTGTCTCCAGAATGCCGGGGTCAATAACACCAGTAAGGTGAAAATTTCCAGGCGACCCATCAGCATGGCGAGAATCAGAAAACACTTGGCGACACCGTTGACCTCTCCGTAGTGAGAGGCCGCGTCCCCCAGTGCCGGTCCGATATTACTGAGGCAGGAAGCAACGGTGGAAAATGAAGTGACAAAGTTTTCACCGGTCGCCATTACCACGATGGTCAGGATAAAAAACGACAGAATATAAATCGCAAAAAACCCCCACACGGCATCGGTGACCCGAGGCGGTACGATTTTCCGGTTGACCTTGATCGGTACGACCGCATTGGGATGCACCAGTCGATTGAGCTCCCGCATACCGGATTTGACGATCAGCATCACCCGCACCGCTTTAATGCCCCCGGAGGTGGAACCGGCGCAGGCACCCATAATACCCAGCAGCAGTAGTACGTAAGGCAGAAACGCGGGCCAGACCGCGAAGGTTTCCGATCCGAAGCCTGCGGTAGTACCGATAGAGACCACCTGGAATACTCCGTGCAGAAAGCTGCCGCGCATATCATAGGTGCCCGAGGTATACAGATACCCGATGATCACCACACTGGCGGCAATGGTTACGATGATATAGAAGCGGAACTCTGAATCTTTCCAGTAGTGCTTCACCGTGCGATTACCGAGAGCGTAAAAGTGCAGGCCAAAGTTAATCGCGGCGGTCAGCATGAAAATAATGGCGATCGCCATGATGGCGTTGTTGTGGGCATAGAACCCCATGCTCGCATCGTGGGTAGAAAAGCCCCCGTTGGCGACGGTGGAAAATGCATGGCCGACGGCATCAAACACGGTCATCCCGGCCCACCAGTATCCGATACCGCACAGCACGGTCAGTGCAATATAAATCACAAACAGGGCGCGAGCGGTTTCCGCGATACGTGGTGTGAGTTTGGTGTCTTTTACCGGCCCCGGCATTTCCGCCTTGTATAGCTGCATACCACCAATCCCGAGCATGGGGAGAATCGCCAGGGCAATAACGATTACCCCGATACCGCCAAACCACTGCAATTGCTGCCGGTAATAGAGGATGGCCGGGGGCAGGGTATCGAGTCCGACAATGGTGGTGGCGCCGGTGGTGGTTAAGCCGGAAATGGATTCAAAAATGGAGTCGACGATATTCAGATTGGGCTCCGGGCTGATAATCAGCGGCAGAGCACCGAAGCTGCCAAGAATCAGCCAGAACAGGGAGGTCACCACAAAGCCGTCGCGGGTGCGCAGGTCCTGCTTGAGGTCGTGCACCGGCAGCCACATAAACAGGCCGGTGAGCAGGGTAATGGCAAAAGCGATGGAGAAGGCGTTGTGGGTGCCGTCTTCGTACCACAGGGAGACGCCAATGGGCGGCAGCAGTGTGAGGCTGAATACCGTCAGCAGAATACCGAAGACCCGCGCTATGACCGCTAATCGCATGTAGTGGAATCCCGCCGTCAGAAAAAGCTGAAGCCGACCTGGAACAATTGCTCCACGTGGCGGGTGTGGCGGCGGTCAACGAGAAACACGATGACGTGGTCGTCGGACTCTACAACAATGTTGTCGTGGGCGATCAGAACCTGGCTCTCGCCATCCCGCTCGCGCACGATGGCGCCGATACTGGCCCCTTCGGGCAGGTCGATATCCTCAATTTTCCGACCGACGACTTTCGAGGTGCGGTTGTCGCCGTGGGCGATGACTTCGATCGCTTCCGCGGCGCCGCGCCGCAACTGGTGCACATTGACCATATCACCACGGCGCACGTGGGTAAGCAGGCTGCCGATGGTGTTCTGCTGCGGGGAAATGGCGATATCAATTTCACCGCCCTGTACCAGGTCCACATAGGCGCGGTTGTTGATCAGGGCCATGACTTTGCGGGTGCCGAGTCGCTTGGCCAGCAGTGACGACATGATGTTGGCTTCATCGTCGTTGGTGAGTGCGAGGAATACGTCGGTGTCTTCGATGTTCTCTTCCAGCAGCAGGTCCTGATCGGAGGCGCTGCCGTGCAGCACGATGCTGTTGCTGAGCTCTTCCGACAGGAAGATACAGCGGTCATGATCCTGCTCGATTACTTTCACCGAGTAGCGGTTTTCCAGTTTGCTGGCGAGGCGCAGGCCGATGTTGCCGCCGCCGGCAATGGTGATGCGCTTGTAGCCCTGTTCGAGGCGGCGCAGTTCGCTCATCACGGCGCGGATGTCCTGTTTGGCGGCGATAAAGAACACTTCGTCGCCGGCTTCGATGACCGTGGAGCCCTGGGGGATGATGGGGCTGTTGCGTCGGTAGATGGCGGCGACACGGGTGTCGACTTTGGGCATGTGTTCGCGCAGGTAACGCAGTTGGTGGCCTACCAGGGGGCCGCCCTGTACGGCGCGCACGGCGACGAGCTGGACGCGGCCGTCGGCGAAGTCGAGCACCTGCAGGGCGCCGGGGTGTTCGATCAGTCGGGAGATGTATTCAGAGACAATCTGCTCGGGGCTGATCAATACGTCGATGGGAATGGATTCGGTGGCGAACAGTTCGGGATACTGCAGGTAGGCTGAGGCGCGCACGCGGGCGATTTTGGTGGTGACCCGGAACAGGGAGTGGGCAATCTGGCAGGCGGCCATGTTGGTTTCGTCGTTGTTGGTGACGGCTACCAGTATGTCGGCGTCTTCGATGCCGGCTTCCTGCAGGATATCCGGGTGGGAGGCGTGGCCCTGGACGACGCCAATATCGATCTTGTCCCGCAGCTCGCGCAGGGTTTTCTCGTCGCTGTCTACCAGAACAATATCGTTGCGTTCCGAGGCGAGGCTTTCTGCCAGCGATCCACCGACCTGACCGGCGCCGAGAATGATGATTTTCATAGTTGGTTTTTTGGCCTTTGCGCCTTGAGCCCGAAGAGTACTTCTTTAGCTGGCGCGGTGGCGTCGAGGCACCGGGTGAGCGTTTTCAGGACCGCTGTTAACCCATCCCTGGGCGCTGCGGCGCAAACATCCTGTTTGCGACGCTCCTGAAAACGCTCACCCGGCACCCCGACTTCGATTCTTACTCTTGTACTTCGTAAGCGAATCGTAAAAGTCTCAATAACCGTATTAATTGTTTTTGGCTTTTTCGAGCTTCGCGTAATAAAACCCATCACCCGCATGGATGCCCGGCAGCAACTGCATACCCGCATCCTGCGGCAACCCCCAAGGCTGTTCATTCAGCAATTGCGGCGTATTGTCCCTCGCATCCGGTGTCTCCGCAACGAAGCGCGCCACTTGCGCGCTATTTTCCTCGGGGAGTATGGAACAGGTGGCGTAGAGGAGGGTGCCGCCGGGTTTCAACAGGCGCCACATTGCACGCAGGATTTTCCCCTGTAGGGCGGCCAGTTCGGGGATGCCTTCGGCGCGGCGCAGGAGTTTGATGTCCGGGTTGCGGCGGATGACGCCGGTGGCAGAGCAGGGGGCGTCGAGGAGGATGCGGTCGAACTGTTCGCCGTCCCACCAGTGTTCGGGTTCTGCGGCGTCGGCGCAGATGATCTGGGCGCCCACGCCGAGGCGCTCGAGGTTTTCGATGACGCGGTCGAGGCGGTCTTCTTCGATGTCCAGTGCGCTGAGGTCGAGATCGGGCTGCAGCTCGAGCAGGTGGCAGGTTTTGCCGCCGGGGGCGGCGCAGGCGTCGAGGATCTTCTCGCCCGGTTGCGGGTCGAGCAGGGGTCCGGCCAGTTGTGCGGACTGATCCTGGACGCTGACCAGGCCATCCTCAAAGCCCGGCAGGCGGCTGACGGCGACGGGGCTTTCCAGTACCAGTCCGGCTTGTGACCACTCACAGGCCTGGGCGGGAATTCCCGCGGCTTCCAATTGGCCAAGATATTCGTCGCGGCTGTTTTTTGACAGGTTCACCCGCAGGGTCATGGGCGGGTTTGTATTGTTGGCGGTGAAGATGGTGCGCGCCTCAGTGCCCCAGGCGGCCTTGATGGCCTGCTGCAGCCACTCGGGGTGGGCGGAGCTGAACTGGGGGTTACCGGAGAGTTTGCGCGTAAGCGCTTCCTGATTGCGCAGGGCATTGCGCAAAACGCCATTGACGACGCCGGTGGCATGGCCGAGCTTGAGGGCGCGGGCGGCCTCGACGGTCGCGCCGATGGCGGCGTGATCGGGGATGCGGGTGTATTCCAGCTGGTACAGACCCACCAGCATCAGTGCCGCCAGTTCTTCATCTTTGATGGGTTTTTTCGACAGTTTGCCGAGGATCAGCTCCAATCGCGGCGCAAAACGCGCGGTGCCGTAACACAGCTCGCGCAGTAGAGCGCGGTTCTTGCCGCTCCCATCCGGGTCATCGATCTGCTTTTCCGCCCACGGCAGCAGTCGCTGCAATGAGCCGCGGTCCTGATACAGCCGCGCGATAACCCGCGCCGCCAGCGCTCTCGGATCATTCATTACCGGTACCCAGTACGGTGCCTGCGGTGAACAGCTCGCGGTAGCCCTTCAGAATTTCCTCGACCGGCAGCACCTTCTTGCCCGGCAATTGTAGCTGGGTCAGGCGCAACGCCTCGCGCCCGCAGGCCACCAGAATCCCTTCCTCGTCCGCACTCAGAATCGTCCCCGGCACATCGGTGTGACAACCCTGCTCGTGTCTCGCGGCATACACCCGCAGCCGCTGCGGCTTGCCCTTGCCGTCCAGGTACTCGGTCCAGCACACCGGGAAGGGATTGAATGCGCGCACCAGGCGCGCCAGCTCCGCCGCCGGTCGCGACCAGTCCAGCCGCGCCTCCTCCTTGGAGATCTTGCCGGCGTAATTGGCCAGCGCATCGTCCTGCACCTGCGGCTGCGCGGTGCCACTCTCGAGTTGCGTCAGCGCCTCCAGCAGCGCCGGCCCGCCGAGGGCGGCCAGCTTGTCGTGCAGGCTGCCACCGGTCTCATTGGCGGCAATGCGCGTGCGCGCCTTCACCAGCACCGGCCCCGTATCCAGCCCCGCCTCCATCTGCATAATCGCCACACCACTCTCCGTATCGCCGGCTTCCACCGCACGCTGAATCGGCGCCGCCCCGCGCCAGCGCGGCAGCAGAGAGGCGTGAACATTCACACACCCCAGGCGCGGCGTATCCAGTACCACCTGCGGCAGAATCAACCCGTAGGCCACCACCACCATCAGGTCCGCATTCAGCGCCGCCAGCGTCTTCTGTGCCTCTTCATCCCGCAGCGACAGCGGCTGGTACACGGGAATCTCGTGTTCCAGAGCCAGCTGCTTCACCGGGCTCGCCAGCAGCTTCTTGCCGCGCCCCGCAGGCCGGTCGGGCTGGCTGTAGACGGCGATCACATTGTGTTCACTGTCGAGCAGGGTTTGCAGGTGTACGGCGGCAAAATCGGGGGTGCCGGCAAAGATGATGTTCAGGCTCATGAAAAATCTTCGGTTGTGAGAAAGCGGACTATCAACGGAGTCCTGCAGGCAGAATTGAAGGCTAAGTGCTGGGCACCTGTTTTCAGAAGCGTCGGCGACAGGGACGTCGCCGACGCAGCGTACAGGGATGTATTCACAGCGGTTCTGAAAACAGGTGCCCAGTGCTTAGCCGCCACGGGACCCGCAAAAGAACCACGAAGATCAGGCTCGTTGTCGATGCGCCTTCTCAAGCTTGGAACGAATACGGTTGCGCTTGAGCGGCGAGATGTAATCCACAAACAGCTTGCCATCGAGGTGGTCGATCTCGTGCTGGATGCATACCGCCAGCAGCCCCTCGGCCTCCAGCGCATAGGTCTCGCCATTGCGATCCAGCGCCTTCAGGCGAATCTTGCGCGGGCGCTGCACCGTCTCGTAGAAACCCGGCACAGACAGGCAGCCCTCATCGTACCTGTGAATCTCCGGATCCAGCACCTCAACCTCCGGATTGATCAGCACCAGCGGCTCACTCTGATCCTCCGACACATCAATCACCACAATGCGCTCGTGTACATTGACCTGCGTCGCCGCCAGGCCCACGCCTGGCGCCTCATACATCGTCTCGAACATATCATCGATCAACGTACGATGCGCATCCGTCACCTCAGTGACAGGCTCCGCCACCTTGCGCAGACGGGGATCGGGGAATTCTAGGATTTCCAGTTTGGCCATAACACCTGTGACAAACTTCTAGTCTTAGTGGAACTTGCGCTGATAACATAATGATCGCGCTTGAAATTTGCTGAATTGGGGGGCTGTATCCGCACACTGGCCAACAAGCCAGAGAGTGCACATCTGTTTCCCACCCCGGCGACATCAGCCGCCACCGGTTCAGCGCTGTGAGATTATAGCGATATAAACCCGCAGTGATAGCCGTATAAAGATTCAGCAGATTCTTTAGCTCAGCAGATTCTTTAGCACACGACAAGGCCCCAGCGCTCGCGACAAAAAAAGCATAGGAATGCTTCCATGAAAAAAATAATCCTGGCCGCCGCCGCAACTCTGTTGGCGACCTTTGGCCTGCAGGCGCAAGAGGCGCGCCTCAAGCCTGACCACCCGGACACCTATGTCGTCCAGAAGGGCGACACCCTCTGGGACATCTCCGGCACCTTTCTCTCCCAGCCCTGGTACTGGCCGGAAATCTGGCAGGTGAACCCCCAGGTTGAGAACCCCCACCTGATTTACCCCGGCGACCGCCTTAACCTGGTGTATGTGGATGGTCAGCCGCGCCTGCAGCTGGATCGCGCGCCCACTGCCTACAAGCTGAGCCCCGCCAGCAACAACCGCCTCGGCCCCGCCGTGCGCCGCGAGCCCATCGGCTCCGCCATCCCGGCGATTCCGCTGGACGCCATCAACGCATTTCTGTCCCGCACCCGCATCGTCGGTCCGGGCGCCTTTCTGGGCGTGTCTTATGTAATCTCCGGTCAGGATCAGCGCATCCTTATGGGTGCCGGCGAGAAGATCTACGCCCGTGGCGATTTCCGCGAGCCCCTGGCCTCCTACGGCATCTACCGCCCGGGTCCGGTTTACGCCGACCCCTTCACCGGTGAAGAGCTGGGCCAGCAGGCTCTGGACGTGGGCTCCGTGGACCTGCGCCAGCTGGATGCCGACAATGCCAACAGCGAATTTGCCGTGGCTACCCTGGACGTGACCCGTACCAGCCGCGACATCCGCCTGCAGGACCGCCTGCTGCCGGTTGAAGAGCGCGCGATCGCCGCCCTGTTCCAGCCCGGCGCCCCCTCGGTACCCGTGGATGGTGTCATTCTCGGCGTGGAAGAAGGGGTCACCCAGGTAGCCAAATACGACGTGGTTGCCATTAACCGCGGCCTGCGGGAAGGTTTGCAGCCCGGTCACGTACTGGCCATCTACAAGCGTGGCGCCACCGTGCGCGACCAGATCGCCCGTCAGAACGTCAAGCTGCCGGACGAGCGCGCCGGCGTGCTGATGGTATTCCGCAGCTTCGAAAAGATGAGCCTGGGCCTGGTACTGGAAGCGGACAAGCCGCTGGCAGTCATGGACCTGGTACGTAACCCCTAGGAATCACTGAGCAGAACACAATTCAAGTTAGGGATACGCATGGATGCGTTGACGTCTACTCTTGCACTTCTCAGACTGGAGGGCATTGGCCCCGGTCTCTACTGGCAGCTGGTGGAGCGATTCGGCTCCGCCGAAGCCGTGCTCCAACTGTCCCCGCGGCAACTTCCCCGCAAACTGCCCGATCGCGCGAACGCGCAGCTGGCTGAGTTTCAGCGTTTTTCCCTGGATAGCGAGCTGGGCCAATGGGCCCTCGCCGAGCGCCAGCGCTGTGCGGAAGAGTGTATCTATCTGCTGCACCGTGAAGACGACAACTACCCCGCGCTGCTAAAACAGATCGATCGCCCACCGCCACTGCTATATGTCACCGGTGACCCGGAAGCATTATCCCTACCGCAGGTAGCGGTGATCGGCGCGCGCCGCGCCAGCCGTGCGGGACTCGACAACGCCGAGGCCTTTTCCGCGGATCTCGCCGCTGCCGGGTTCGCCATCACCTCCGGCCTGGCGCTGGGTGTGGACGCCGCCGCCCACAAGGGTGCGCTGCGCAGCGAGGGCAAAACCGTCGCGGTGCTGGGCACCGGCGTGGATCGTATCTACCCGGTTCGCAACGCGGTGCTTGCGGAACAGATTGTTGCGGGGGGCGGCGCGATCGTCAGTGAAATGCCCCTGGGAACGGCCCCGGAGGCGGGTAATTTCCCCCGCCGCAACCGCGTCATTTCCGGGCTGAGTCTCGGCACTCTGCTGGTGGAAGCAGCGGTGCGCTCCGGCTCCCTGATTACCGCACGGCTGGCACTGGAGCAGAACCGCGAGGTATTCGCCATTCCCGGTTCCATCCACAACCCGATGGCCAGGGGCTGTCACCATATGATCAAGCACGGTGCACAGCTGGTGGAAACCAGCGCGGATATCGTTACCCAGTTGGGGGGATTGTTGTCGGGCATGGCAGAGCAGCCGTCGCTGTTTGACGACCCGGCGACGCCCACACAGGCACTGCCCCCGGATCAGCGCAGTCTCATTGCCGCCCTCGGCGGCGACCTGCGCAGCATCGAGCAGCTGGCGCAGGATACCGGCGGGGACACAGGCGATCTGATGGCAAATCTCCTGCACCTCGAGCTGGAGGGTCTGGTGGAGCAGCTACCCGGTGGATATCAGCTTACCGGCAACGGCGCCAAAACCCTGTCCGGACTGGTGGAATAACCAAAAAGCCGCTACGGTCACACCCTGAATTCGACGGATAATCCAATGGAGTGACCAACCGATGGGCCTGTTCAGATCACTTTGTCCTGCTTCCCTGTTAAACATTTGCGCCGCGCCAGTGACTGGCGCACTCGCATTGGCCGCGTCGATTAGCGTCCAGGCGCAGGCGGCCGATGTTCCGCTGGAAAAGCTCAATCTTCCCGACGGCTTCAAAATTGAACTCTACGCCGACGACGTTCCCAACGCCCGCCACATGGCCCGTGGTGACAAGGGCACCCTGTTTGTGGGTTCCCGCCGTACCGGCAAGGTTTACGCGGTGGTGGACACCGACGGCGATCACAAGGCTGACGAAGTCAAAGTCGTCGCCGAGGGCCTGAAAATGCCCACCGGTGTGGCCTTTAAAGATGGTGATCTCTACGTGAGCGCGGTCACCAGTATTCTGCGCCTGGACGATATCGAGTCCAATCTCGACAACCCACCCAAACCGGTCACCATCACCGATCAGTTCCCGGACAAACATCACGGCTGGAAGTACATCGCCTTCGGCCCCGATGGCTGGCTGTACGTGCCCATCGGCGCACCCTGCAATATTTGCGAAGAAAAGGACTACGCGAACATTCAGCGCCTCAAGATCGAGGGTGACAAGGTAGCCAAAACCGAAACCTGGGCCGAGGGCGTGCGCAATACCGTCGGGTTTACCTGGCACCCGCAAACCAAGCACCTGTGGTTTACCGACAACGGCCGCGACATGCTGGGCGATGATATTCCCCCCTGCGAACTGAATACCGCACCGGTGGCCGGCAGACACTTTGGTTATCCCTACTGCCACGGCAACGACATCGTTGATCCAGAGTTTGGCGAGGGCAAGCAGTGCAGCGCCTATGTCGCGCCGGTACAGGAGCTCGGCCCCCACGTGGCGCCGCTGGGTGTGAAGTTCTACACCGGTGACCAGTTTCCGGCGGAGTACAAAAACCAGGTGCTGATTGCCGAACACGGCTCCTGGAACCGCAGCAAGAAAATTGGCTACCGGGTAACCATGGTGACCCTGGACGATGAGGGCAACGCTACCTCCTACGAACCCTTTATCGATGGCTGGCTGCAGGGCGAAGAAGCCTGGGGCCGCCCGGTGGATGTGCTGGTAATGCCAGACGGTGCCCTGCTGGTATCCGACGACAAAGCCGGAGTCATCTACCGTGTCAGCTATCAGGGTTGACCAGAGTCCCTCTTGTTGATGTGCCTGGTCTGAGGCGTCCGGCGGCGAGTGCCCCGGGCGCGCGCCAGCCGCTTCCTTGTCTAGGCTGGTACTATTCGATAAATTGCGGCGCAATTCCGCAGTTCGCCCCGAAAGAGTCCCAGCCTTGTCAGAAAAAGCCAAACCCGTCGCCCTCGGCGACCACAATCCATACGATCCGAAGCGGCCCCACGCCGGCTTCTGCCTGGCCAGCGCCGCGCGCATCCTCGCCGCCGGTGGAGTGATCGCACACCCTACCGAATCCGTGTGGGGACTTGCCTGCGACCCGAACAACCCCGAAGCGGTGGCGCGCCTGGTGGGCCTGAAAAATCGTCCGCTGGAGAAAGGGTTGATTCTGGTGTCCGGCAATGTGGCCCACTTTTCCGGGCTTCTGCACAACCTTTCCGGCGATCAGCGTGCGCGCATCGACGCCACCTGGCCGGGCCCGGTGACCTGGCTGGTGCCGCACTTTGATCAGGTGCCGCCCTGGGTCACCGGCATCCACCACAGTGTCGCTCTGCGGCACACCGATCATCCGTTCACCGCCGCGCTGTCCCGCGCGTTCGGTGGTCCTATCGTATCCACCTCTGCCAACCCCAGTGGCTGCCAGCCAGCGCGGCACAAATTCCAGGTGTTGCGCTACTTCGGCAGCCAGCTCGATTTTATCGGCGGTGGCAGCACCGGTGGGCGCGCTTCACCGAGTGAAATCCGCGACGCCGCCAGCGGCCGCATTCTGCGCGCCGGTTGATCCCGGGGCCCGAGTGGCCCCGCTCCCTTTTTGTGAGAAGTCTATGAGCACCATCGACATCGAGGCCGTGAAACACTATCTGCTGGAACTGCAGGATCGCATCTGCGCTGACCTGGTAGCGGTGGACGGTAGCGCGTTTTATGAAGATACCTGGCAGCGTGAGGCTGGCGGCGGCGGTCGCACCCGGGTACTGGAAAACGGCAACGTGATTGAAAAAGGCGGGGTGAATTTTTCCCACGTATTCGGTGACAAGCTGCCCCCCTCGGCAACCGCCGCACGCCCGGAACTGGCCGGCCGCTCCTTTCAGGCCATGGGCGTCAGCCTGGTGATTCACCCAAAAAACCCCTACGCCCCCACCAGCCACGCCAACGTGCGGTTTTTCGTTGCCGAAAAAGAGGGCGCGGATCCGGTGTGGTGGTTCGGCGGCGGCTATGACCTGACCCCCTATTACGGCTTTGAAGAGGATGTGGTGCACTGGCACCAGACCGCAAAAAACGCCTGTGAACCCTTTGGCGAAGAAATCTATCCGCGCTTCAAAAAGTGGTGCGACGAATACTTCTACCTGAAACACCGCGACGAAGCGCGGGGTGTCGGTGGTCTCTTCTTTGACGATTTCAGTGAGGGCGGGTTCGACAATGCGTTCGCCTTCATGCAGGCCGTGGGCGACTCCTACGTGGATGCCTATCTGCCGATACTGAAAAAACGCAAGGACACCGAATACGGTGAGCGCGAGCGGGATTTTCAGCTCTACCGCCGCGGTCGCTATGTGGAATTCAACCTGGTGTTCGACCGCGGCACCTTATTCGGACTGCAAAGCGGCGGCCGCACCGAATCCATTCTGATGTCTCTGCCATCGGAAGTGCGCTGGCGTTACAACTGGCAGCCGCAGGCGGGCAGCCCGGAAGAAAAGCTGTATACGGATTTCCTGCCCCATCGCGAGTGGGTGTGATATTCAATGGTGGCTGTAGCGAAAAATAAGCGGAAGTTGAGAGAAAAACCACATGGATAAGTACGCGGTAATCGGTAATCCCATTAAACAGTCAATGTCGCCGGTGATTCACAGCGCCTTTGCCAGGGAGACCAGCCAGGACCTTGAGTACGGCAAACTGTTTGCGGAAGTGGACGGTTTCAAGACGGTGGTAGATGAATTTTTTGCCGGCGGTGCGAAAGGCCTGAACGTCACCGCGCCGTTCAAACTGGATGCGTTCGAGTACGCCCATGAACTGACCGAGCGCGCGCGCACCGCGGGTGCGGTGAACACCCTGGCGCGGCAACCCGATGGGACCTTCCTCGGTGACAACACCGACGGGCCGGGACTGGTCTCGGATATTCGCGATCACCTGGGTTGGGCCATCGCCGGTAAAAAGGTGCTGGTGCTGGGCGCCGGCGGTGCTACCCGCGGTACGCTGCTGCCGCTGCTGAACGAGAAGCCGGCGCTATTGCATATTGCCAATCGCACCGCGTCCAAGGCGCAGCACCTGGCTGAAGACTTTGTCGCCTATGGCAGCATTTCTGCCGGCGGTCTCGGCGAAGTGCCGGAAGGCTTCGACCTGATCATCAATGCCAGTGCCGCGAGCCTTTCCGGGGAATTGCCACCCTTGTCGCCGCGAGCCCTCGCCGATGGCTGTCGGGCCTACGATATGGTGTATGGCGCACAGCCGACGCCGTTTATGCACTGGGCTACCGGTCTGGGCGCCGAGGTGTCCGATGGGTTGGGCATGCTGGTGGGGCAGGCGGCAGAGGCCTTCGTCCTGTGGCGCGGCGTGCGTCCGTCAGTGGAACCGGTGCTGGCCATGCTGCGGGACGACTTGCGCCGCAAGCAGCCGGACACTCCCTGAGCCGGATCTGACTCCGGCGCGACCAAACCCGCCAATATGGACCGGTCACAGACAGGTGCTGTGACTATCCCGCCACACTATCATTTTTCTGCCGCTTTCCCCGGCATTGCCCGTAGAAAGTACCGGCTGGGCAGGTTCCCCGCTAAGCAGATACTGCGGTCCGGGCTGCCCGCAGCGGCAAAATCGCCCCAAAAGCGCTGCCGAACCCGCCGGAGAGCCCCGTACTGCGTGCTTTCTCGCTGAACTTTGGTATCCTTCCGCCCCTAATTTTTGGGGCCGGTGCCCGCCAAATTCTGGAGTTATGCGAACGTGAAAGAGCTGCCCTTCGAAAAAGTCACCATTGTGATGGGCTCCCAGTCCGACTGGCCGACCATGGAAATGGCGACCAAGCCCCTCACCGAGCTGGGTGTGCCCTTCGCCACGGCGGTTGTGTCCGCCCACCGCACACCGGCGCGCATGACAGAATTTGCCACGACCGCCCACGAGCGCGGCACCCAGGTGATCATCGCCGGCGCCGGTGGTTCCGCGCATCTGCCGGGCATGATCGCCGCCATGACGCCGCTGCCGGTGATCGGCGTGCCGGTGGCGAGCAAGTTCATGACCGGTATGGACAGTCTGTTGTCCATCGTACAGATGCCCAAGGGTGTGGCGGTGGCCACTCAGGCAGTGGGTGCCTCTGGCGCATTCAATGCGGGCCTGATGGCGGCGCAGATGCTGTCGCTGACCGATCCGGCGCTGCAGAAGCGCCTGATCGCCTGGCGCGAGAAGCAGAGTGCCAGTGTGCCCTTCGAAGTTGAATAAGCCAGATTGAAATCACTGAACGTTTACGAGGTGTAGCGGAAATGACAGCCAGACGTGTAGCTATTGTCGGTTGTGGCCAGCTGGCGCAGATGATGGCCCAGGAGGCCCGCCCGCTGGGTATTAAGTTCAGTTTTCTCGCCGAGAATGGTGAAAATACCACCTGTGTGGAAGGGCTCGGCACCATTGTCAATCCAGGTGCGGTTGATGCGGGTGACGGCGCGAAGATCGAAGCGCTGTACAACGCCCTGGGCAGCCCGGAAGTCATCACCGCCGAGCGTGAAGGTGTCGATGCCGGCCTGCTGCGTGCGCTGGAAAAGTTCTGCCCGGTCTACCCGCGCCCGGATGCCTTTGAAAAAACCCAGCATCGGGTGCGCGAGAAAACCGCGATCACCGATGCCGGCCTGCCGGTGGCGCCTTTCCGCCCCGCCAACAATTACGACGATATCCGCGCGGCGGTAAAAGAGCTGGGCTACCCGTCGTTTATCAAGAGTTGTGAAAACGGCTACGACGGCAAGAACCAGTGGCGGGTGAACAGCGACGACGATCTGGCCGCGATTGCCGACCAAGTGCCCGCGCAGGAATACGTAGTAGAGAAGGGCATCAATTTCTCCCGCGAAGTGTCTTTGATCGGTGCGCGCACCGCCGATGGCAAGGTGGTCACCTATCCGCTGGCGGAGAACGATCACTACAACGGCACTCTGCTGGTTTCCACCGCGCCGGCGCCCCATGTCGATGAAAAGCTGCAGACCACCGCGCAAGAATATCTCTCTACCCTGATGAACGCCTGGGATTACGTGGGTGTACTGGCGATGGAGTGCTTTGTCACCGACGACGGGCTGCTGATTAATGAGTTGGCACCGCGGGTACATAACAGCGGCCACTGGACCTTGGCCGGGGCCAAAACCAGCCAGTTTGCCAACCATGTGCGTGCGATTCTGGGCATGGAACTGGGCGCTACCGACGCGGCGCGCCCGGCGGTCATGATCAATATGCTGGGTGTGGATAAAAAGCCAGCACTTGAGAATGAGGGTGTCTGGTCCTACGGCAAGGAATTGCGCCCGGGCCGCAAAATGGGCCACGTAATCCTGCTGGACGAAAGCCAGGACGCACTGGCTGCACGTATCGACAGCATGCTGGAAGAACTCTACGGCCCCAGTAAACGTCCCGCCTGATTTCCAAACCCGTTAGCGGTGTTTTCCGCTAGTTCTGGCATACTTCCCCCGTTACCCCGTCAGGATAAATTCCTGGCGGGGCGCAAGAAAATCGGGGGATGTTTATGCGCGAATTTATAAAAAATCTTTCCATCTGTTTTGCCGCTGGCGGTATAGCCGGGCTGGGTTACGCGCTCGGTCTGTGGGCGCTGGGCCACTATGGTATTACCCGCGCGCTGTCGGTCGATATCGCGCCGCACCTTTCCAACGCCTATATTTACCAACGGGTTGTGTGGGGCGGAATCTGCGGTCTGATTTTCCTGCTGCCCTGGCGCAAAAGCTGGATTACCCGCGGCTTTCTGCTTTCGCTGATTCCCGCGGGAATTCTGTTGCTGGTGCTACTGCCCATGCGTGGTCTGGGTATCGGTGCGCTGGCGCTGGGTACCCTGACGCCACTGGTGATTGTTCTGGCCTGTGCGGCGGGGGGCATTGCTGGATCCGGCTGGTTGCGGGCGCAGGGGAAATAAAACAGAGTCAAAAATGGCGACCACTGGTCGCCACTTTTGTATACGAGGCTTATTTTGCAGCTGTGTGCCGCGCCAGCGGTTGGCACATGCAGTGCACGCCGCCGCCGCCGGCGGTGATCATGGAGATATCCGGGTCGATCACTTGCAGACCGTGGGCACGGCACTTTTCTTTCAGTTCGGTGTTGTCGGCGGGGAGCATGACGCGGTCGTTGCCCAGCGCCACCACGTTCACACCCAGTTCCATCACCTGCGGGTAGGAGATGTCGATAATCTCGAAGTTGCGTGCTTTGAACCATTGCACAAGTTCGGGCTCCACCGCATCCACGCATACGGCGACGAGTTTTTCCGCGAGCGCCGCTACCAGCACGTCGATATGCAGGAAGTAGGGATCGAATTCGTAGCCTTTAACTTCCCAGCCTTCTTTTTCGATCCAGCTTTTCATCTGGTTGAAGCCTTGGGGTGAGGTGCGTTCGCCGCTGTAGCCGCACAGGATGACGCCGGGTTCGAGCACCATAAAGTCGCCGCCCTCTAAGCTGCCGGCGGTGATGATGTCGTAAATCGGAATATCCAGCTTCTGGTAGGTTTTAACCACGTCGACCCATTCGCCGCGGCGCCAGGGGGAGTACATCTGGGTGACGATGGGGCCCCAGGGGGTCATGACGCTGCTGTCGCGGGCGTAGAGCTGGTAGGGGAGGTTGCTGTCGGCGGGCAGCAGGTGGGTGTTTACCCCGGCCTGTTTGTAGGCGTCGAGCATTTCCTGGTGTTGGCGTTTGGCGACGGCGGCGTCGAACTGGCGGCCGAGGCGCACGGAGCGGCGGCTGGCGGCGTTGCCCATCTGCCAGGTGTAGTTGTCGATGGGGCCGACGAGCAGGTCGGTGAGCACGCCGTATTCGGAGTCGATACCCCAGTTTTGCAGTGGCGCAGTGTTGCCGTTGTCGTTGCGGTGTTTGTAAGTGAATTCGGTCATTGTGGTTCTCGGCGAGTTCAGTGGTTTTTAGGAGCTCTGTCTCGGCTCCGTGGCGCTCCTGCTACCGGGGGGCCATTCGCGAGACACGGACTAGGCGTCCCCCCTCAACCCATCCCTGGGGGCTCTTCTAAAACATCCCTGTTTTAGAAGGTCTCGCGAATGGC
Organism: Microbulbifer elongatus; assembly: GCF_021165935.1. NCBI lineage: Bacteria > Pseudomonadati > Pseudomonadota > Gammaproteobacteria > Cellvibrionales > Microbulbiferaceae > Microbulbifer > Microbulbifer elongatus. The sequence goes on along the minus strand of NZ_CP088953.1, from coordinate 707,738 downwards.
CCCCGGCATCGGGAGCTTCGCGTTGAATTTATTTACGCTGTAAGAAATTCCGTAGGGTGGATAAGCGCAGCGCATCCACCAATCCGGTTAGCCTGGGTTCGCCATCTTCAGCATCGCGTGCAGCAGAACATTCGCCCCCGCTTCCAGATCCTTCGGCTCCGCATTTTCCGCTTCGTTGTGGCTCAGGCCTTTTTCACAGGGCACGAAAATCATGCTGGTGGGGGCGACGCGGGAGATGTAAACGGAGTCGTGGCCGGCGCCGGAGACCATTTCCTTGTTGCTGTAGCCGAGATCGGCGACGGCGCTGCGTACGGCTTCGACGCACTTCGTATCGAAGGCGACGGCGGGGGAGCGCCATTCTTCGCGGATTTCGTGCTCGAGGCCGGTTTCTTCGGCGATACGGGCGGCGATTTCGCGGAAGCGCTGGTCCATGGCGTCGAGGGTTTTCTGGTCCGGGTGGCGGAGGTCGACGGCGAGGACGAGTTTTTCCGGGACGGTGTTGCGGCTGCCGGGTTCGACGCGGATGTCACCGAAGGTGGCTCTGGCCCAGGGGGCGTGTTCTTCGGCGAGTTTGTAGAGTTGGTCGAGGATGCGGTGCAGGCCCATAAACGGGTCGCGGCGGCCTTCCATGGGGCTGGGGCCGGCGTGGCAGGGTTGGCCGATCAGGGTGAGGTCGTACCAGTTCATGCCCTGAACGCCGCTCAATACGCCGATGGTTTTTTCTTCGGCCTCCAAAATGGGGCCCTGTTCGATGTGCACTTCAAACGCTGCGGCGAGGGGGCGCGGTTTCGCGGGCGCCTGGCCCTTGTAGCCGATACGTTCCAGTTCTGCGCCGAAGGTGTTTCCCTCTTTGTCCTGGCGGGCGTAAGCGTAGTCGAGGTCGAATTCGCCGGCCCACACGCCGGAGCCGATCATGGCGGGGGAGAAGCGGGCGCCTTCTTCGTTGGTCCACACGGCGACTTCTACCGGGGCTTCGGTTTCCACGCCAGCGTCGTTGAGCGTGCGAATGACTTCGAGGCCGGCGAGCACGCCGTAAACACCGTCGAACTTGCCGCCGGTGGGCTGGGTATCGAGGTGGGAGCCGGTGAGTACCGGGGGCAGGTCGGGCCCGCCTTTAGAACCGGTGCCCGGGCGCTGGGCGAAGATATTGCCCATTTCGTCGACGGTGACGTTACAGCCGGCGTCTTCGCACCATTTCACGAAGAGGTCGCGGCCCTGCTTGTCGAGGTCGGTAAGGGCCTGGCGGTTGCAGCCGCCTTTCTGTGTGGCGCCGATCTGCGCCATTTCCATCAGGGAGTCCCACAGGCGCTGGCCGTTGATACGCAGTTGACGGTAGTCGTTCATCGAGTCTTCCAGGTGAAATGCCGCTGTTGAGTGCCCCCGCAGGGATACACCAGTTTTAGTACAAATACACAGCGATATTTTGCCCGGCGGGCAGAGGCTTGATTGTTGAAGTTCGCAAGCTGGCAGCGAGATTCTGCGGAATTCGATGGGGGGAAGAGCAGTAACTGCAGCGTTCAATTTTATTATGGGCGAAAACTAAATAGATACTTTCAATGGCTTAAAGCGAAAACTTAGGTTTGGGGTTAGAAGAAAGGTATTTGGTGGTACTTCAAAACACATTTAGCGATAAGCAATTTTGCTTTGATGATGTGTGGTGAGCTATTAAGAAGGCTTCGAGGGAGTACACCATTCGTAAACTCTATGGCGCTTAAATTAACACCGGAGGAAAAGCAGCAGCATTATCGCGTAAAAGTATATGCAAGAACTCGAAATTGGACGCCAAGATACCGTGAAACTGATAAAAATTTCTTAAATGATAGCGATGCTTGCTCCAGAGAATAGTTATCTATTTATCTGAGATCTAACTAAATAAAAACTAATTAATTAAGCCTATGGATGGGGGAGATATGTTCAAGACGTTATATCTAGGATGTTTGCTTTTTTTCGCGGCATTTTCATTACAGGCCGAACCGATAGAGGCCCCGGAAACAAGCTATGGAGGGAATTATCAGGTCTCATGGAACCACTCAAGTAACCCGAATTCTGGTTTCACTCTCTACGAGAAGTACAACAATACTGCTTGGGAAAAGGTTACCGGTGGGTCGGTCGTCAATGGCCGAAATATTATTCACTTTACGGGAAAGGTTGCAGGGAAGTATACCTACAAGCTGGAGAGTTGTGGTGGTCATCCTTCATATGGCTACTCATGCTCAGATTTACCCCAAGACACTCAAAGAACTGTTGAAGTATATCCACCAGTACCTGGGTCAGTTAACGAAGTTACCGTTGACCTTGAGACAATAGAGGTTTCTGGAAGTAATACAGATACCGATGGAAAGTTTTCCATTAATTGGGCTAAGGTCGCCCAATCTCCGAGTGTTAATGGATATGAAGTTCGCCAGCGGTACCGTGCTGAGTCTGGAAACTGGGGTAGTTGGTATCCATCCAACGGATACCGGACTACCGCGCTCAATGTGCGTGCTGAAAGCCTGCACGCATCCAGCGTACTCCCTGATGGGATTTATCAGCATCAGGTTCGCGCGTATAACGAGGTGAATGGCTATACCAGTCGTGGTGACTGGAAAAATTCAGCTATGGTAACGGTGCGCAATAAACCAAGAGCCGTGACAGGGCTTAGCTCTAGCGTCCCTGAACCAACGTCAACTTTCTATATGACGTGGAACGCGGTCTCAAATGCCTCGCAACACGAGGAGCTAAGTTATCAGCTGCAATGCAAGGAACCCAATGACAGCTATTTTGGATTTGACACTTGCGGCGACGATAGCTTGAACGGCACAACTACGTCAAAACAAATTAGCTTACCGCAAGGTACTAGTGGCATATATAAGTTCCAGGTAAGGGCCTGTAATGGGCTAGTACCGGCTGGTTGCGGAAACTGGTCTAGCCCCGCGACTACAGTGCATGTTGATATTCCCATCCCTGTACCTCACAAGCCTGTTTGGAGTACGCCTCCAAACGATCGCAGCTACGGGCAGATAGCAATGGGTTGGGAGCTGCCGACTTCTTCCCCTAATGGCGCCAGCTATATTTTACAGCAGCAATGTATGGGAGGGAGCGATAGTTGTGGAAAAGAAGGTTGGCATAATCTCATCCCTGATGAAGAGAATCCAAGAGACGGAAAGTACAGTGCCCAAGTACAACTTGGCGATCAGTACAAGTATCGAGTAAAGGCATGCAATAGTGTAGGGCAGTGCTCCACTTGGTTAAGTAGTGAGTGGGTCAAGGTACATGCCTTGGAGGGCATTGGTGAAGTTTTGGATACGGATACCAATACTGTACCGGGCGTTATTCCGTTCGATGTGGATGTGACCAATACCGGTGATGCTTCAATTTCCATACCCATTGCAGCTGCCCCGGGTGTAAACGGTCTCGAACCCGGAATCTCCTTACGCTACTCGGGGCTGCGCTACCACCATCGATCCAAGGATCAGTTGCCAGAAGATATTTTGGGCTACGGTTGGAGACTCGGCGGGTTTTCAGAAATTCGCCGTTGTATCACTGGGCTGGATCATTCAGTGGTAGAGGTAAGCCTTGACGATAGTGATAGGTTATGCCTGGACGGTGAGCCCCTGGTGGCGGTCAACGGTGAATATTGGCAGAAGGAAACCCAGTATCGAACCCTGCGAGATTCTTCCCGTTTGATCACCCAAAAGGAAGGCCAGGAAGGCAGATGGTGGTTCGAGGTGAAGGGTCCAAACGGTAAAGTACATGAGTACGGTCGTGAGCCGGAAAGCCGTCTGAGGGTCGGTCGTTCCGTGGATTATGGATGGAGTCTTAATAAGGTTACAGACGCCTTCAGCAACAGTATCGAGTATCGATACCATTTGGATTTGGCAGAAGGTGTTAATTATCCGCTAGAAATTATTTACGGCAATGATGGCGATGCTAGTATCCAGTTTGAGTACAGTTTGCGTACGGATGCACCGCCACAACCGATGTCAGAAGATATCGGCCAAAAACAGCTGGTGCTACTGTACCGTATTTTGGTGCGCCTCAATGATAAGGACTTACGCGAGTATCGACTGATTTCAGAAGACGAGGGCCAAGTTGATGGCTACCGCCGACTTAAAGAAGTGCAGGTTTGTGGCTATACGAAGCAAGGAAATCCGCAGCAATGTCTAGAGCCGATCAAGATCGACTGGGAAGAGCGAGATATAGGTGATTATGAATTCGGCATCGATTTTGAAACTGGTGTCAAGCGTATTACCAGTAGCCTGAAAGCAAAAACGGAAATTTCTTATCGGACTCTGTCTCCAGATGATAGTAGTGGTTTTATCCAACAAGGTCCTTTCGGTACAGAGGATGATGCGAGCCTCCCCGGTGCTTATCAACTCGCACCGAGTTACCCGGATCCACAAGAGCCGGATCGCGCTGTCTACCGACTGGTTGTCAGCGAAATCCGGCGCAGTACTGGCTTAACACTGGATTGGCACAAGACACAATACCGTTATCAGGGTACAGGCCTTATGAGCGCTAAAAACTGGGGTTTCCTCGGTTTCCATGCGCAGAAAATATACGATGAAAAGAGCGGTGTTTCGACTTACCGCCAGTTCCGGCAGGACTTCCCATTTGCAGGCACCACTGCACGCTTACTGCAGTGCTACGGTGATTGTGTTTCCGGTGAAGTGCTTACGGAAAATCGTTATCGCTATGGACTTCTTGATCTTGGTAAGGGCGTTGTACACACTTACTTGGATCAATCATTAGAAGCGCAGCTAGAAAGCGGAAAGCTTCTTGGCTACCGTGAAAAGAGAACAGTTCTGGGTACTGAAAACATCGACGATGATATTGGACACGTAGTTCAGCAGCGCACGGTCACCGAGAGAGTTGTGGATGCTGCCAGCATTGACGACAGCAGCCCGGCCTACTGGGGCGATGTAGCAACGGCGACCATTAGTAGCGCAAATGTATTGCGGAGTCGGCGAGCGGTAACTAAGTTTGCAAATAGTATCAGCCCGTGGCTAATTGGATTTTCTGAATACCAAGACGTCGCTCACTATGATGGCGATACAGTCATACAGCCGGACGGGCGGCAGACCATACTAAGCGCACGCTGGCCTGGAACGAATAAGCTTGGAAGTGTGGTGTTTTACCCGGGTGACGATCTTTACGAACTGCAGACTGATTATAGCTACGACAGCGTTGGTAACCTGGAAAGTGAAACCGTCAGCGGCATAGAAGTCCAATCACGAACGACGAAAGTAATCGAGTTTCTAGATGGCCGCTACCCCACTCGCATTGAAAACCCCTTAAAGCAAGAAATAAATGTTGGCTATGACGAACGATTTGGCAAGGCTGACTCGGTCACTGATGCCAATGGGCGCGTTATGGAAATAACGTACGATGCTTTTGGTCGCGAAGATGAGCGTACTAGTGTAGATGGGGTGCTGTTCAAAAGTGATTATTTCGCTTGCAGTGGTTGCGCTTCGATAAAAGGCATTAGTCCCCGCTATAAGCTCGTTACTAATTCCGATATAACCCCACAGGTCACCCGCTTCTACGACGAATGGGATAGGCTGTTACGCGAGGAGTGGCAAGGATTCGACGGCAGTCTGGTGCGGAGAGATTATGGTTATGACGACCAAGGCCGGCTTGAATACCAAACAGAACCTTATCCGAGCACGGCGAGTAATCCACCGTTCACCAAGATCGATACGTTTGATAACCGAGATCGCGTAAGAGCCCTCACCACACCGCAAGGTGCCAGTGTTACTACTGCCTACTCGGTAGAAAGCGGACGCGTTAAAGTGCGTACCGAAGAGCGAGTACTGGACGAAAATGGCGCTCTTGCAGAGACCCAGGTAAGGGAGCATTTTTATCTTGTGACTGGAGACCTGGATGAGGTGGTTGATGCAAAAGGTGCTACGGAAGAGGTGTCCACCAACTACACATACTATGGCAGCGGCCAATTGAGAACGGTAACTGTAATTGGTGATACAGAAAATTTCGTCTCCAGTTTTACTTATGACCACGCTGGCTACCGTACACAACTCACCGACCCCAATCTGGGTAGTGTCAAAAGTGTTTACAATGCCCTCGGGCAGTTAATCAATCAGACTGACAACAAAGGTCAAGCTGTTGATTATCACTACGATAAGCTGGGTCGCCTACGCTTTCAGGTAGATGGTGATGGTGTATCCGAATGGACGTACGACCCAACCAATGGCATTGGTCTAATTGGCGGCCGGCGTTATGTCGAGGGTGGTCTATGGCAGAATGACGTGATTACCGGCGGCACCGAGGTATTTAAGGAAACTTACACTTACAACGGTAAATCTCAGTTGCAGAGGCTTACATCAGAACTCCAGGCTGCTGGTCTCAGCAGAAGCTACCAGCATAACTATGACTACTACGGCACAGGCGACGGCCGCCTGAAAAGTATCACTTATCCTAACGGCGCAGGAGTCACTTACGATTATGGAAGTGACCAGCGAGGCTACCTACATGAACTCCGTGATCACAACGAAGTCCCGATCAAAACATTCAACCAGATTAATGCTCGCGGTCAGGTGGAAGAGGAAGTGTACGGCAACGGGTTGATCACCAGCCGCAGCTATGACTCAAAGAGCGGGCGTTTAACCAATATCAATACTGGTGGCGGTAGTATCCAGAATAATGATTACGGATGGCGTTCCAATGGCACTTTGGAAAGTCGATTCATCAAAAATGCGAGCGGCGCTCAGCAACAAACAGAAACCTTTACCTACGACAGCCTGAACCGCCTAACTGATAGCGATATTCTGCTCGCCGATGGTGTTACACGAGCCCTTGGTGCTACGTATGACAACCTCGGCAATATTCTCAGCAAAACCAGCAGCCATCAGGGTGACGCTCAAGTCACGGGCTACCAATATGGCCAGACTCAGAATGCAGGGACTAACGCGGTCAGTAACGTAGACATCAATGGCGTCGCTCACACGCTCCATTACGACAAGAACGGGGCCATAACCCGTTACGACGCAGCATCTGGCGACGACAAATGGATCACCTGGAATGCGCGGCAGTTACCCACAGAGATAGTGCTCGCAGATAGTCAATCAAGCAGCACGCCCACAGCGCGCGACAGGTTCCAATATGGACCAAACGGCAGCCGGTATTACCGTGAAACCAGCTGGTGGGATGAAGGTGCGCAGTTAATGCGTACAGAGCGCGCGTTTATTCTTGGTAATTTCGAAGAGCAACTGCCTGCAAATGACCCAGACTACGAGCGTATCGAGAAGACCCGGTTGGACAGCAATGTCTTACACATTGCGGCCTATCGACACGCGGGAGGCGAAGAGGAGTTTACAGAGTATTTACATCGAGATCACTTGGGCTCCATCGAAAAGGTTACTGACGAAAGCGGCAATCTGATCCTCGATACTGCATTCGAACCCTTCGGAGCGCGCCGGAATATTGAATGGAGCGCGGAGTTGACCAAAGCAGAGCTTGACGCATTGTTCCAAGCGCAGGGCATAAGCACCCGCCGAGGCTTCACCGGCCATGAGCATCTGGATAGGACCGGGCTAATCCATATGAATGGGCGTGTCTTTGATCCTACATTGGGACGTTTTCTGAGCCCTGATCCCATTGTGCAGTTTCCGCAAAACAGCCAGAGCTGGAACCGCTATTCCTATGTGCGGAATAACCCAGTGAGTGTTTCTGATCCAACTGGTTTCATGGAAGAGGTCAGTGTTCTTGGGGTCAATAATAATTCCAATATTGGTGTTGGTTATTATTACCCCTCGGTTGTGCCAGATTTAAGTGCATTTAGCTTCTATCCAGGAGGGGCGGGCGGCAGTGAGACAGATGCCGATGGTGGTACTCCGGGAGCTAAGGAGCGGAATACGGAGAAGGCAAAGGGACAGGCGGATAGAAATTGCGGGGTTGAGTACGAGTGTGTGGGAGTTACGGCCTCAAATTGGGAAATGTCAGAAAATGGCAACACGATAATAATTGATGGGCAAGAATATGAAGTAGCGTGGGGTATTGGTCCACCTCTAAACCCTACTGCACTCAGGGCGCTTTTCACAAAGCAGTTTTGGAAAAGAATGATTGGAAAGGAATTTCCTGTCAAAAAGGGAGCGGGAGGAAAGCCGCAACCTTATGACCCAAAAACAGGACAGTATTTGTCAGCCGAAGCAAATCCAGGTGCTGCCATGTCGCCTATAGGGCGGTTTACAAATGGATTTTCTCAAGGATTTGCTGAAGGTTCGGCAACAGGAGTAACAGGGGCTACCCCTGTTGGAAGGGCGGGAGATGTCGGTTACGCATTGGGTAATTTAATCGGCACAATTGGGGGATGGTTTTAATGATGTTTACTATAGTGTCAGTCCTCGTTGTGGTGTTTGCGCTAACGGTTATCTGGTTTTTGAAGGAGGCTTTGAAGGGACCTAAGAGAACTTTAGAGCAACTTCATAGACCTATTTCTGATTTGCTTTCAAGAGAGTTTGATGGGGGTTTTTTAATAATAGAGCACTCAAAAACAGGCCGGTTTATCCAATTTAGCAAATACACAAAAAGTAAAGGAAAGTTTGGAATTGAATTGGCTTTTCCTAAGGCAGATTGGAGTAAGGACTATTATTCTAGAGTGAAAGATATCTGTGAAAATTTTGATCTTAACGTTAGGGAAGATTTTTCTGCTGGTGAAGGTGAGCTAACGTTTTTATTCGCGGACTTTGATAAGGACGTTGATTCGGCATTTGAATTCAGTAAAACTGTTTTCAAGGACGTTTTCAAAATAAACAAAACTGATAAAGTGCACGTCAGATTGCGAAATGCTACGGCAACAGCGTAAGGCGTTTACTGACTGTTTCTGGACACCCACAATACCAAACAGAACCTTATCCGAGCACGGCGAGTAATCCACCGTTCACCAAGATCGATACGTTTGATAACCGAGATCGCGTAAGAGCCCTCACCACACCGCAAGGTGCCAGTGTTACTACTGCCTACTCGGTAGAAAGCGGACGCGTTAAAGTGCGTACCGAAGAGCGAGTACTGGACGAAAATGGCGCTCTTGCAGAGACCCAGGTAAGGGAGCATTTTTATCTTGTGACTGGAGACCTGGATGAGGTGGTTGATGCAAAAGGTGCTACGGAAGAGGTGTCCACCAACTACACATACTATGGCAGCGGCCAATTGAGAACGGTAACTGTAATTGGTGATACAGAAAATTTCGTCTCCAGTTTTACTTATGACCACGCTGGCTACCGTACACAACTCACCGACCCCAATCTGGGTAGTGTCAAAAGTGTTTACAATGCCCTCGGGCAGTTAATCAATCAGACTGACAACAAAGGTCAAGCTGTTGATTATCACTACGATAAGCTGGGTCGCCTACGCTTTCAGGTAGATGGTGATGGTGTATCCGAATGGACGTACGACCCAACCAATGGCATTGGTCTAATTGGCGGCCGGCGTTATGTCGAGGGTGGTCTATGGCAGAATGACGTGATTACCGGCGGCACCGAGGTATTTAAGGAAACTTACACTTACAACGGTAAATCTCAGTTGCAGAGGCTTACATCAGAACTCCAGGCTGCTGGTCTCAGCAGAAGCTACCAGCATAACTATGACTACTACGGCACAGGCGACGGCCGCCTGAAAAGTATCACTTATCCTAACGGCGCAGGAGTCACTTACGATTATGGAAGTGACCAGCGAGGCTACCTACATGAACTCCGTGATCACAACGAAGTCCCGATCAAAACATTCAACCAGATTAATGCTCGCGGTCAGGTGGAAGAGGAAGTGTACGGCAACGGGTTGATCACCAGCCGCAGCTATGACTCAAAGAGCGGGCGTTTAACCAATATCAATACTGGTGGCGGTAGTATCCAGAATAATGATTACGGATGGCGTTCCAATGGCACTTTGGAAAGTCGATTCATCAAAAATGCGAGCGGCGCTCAGCAACAAACAGAAACCTTTACCTACGACAGCCTGAACCGCCTAACTGATAGCGATATTCTGCTCGCCGATGGTGTTACACGAGCCCTTGGTGCTACGTATGACAACCTCGGCAATATTCTCAGCAAAACCAGCAGCCATCAGGGTGACGCTCAAGTCACGGGCTACCAATATGGCCAGACTCAGAATGCAGGGACTAACGCGGTCAGTAACGTAGACATCAATGGCGTCGCTCACACGCTCCATTACGACAAGAACGGAGCCATAACCCGTTACGACGCAGCATCTGGCGACGACAAATGGATCACCTGGAATGCGCGGCAGTTACCCACAGAGATAGTGCTCGCAGATAGTCAATCAAGCAGCACGCCCACAGCGCGCGACAGGTTCCAATATGGACCAAACGGCAGCCGGTATTACCGTGAAACCAGCTGGTGGGATGAAGGTGCGCAGTTAATGCGTACAGAGCGCGCGTTTATTCTTGGTAATTTCGAAGAGCAACTGCCTGCAAATGACCCAGACTACGAGCGTATCGAGAAGACCCGGTTGGACAGCAATGTCTTACACATTGCGGCCTATCGACACGCGGGAGGCGAAGAGGAGTTTACAGAGTATTTACATCGAGATCACTTGGGCTCCATCGAAAAGGTTACTGACGAAAGCGGCAATCTGATCCTCGATACTGCATTCGAACCCTTCGGAGCGCGCCGGAATATTGAATGGAGCGCGGAGTTGACCAAAGCAGAGCTTGACGCATTGTTCCAAGCGCAGGGCATAAGCACCCGCCGAGGCTTCACCGGCCATGAGCATCTGGATAGGACCGGGCTAATCCATATGAATGGGCGTGTCTTTGATCCTACATTGGGACGTTTTCTGAGCCCTGATCCGATTGTACAGGCGCCCACGTATAGCCAGAACTGGAATCGTTACAGTTATGTATTGAATAGCCCGTTGAGTTATACGGACCCTACGGGGAATACGATCTGCGCAAATGCCACCGCCGAAAGCGCTGGCGTCTTGTGGGCGCAGTGGGAACTAGAGTGTGGTGATCCGAATATATCGGATGAGGACATGGCGTACTTAATATCGATTGTTTACTCGGGTAATGTTAGCAATGGGTACTACTCCGGGACTATTTCAGGAACTGGAAGTTCGGAAAAAGTAAAACATACGGAGAAGGCGAAGGGGCAGGCGGATAAAAATTGCGGGGTTGAGTACGAGTGTGTGGGAGTTACGGCCACAAAAGAGGGAGGCGTTCTCAGCAACATATATGCAGGAGCCTCTGGTTACTTTGGAGACTTATTCAGAGTTCTTTGGCATTACGAAGCCCTTTCCGGCAAATACGGGCCTGAAGAGCAGCAATATGCAGCACAAGCAGATGCTGCAATTACTGCTGCGGCGTACCTCTACTACCGTAACCCGCAATTAGAAATTGATGGGCAGATGAGCTCTTTTAGAAGCGCAGTACATAGCGAAATTGCGCAAGCCATTTCCAATAACAAGGCCTACTTTGCTGGTAGGCAGGGTGTCCAGCTCCTTGCTACCGGCCTTTTAACACGACGGCTTGGAAAGTATGGTATTGGAATTGGTGCAGGGATGTTTGGAGTGGCGACGTTTGGTCGAGCGTTGAATGTTTATGACAGTGGGGTAAGAGATGCCCATTCAATTTTGTCTGGAGCGGTATCAGGAACGGGAGGCCCATAATGCGGTATGAGTGCCCGAATTGCTCGGAGAAAACTTTGAGCCTAAAGGATAAGAGAGCGTTGAACTGGGGGGCAGTAAAGGTTTGCTCGGCCTGTAAAAGTCGGCTAGTAATGTCTAGTTTGTGGAGATGGTTAATATCGTTTGCGCTGGCTCTTTACATTCCAATTTTTATTTTATTGATCCCTGTCTTTGGTTTGGTGTTTGCGCTGGTGGTCAGTATTGTTATCCAGGTAATTATTTACCTAATAATGACTCATTACGCGAGCATTAAAATTAAAAATCAAGGAAAAGAAATCGCCCATTAGATTTGCGGCCGTTTCTGGACTCTCACACAAAGCCCCGCTGGTGATCCCGGCGGGGCTTTGTCGTTTGATCAAGCCGACTGCTGCTTGATCAGCGCCTCCAGCACCTCCGCAATCATCTTCTGCCGGTTCCTCGGCATCCGGCTGATCTGCTCGATCTGGCGCTGTAGCGCCGAGGTCGGCCCCCGCTTGGCCGCCGTGTCGGTCAGCCTTACCAGTTCATCCATGCCGAAACCGAACAGCTGGCCAGCCGGGGAAGTATGCGAATTTCTTTCTCGAATGAAGTCGAAATGGATAACAGTTTAAAGTCTGAGTTATCCTATTAAAGGTACTCATCTTTGAGTTTTACGTAGTTACCGGCGGTATAGGTAAAGAAAGACTTTTCTTTCTCGGTCAGCGGCCGCGCCTGTTTCGCCGGTGAACCCACATAGAGGTAGCCGCTTTCCAGCCGCTTCCCCGGCGGCACCAGGGCGCCGGCGGCCAGCACCACCTCGTCTTCGATCACCGCGCCGTCCAGCACGATGGCGCCAATCCCGATCAGCACCCGATTGCCCACGGTGCAGCCGTGCAGGCAGGCCTTGTGGCCGATGGTGACGTCCTCGCCGATGGTGAGTGGCCAGCCGCCCTGGTTGAAGTCGCTGGCGTGGGTGATATGCAGTACCGAACCATCCTGCACGCTGGTGCGGGCACCGATGCGCACCCGGTGCATGTCGCCGCGGATCACGGTCATCGGCCAAACGGAGCAGTCGTCGCCCAGCTCAACGTCGCCTATTACCGTGCACTGGGGGTCGATAAATACCCGCTCGCCAAGCCTGGGGCGGTGGCCGCGGTGTTCGCGCAGGGTGTGTTCGGTGGACTCGACGTTGGACAAGGCTGATCTCCGGCTATTCGTGCAAGGTGTAAGTACGCAAGGTGCTGTGGTGCAAGGTGTTCCTGCTATCCACTAGAATACTCGGCATATGTTAACCCGTCCCCGCGATCTGTGCCCCGTTGCCGGTTGCCCCGCGACAAGGAATTCCGATGTCTGACTCTGCCTCCACCAACCCGCTGCTGACCGATCCGGTGCTGCCGCCGTTCGATACCGTGAAACCCGAGCACGCCGAGCCTGCCATCGCGGAACTGATCGCCAACTGCCGCGAACAGCTGCAAGCCTGCCTGCATAATGCCGGTTCTGAGCCGAACTGGGATCAAACCATGGCGCCCCTGGAGGAGGCTCAGGACGCCTTGAGCAAGGCATTCTCACCGGTGTCGCACCTCAACAGTGTACTGAGCGGCGACTGGCGCGCGCCCTACGAGGCGTGCCTGGCGCAGGTGACCGAGTACTGGACCGAGCTGGGGCAGAACCCGGAGCTGTACGCGGTATACCGCGCCCTGGCTAAGTCCCCGGATTTCGCCAACTGGCCACAGGCGCGCCAACAGGCGGTGCGTCACGGCCTGCGGGATATGCATCTCGGCGGTGTGGCGCTGGAGGGCGAAAAGCGCGAGCGCTACGCTGCCATCAGCAAGCGGCTGGCGGAGCTCAAGAGCAAGTTTGCCAACAACGTGCTGGATGCCACCAACGCCTGGAGCCTGACAGTCGCCGACGAGGCCGAGCTGGCGGGTATCCCCGAATCCGCGCTGGCCTCGGCGAAGGCACTGGCGGAATCAAAGGGCGAACAGGGCTGGCGACTGACGCTGGATGGCCCCTGCTTTCTGGCAGTGATGACCCACGCAGAGAACCGCGAGCTGCGCCACAAGATGCACTGCGGATTTATCACCCGCGCGTCGGATGTGGGCCCCAATGCGGGTGAGTTCGATAACGCCAATGTGATGGCGGAGATCCTGTCCCTGCGTGCCGAGCAGGCGCACCTGCTGGGTATGGCCAATTATGCGGAGCGCTCCCTGGCGAGCAAGATGGCGGGCTCTACCGAAGAGGTGGAGACTTTCCTGTGGGATCTGGCCAAGCGCGCCAAACCCGCCGCGGTGAAGGAGTTCACGGAGCTGCAGGCGTTTGCGGCCGATGAACTGGGCCTCGACAAACTGCAGCCCTGGGACGTGGCCTGGGCGGCAGAGAAGCTCAAGCAATCCTGCTATGCCGTCAGCCAGGAAGACCTGCGCCCGTATTTCCCCTATCCGAAGGTGCTGTGCGGCCTGTTTGCAGTGGCGGAAAAGCTGTTTGGGGTGGTGGCGGAGCGCGATGACAGCGTGCCCAGCTACCACGAAGATGTGCATTTCTACTGGCTGAAGCGCGGCGGTGAGCCCATCGCCGGCTTCTATCTCGACCCCTATGCCCGCGAGAAAAAGCGCGGCGGCGCGTGGATGGACGACGCGCGGGTGCGCCGCCAGACATTGGCGGGCCTGCAGCTGCCGGTGGCCTATCTGGTGTGCAATTTTTCTAGCCCATCCAAAGATAAGCCGGCGCTGCTGACCCACTACGAGGTCACCACCCTGTTCCACGAATTTGGCCACGGCCTGCACCATATGCTCACCCAGGTGGATGTGGCGGCGGTATCCGGGATCAACGGGGTGGCCTGGGACGCGGTGGAGCTGCCCAGCCAGTTTCTGGAGAACTGGTGCTGGGAGCCGGCGGCGCTGGCGATGATTTCCGGGCATTTTGAGACAGGGGAACCCCTGCCGCAGGCATTATTGGATAAAATGCTCGCCGCGAAGAACTTCCAGTCCGCCATGTTCACGGTGCGTCAGCTGGAATTTGCCCTGTTCGACTTCCTGCTGCACTCGCGCCCGGAAGGCGCCAACGCCGATGAGATTCAACGGCTGATCAATGAGGTGCGGGCGAGAGTGTCGGTGGTACCGGTGTCTCCGGACAACCGCTTCCAGAACAGTTTCAGCCATATTTTCGCTGGTGGCTATGCGGCGGGCTATTACAGCTACAAATGGGCGGAAGTGCTGAGCGCGGATGCGTTTTCCCTGTTTGAGGAAACCGGGATTTTTGATCCGGCCACCGGCAATAAGTTTCTAACCACGGTGCTGGAGCAGGGAGGCAGCCGGGATGCGCAGGACCTGTTCGCAGAATTTCGCGGGCGCGCGCCCACTATCGATGCGCTGTTACGCCACTCGGGAATCGAGTGAACGAGGTAAAAAGAGGTAACTTTTGAGCGACGAATTTGACAAGCCCGTAAAGCGCCGGTTTATTGCCGGCGCTGTGTGCCCGCGCTGTAGTGAGATGGATAAAATCGTCAACTACAGGCTGGGTGACAAGAATTATCGTGAATGTGTGGCCTGCGGTTTCAAAGATGAAATCCGTTTGCAGGCTGCGCCGCGGGAACTGGATACCCGTGTGAATCAGACTGCCGACAGGGAAGTGGAAGAGACGGCCGTAAAAATTTTGCTGCCGCCGAGCGATAAAAAGTAATCCACGCAACATTTCTCAGTAGCCAGGCTCTTGAAAAAAATTTACCCACTGATCGCCTTGGTGATCGTTCTCGTCATCACCGGCCTCTATGGTCTGGATCACTATCGCAAGGTGCGCGAGCAGCAGCAGGCGACAACCGCCCACCTCATCACCCGTTGTGTCAATCAGGGGCTGCTTTCTCTCTACGCGCTGCAGGCCAATGACTGGCGCAAACAACCGAAAATGCTGGCGCATGAAACCGAACGTTTGCAGCAGCGGGTAGCGGCGTTACCGGCTGCGGTGTACGAGGGAAAGCCCTACGCCGATTGGCAGGGTGCTCTGGAAGTCTGCGATCGTTTGACGGTAAACAGTAACCGCCAGCACAAGACAATTTTTCGCGCACTGGCAGAAATGGCCAAAAAGGAGCTGTGGGAGCTCGAGACGGCAAAAAGCGAGCCCTTTCAGGAGCGGCGTAAGAAAGCCATCTACCGATCCAAAGTGGCCGCAGAAGCGGCAGACCGCTATCTCGATGACCTGCAGGCAGACATTAAAAGGCTGCTGGACGTCAGCCGGATATCTGCAGAAGCACGCGCGCTGACCGACCAGCAGTTGCAGGAATTTATTTTTCAGAAATATCGCAAGGGGCGTTTCAGCAAGCGCCGCGTTCTGCAGTATCTCGAGCGGCAGGAAGCGTTTTACCAGTTACTTACCGACAACCCCAAAGGCTTTACCCTGCGTGGTGGCAGCCTGTTTTTCTACAATAAAAAGGTGCATCGCAAGGCGGATGAGCTGAATCGGTCACTGCTGCATGGCGAGGCCGACTTTTTTGCCAACTGGCGCCAGATCGTCGAGCAGTAATCGTATAGATTACTTTTGCCGCCCGCTACGGCAACCAGCGGAGTTAGTGCGAGAGATCGATTTGCCGGTTCAGGGTAGGGGTGCGCAACTCGATCTGCATGTGGTGGGCAAAGTCTGGCCACTCCCCGGGTACATCTTCAAAACGCTGTTTGTACAGAATCATGGAAACCAGCCGCGCGGGGTCCAGTTCCGCCGGCTCGAAGCGCTGCAGCAGCACCTCCGCCAGATCGTCCAGCTGGCAGGCCAGCGTTTCCCCCAGTAATTCCCGTACCACCAGATTGGCCACCATCGGATCCATCGGCAGCAGCGGTGTGCCACACACCGGCTGTAGTGTGTCGTTGATTTCCTCCATGATGCGATGGGTCAGGTAGGCCTCATCCAGTATCGAGCCGAGCCCGTGCTCTTGCGGCTGGCGCTCGGGTATCTCACTGAAACTGTGCAGGATCAGGTCCCGTACCGGGTGGAAGTCCAGGCCCCCGGCATCACACAGGTGTTCGAGGCGCGCAAGCCAGGATGGAATCACCTGGATATAGCGGATAACAAAGCAGGTAATGTGCAGCGGTGCATCCCGCTGTGGCAGATGGATGCTGCGATGCAGGTTCGGCAGGGTGTCGTGCAGTGAGCGACGAAAGCGACTGCGGGCCTGCTCTGCCGCCACGGCGCGCTCAATGCACTGTTGAATCAGGTGGTAATGGTCGGACATACGTCAAAACGAAAACGGCGAAACCGCGTCCTCGTTTCTTTGTTCGCCATCCCCCGGTTTGTGCCCGTCGGTCGGGCTCAAAAAAGTGTGCGGACAAGACTGCTTAACGATGGATGAGGAATCGGTACCGTAGCTCCAGTTACAGCCAAACTTTGTTTTTAGTGTAGTTGTAAAAATAGACCATCAATCCGAAAGATCGTGCGCCAAACCACAAAAAAAGGCTGAACCAGATGCCAGCGTTGCCCATATGTCGAGTAGTCCACCAAGCTGGTATGAACACCATCACAGATGCGATAAACATGGTATTGCGCATCTGTCGGCTTTTTCCGGCGCCGATGAATACCCCATCCAGCTGATAACTCCACACCGCCACCAGCGGCAGTGCACAAAGCCAGGGATAGTACTGCGCTGATGCGGCGAGAACTGCGGGGATGTCGGTAAAGAGTGGCAGTATCCACGACTTTCCAGTCACCAGCAGCGCGGTGATCGCCATCGCGGTGGCAACTGCCCAGACGCCGGCGGCGCGGTTGATACGTTGAAACTCCCCCGCAGATCTCCGCCGTATAGCGCGCCCGACCAGGGACTCGGTGGCGTGAGCGAAGCCGTCCAGTGCGTAGGATGTCATCATCAGCAGCTGTAGCAGAATGGCGTTGGCCGCCAGCACCGTGTCCCCCTGAGCTGCGCCCTGGGCGGTGAAAAAAGTGAGGGTAAACAGCAGCAGACAGGTGCGCACAAACAGATCGCCGTTGATGCG
Source organism: Microbulbifer elongatus (assembly GCF_021165935.1). Classification (NCBI taxonomy): domain Bacteria; kingdom Pseudomonadati; phylum Pseudomonadota; class Gammaproteobacteria; order Cellvibrionales; family Microbulbiferaceae; genus Microbulbifer; species Microbulbifer elongatus. The sequence continues at coordinate 690,171 of NZ_CP088953.1, read as the reverse complement.
CATGAGTTCCAGCCAGGGGGCAATGTTGCGCCACGGCCAGAAGTCCGGGTCGCGGATAGCCCGGATCATCTCGTCCCGCGTGTCCCGGTGGCGTAGTGTCAGCAGCCACCAGCCCAGGGCAACGCTGCACAGATCCGCACACACCGAGGCCCAGGCGGCGCCCCGTGCACCCATGCCGAGGCCCAGAATCAACACCAGGTCCAGGGTGATATTCAGCAGGTTGGCGGTAACCAGTATTGCCAGTGGCGCCCGGCTGTCCTGCCGCCCGATAAAGAATCCCAGCAGAGCAAAATTGGCCAGCGCAACAGGCGCGCTCAACAGGCGGATCTGCAGATAGTCCCGCGCGTGGGGACTTGCCTCGGCACTGGCATTCATCCACTGGGTAATCACCGGCAGCATTGGCGAGGCCAGCACAAGTAACAGGGCCCCCAGGAGGAAAGCCAGCGTCAGCGCACGCAGCAACCAGGCCGCGCCACTATCGCTGGCGCGGGCCACCAGCCCGGTGGTCCCCATGCGCAGAAAACCGAAAGCCCACAACAGCATGGAGATCACACTGGCGCCGATAGCAACACCGGAAAGATATTCCGGGCTGGAGAGGTGGCCGAGTACGGCGGTATCCACCGCACCGAGAAGCGGCACAGTAATGTTGCTCAGAATCATGGGCCAGGCGAGATGCCAGACCCTGCGGTATGGGGCGGTGGCACGGCGCGACAGGGCACTGGAAAGCGCCGATGAATTTTTCATGTAAGTTGGCGGTTTAATTGACTTTCTTCTGGTGATGTGTTTCTTTTGAAAGTGCTAGATGCGACAAAAAGACACAGGTTGTTGGTTGTACCTTCCGGGCGACGACATCTGAAGTAAAAATAACAAGTTGCACTGACAGCAGTATCGCGCAGTCGAGGTCCTCGCCCGGTGTGCGAACAGTGTATGTAGTCTTGGTTTACTACAGCTTGTCCACATTCTCATGTGGGCGTGTTACCGATTTTGCGATCGGAGCAGTCTCCAGTCCTCGGAACAGCCAGCCGCTGTTTACGGGTTTTGCTATTTTGTGGTTTGCGATGCCGCGACCGTGCACGGTGATATTTCCGTGTCGCAAGGCCGTAGCGATCAAACCGCAGGAAGCGGGCTCGCGAGAATAACAAACATGGAGATCTGCAGGCGATGTTGATGGGCTTCAAACGGCTGTTCGCCTTATTGACCATCTCGGCATGTGTACCCGCTGCGTTCGCGCAGGAGGCTTCGCAAGAGGCCGCGGAAGAGGTGCAACGCTGGGGGGTCAATATGACCCAGGGGGTAACCGAGGTTTCCCGTACCACTTACGATCTACACATGCTGATCTTCTGGATCTGTGTGGCGATCGGCGTCGTGGTGTTCGGGGTGATGTTCTACAGCATGTGGCGTCACCGCAAGAGCAAGGGCTACAAGGCTGCGCAGTTTCACGAAAGTCTCGGTGTGGAACTGGCCTGGACCATCGTGCCCACCCTGATTCTCATCGGCATGGCGATCCCCGCCACCAAAACCCTTTACGATATCTACGACACCAAGGAAGCCGATCTGGACATCATGATCACCGGCTACCAGTGGAAGTGGAAATACGACTACCTGGGTTCCGATGTCTCCTTCTTTTCTAACCTCTCCACGCCACAATCCCAGATTCAGAATCAGCAGCCGAAAAGTGCGAATTACCTGCTGGAGGTTGATGAGCCCCTGGTCGTGCCGGTGAATAAAAAAATCCGCTTCCTGATTACCGCCAACGATGTCATCCACGCCTGGTGGGTGCCGGACCTGGCGGTGAAAAAGGATGCGATCCCGGGTTTTGTGAATGAATCCTGGACCCGCATCGACGAGCCCGGTATTTACCGCGGCCAGTGCGCGGAGCTGTGCGGTAAAGACCACGGGTTTATGCCGATTGTGGTCAAGGCAGTACCGGAAGACGAATACCACTCCTGGTTGAGTGATCGCGCCGCTGCCGCCGCCCGCATCAAAGAGTTGACCAACAAAACCTTTACCTTCGACGAGCTCTACGCCCGCGGAGAGAAGATTTACAACAGTGCCTGTGTCGCCTGTCACCAGGCCAATGGCCAGGGAATTCCCGGTACCTTCCCTGCGATCGCAGGATCCAAGGTCGCTACCGGTCCCATGGATGGGCATATGAGCATGGTGGTGAACGGTTCACCGAGCAATCCCGCGATGCAGGCGTTCGGCGCGCAGTTGAGTGAGGTGGACCTGGCGGCAGTGATCACCTATCAGCGCAGTGCCTTCGGCAACAATATGGGCGACACCGTGCAGCCCATCGACATTCTCAATTTCAAGAATAAGTAAGCAGGAGCCGAAAGGAGTTTAGTTATGGCACACGGTCCCAAACCCGGTTTTACCCGCTGGCTCTACACCACCAATCACAAAGACATCGGCTCGATGTACCTGTGGTTCAGTTTTGCGATGTTCCTGCTTGGCGGTTGTATGGCGCTGGTAATCCGCGCCGAATTGTTCCAGCCCGGTCTGCAGATTGTGCAGCCGGATTTCTTTAACCAGATGACCACCATGCACGGGCTGATCATGGTGTTCGGTGCGGTGATGCCCGCGTTTGTGGGGCTCGCCAACTGGATGGTGCCGATGATGATCGGCGCTCCGGATATGGCGCTGCCGCGCATGAACAACTGGAGCTTCTGGATTCTGCCCTTCGCCTTCGCGATGCTGGCCTCCACGCTGTTTATGGAAGGCGGTGCGCCCAACTTCGGTTGGACATTCTACGCGCCGCTGTCCACCGAATACGCACCGCCCAGTGTGACCTTCTTTATTTTTGCCATTCATATCATGGGTGCGTCGTCGATCATGGGGGCGATCAATATCGTCGCCACCATTCTGAATATGCGCGCACCGGGTATGACCCTGATGAAGATGCCGCTGTTCGTATGGACCTGGTTGATCACCGCCTACCTGCTGATCGCGGTGATGCCGGTGCTTGCCGGTGTGGTCACCATGATGCTGATGGATATCCACTTCGGTACCAGCTTCTTCAGTGCGGCCGGCGGTGGTGATCCGGTACTCTTCCAGCATGTGTTCTGGTTCTTCGGGCACCCTGAGGTGTATATCATGATTCTGCCGGCGTTCGGTATCGTGTCGGCGATCATTCCCACCTTTGCGCGCAAGCCGCTGTTTGGTTACAGCTCCATGGTGTACGCCACCGCCTCCATCGCGTTCCTCAGTTTTATCGTGTGGGCGCACCATATGTTTACCGTGGGTATGCCGATTGCCGGTGAACTGTTCTTCATGTACGCCACCATGCTGATCGCGGTACCCACCGGGGTGAAAGTGTTCAACTGGGTGACCACCATGTTTCGGGGCTCGATGACGTTTGAAACCCCGATGCTGTTCTCCATTGCCTTCGTGATCTTGTTTACCCTGGGCGGCTTCTCCGGTCTGATGCTGGCTATTGCCCCGGCAGATTTCCAGTATCACGACACCTACTTTGTGGTGGCACACTTCCACTATGTACTGGTGCCCGGCGCCATCTTTTCGATCACCGCCGGCGTCTATTACTGGCTGCCCAAGTGGACCGGGAATATGTACAACGAGACCATGGGCAAGGTGCACTTCTGGATGGCGTTTGTGGGCCTGAATGTGACCTTCTTCCCGATGCACTTTGTCGGCCTTGCGGGGATGCCCCGCCGCATTCCGGACTATGCGCTGCAGTTTGCAGACTTCAACCAGATTGCCAGTGTGGGCGCCTTCCTGTTTGGAGCCGCGCAGATCGTGTTCCTGTTCAATGTGATCCGCACGGTGAAAGGCGGTAAGAAAGCCACCGACGAGGTCTGGGAAAACCCGGAAGGTCTGGAGTGGAGTGTGCCCTCACCGGCGCCATACCACACCTTCAGTACCCCGCCGGTTGTGCGCTGATTTCCGGCTGCAAGAGCTGAGGTTATGTCACTGAGTGCAAACGCAAAAACTACCGCCAAGCTGCTGACCCTCGCGGTCGGCATGCTCGGCTTTGCGCTGTTTATCATGCCGCCGCTGTACGACGCTTTCTGTGAGATTACCGGCCTGAATGGCAAAACCGGTGGTCGCTACGAGGCGGTGCCGGCAGCGGTGGATACAGAGCGCACGGTGAAAGTCCAGTTTGTTGCCAGTCACAATGAAAATATGCCGTGGGAATTCAAACCCGATACGGTGGAAATCCGTGTACATCCCGGTGAGGCGGTGGATACGGTCTTTCATGCACGTAATCCGACGGACCGCGACATGATCGGTCAGGCGATTCCCAGTCTGGTGCCCTTCAAGGCAGCCAATTATTTTCACAAAACAGAATGTTTCTGCTTTAACCAGCAGGCACTCGCCGCCGGTGAATCCGCCGAACTGGGTCTGCGCTTTATTGTCGATCCGGATCTGCCCGCCGGGGTGAATACCATTACGCTTTCCTACACGCTGTTTGATGTCACGGAAAGAATTGCCAAACAAGCGAACAACAAAAATACCGACTCCGAGCGAGAGGGATAAAAAACTATGGCCACCGAAAGCAGCTACTATGTTCCCGAGCAGTCCCGGCTGCCTATCTTCGCCACCATCGGCATCTTCCTGACGGCCTTCGGCGCCGCCACCTGGATCAATGGCGGCAGTTCCTATATTTTCTTTGCCGGTGCTCTGTCCATGGCAACCGTGCTGTGGTTCTGGTTCGCTGCGGTGATCAAGGAAAACATGCAGGGCCTGAACAGCGATCAGCTCAAGCGCTCCTATGTGTGGGGAATGGGCTGGTTTATTTTCTCCGAGGTGATGTTCTTTGCCGCCTTCTTCGGTGCGCTCTATTACATTCGCACCTTTTCACTGCCATGGCTTGGTGGTGAAGGAGATCGCGGTTCCTCGAATATGTTGTGGGAGGGGTTTCAGAATACCTGGCCGCTGATGGTGACCCCGGAGCAGGCAGTGAGTGGTGAGGCGGCCAAGGTAGTCGGTCCGAAAGGCATCATCGATCCCTGGCATCTGCCGCTGCTCAATACAGTATTGCTGCTGGCTTCCAGTGTCACCGTGCACATTGCGCACGTGTATCTGAAAAAGGATAAGCGGCAGGCCTTCAATCTCTGGCTGGGTGCCACGGTGGCACTGGGTATCGCCTTTCTGTTCTTCCAGGTGGAAGAATACCTGGAAGCCTATCAGCACCTGGGCCTGACCCTGGAATCCGGTATTTACGGTACCACCTTCTTTATGCTCACCGGTTTCCACGGCGCACACGTGACCCTCGGCACCATCATGCTGCTGATCATGTTGCTGCGCTCGGTCATCGCCCATCACTTCAAGCCGGACGATCACTTCGGCTTTGAGGCGGCCAGCTGGTACTGGCACTTCGTGGATGTGGTCTGGGTAGGACTGTTTATTTTCGTCTACGTACTGGGGGCGTAAGCCGAAAGGGCGCGGTGGATGGGTGCATGCATCCACCGCGGCTGACGAGCGTCAGTATTTGTTCGCCCAGGGCGCGGTGTTGGATAGGATACCGCTATCGAATCCGTACCAGATCGCAATCAGCAGCAGCGCCGCCAACGAGATGCGAATGCCCAATGCATAGAGGGTACGTTTCGATTGCGGCGCGCCCATGTCGCGCAGCAGAAAGATCAGAGCACTGGTCAGGCTGGCCAGCACGGCGAGAAACAACAACACAATTATTGCTTTTAGCCACATAATAAAACGCCACTTATTGAAGTATTTATTGGCATGACAGCTCCCAAATCATCGCAGCAACACCGCGATCAAGCAGTAGACACCGGGAACGCCGAGCGCTGTTCATCCGCGATGGATGGCAAACCTGCACCGCGCGACGCCAGTGTAGCATTTATTCGCAACTGGCCCGTGACCCTGCTCAGCCTGTGTTTTCTTCCACTTTTGTTGAGCTTGGGAAACTGGCAACTTAACCGTGCGGCAGAAAAGCAACAGATTCAGAATCAACTGGATGCACGCCTCTCTGGACAGCCAATCCGTCTGAGCGGGGAGGCGTCAGAGGAGGGGGCCCTGCAAATATACGCACCGGTGCGGCTACTGGGGTTTTATACCGACGAGTACTTCCTGCTCGACAACCGCACCCGCAATGGCCGCGTTGGCTACGAAGTACTGCAGGTCTTTGAAACCGGCAGCGGGGATACCCCGAAAGCGCGATGGCTGATCAATCGTGGCTGGCTCCCTGCCGGCAGTCATCGTAGCGAGTTGCCGGAAGTGCGCTACCCGCTGGCGGCAAAAGTCATCACCGGATTTCTCTATCCAGCGCGAATCGAAGGGCAGGGCGTGACACCCCCGCACAGTCGCATCCAGTCTCCACAGGACCTCAGCACCCGGCAACTGGCGCTCAGGCAGCCAGCCTGGCAGATACGCCTGAGCGCCGACTCCGATACTGCATTCACTACCGACTGGCACCTGATTACCACCAGCCCACAGAAACACACGGGCTACGCGGTACAGTGGTTCGCCATGGCGACAGCACTGTTGTTGCTGTGGCTGCTCACCGCAACCAACCTGCGTCAAATACTGCGCGAAAAGTGGTTTAAAAAAACATCAAAAGAGACATAATCAATCCATAACAATAACGAGGGCGGTGCGGGCATCGATCCGCGGATGGCGCCCGACAGCGAGGTACACAAAGTGACTGAGCAGATCCAGAGCGTAGACAGCGCAGCGGCGGGATCAGAAGCGCCGCCCCAGGATAAGCCATCGGGCCTGAGCCGCTGGACCGGGATTGGCGTGATTGCGTCTGTAGCGATTCCGATTTTTGCGGCCTATATCATTTTTTATACCGGCGTGGGCATGCCCACGGAGACGGTCAATCAGGGTGAACTGCTGACTCCCGCACAGAGCGTGGGTGATATTGACCTGATGTCCGCTGACGGGAGTGTGCTGTCGCTGGTGGACGAAGAGCCCAGATGGCGCTACCTGATTGTCGCAGATGCGCAATGTGCGGAAGAATGTGACAAGCTCCTGTACACCACCCGTCAGGTGCATATCCGCCTGGGCGACAAGGCGCGGCGGGTGGAGCGAATTCTTGCCACCACCGCACCGCTGAGCGAAGAGCGGCATGGCGACCTTGCCGGCCAGCATCCGAAGCTGCGCTTCACCAGTGTCGATCGGCAACAGCTGGATCAGTGGCTGGTGGACAGCGATCACGCCCGGCTTGAGCGCCCCGCCGTATTGCTGGTGGATCAGCAGGGCTACGCCATGATGGTTTACAACGGCCGCCACAGCGGTAACCAGCTTCTGAAAGACATCAAACGATTGCTGAAGTACTCCTACGAGAAGTAGTGGTCAGAGGAGAGAGCGGAATGGATGTGGAATCCGACGTCACGGAATTGCGCAAGAACTATAAAAAAGACTGGCGCTTTCGCCTGGCGCTGATCGGTACCGGTCTGGCACTGGTGGTCGTGGTGCTGGGCGCGTTCACGCGTCTGTCCGATGCGGGCCTGGGCTGTCCGGATTGGCCCGGGTGCTATGGGCACCTGCTGTGGCCCGATGAACACCATGAAATTACTGCGGCCAATGCCGCCTTCCCCGATACACCGGTAGAAACCGATAAAACCTGGCCGGAGATGGTACATCGCTACTTTGCCGGGCTGCTGCTGTTACTGGTGGCGGGGCTCACCTATTTGTTCTGGCGTCGCCGCGGTCACCGAGGGTTTATCCAGAGTCATATTCTATTGGGTCTGATCATTCTGCAGGCCGCCTTCGGCATGTGGACGGTTACTCTCAAACTGTGGCCGCAAGTGGTTACGCTGCACTTACTGGGCGGTATGGCGACTCTCTCGGTCTTGTGGATGTTGTCGGAGCGACTGCGCTACCGCAAACGGCTGATTCCCCCCCACGAGTACACCGCGCTGCAGAGACTGCGCCCCCTGGCGATCGTGGCAGTAATCGTCGTCAGCCTGCAGATTGCCCTCGGCGGTTGGACCAGCTCCAATTACGCGGCGCTGGCGTGTCCGGATTTTCCCACCTGTCACAATCAATGGTGGCCAGAAGCGGATTTCCGTCAGGGATTCAATATTGCCCAGCAGATAGGCCCGAATTATCTCGGTGGTGCCCTGGAGAGCGATGCGCGCACCGCAATCCATCTGACCCACCGTATCGGCGCAATCATTGTCACGCTGATCGTCAGCCTGCTGGCGATCCTCGCTTGGCGCGCCGGCTCACCCCGCTGGGGACAGGGGCTACTTTTGGTTTTGGGCTTGCAAGTGGCCCTGGGAATTGCCAATGTGGTGATGTACTTGCCGCTGCCGATTGCCGTGGCTCACAACGCCGGCGCAGCACTGCTGTTGCTGAGTCTGCTGACCTTCTGCTATCGGATCAACACCGTGCAGCCGGCCATCAAGAATTATCCGTAACAAAGTTTGCATAGAGCATAAAGATGTAGCGTAGAGGGTTTAGTAGTACCTCAATAATAATGAAAACGAGGTGGTAGCAATGAGTACCCAGGCAGTCACTGTCCGCCGCGCCGGATGGCGCGATTACTACGAACTCACCAAGCCGCGGGTGGTGATGCTGATGATCCTCACTTCGGTGATCGGCATGCTGCTGGCCACTCCGGGGATGGTGCCACTGGATATTCTGATTCTGGGGAATATAGGCATTGCCCTCTGCGCCGGTGGCGCCGCCGCCGTCAATCATCTGGTGGACCGGCATGTGGACATAAAAATGGCCCGCACCACCAATCGGCCGGTAGCGCGCGGCCGGGTCGAGCCGCAAAAAGCGCTGCTGTTCGCGCTGGCGCTGGGCTGTTCCGGTATGGCCATACTACTCGCCTTCGTCAATGCGCTTACCGCCTGGCTTACCCTGGCATCTCTGTTGGGGTATGCAGTGGTCTACACCATGTTTCTGAAGCGGGCCACGCCGCAGAATATTGTGATCGGTGGCCTCGCTGGCGCCGCCCCACCCCTGCTGGGCTGGGTTGCGGTGACCGGTGATCTACACGGCCACGGCCTGCTGTTGGCACTGATCATTTTTGCCTGGACACCACCGCATTTCTGGGCGCTGGCGGTGCACCGGCGGGACGATTACGCCAAGGCAGAAATTCCCATGCTGCCCATCACCCACGGGGTGCAATACACAAAGATTCATATTCTGCTTTATACCTTCATCCTGTTTGCGGTTTCCCTGTTGCCTTTTGCCACCGCCATGCTCGGCTGGCTGTATCTTCTGGGTGCGGTGGTACTGGGAATCGGTTTCCTGTACTGGGCCATTGAAATGTTGCGGAATAAAAACCCCAACGCGGGCATGGAGACCTTCAAGTATTCGATCATTTATCTGATGGCACTCTTTTGCATCATGCTACTGGATCACTACCTGGTAGCGCTGCCTACCAGCGGAGTCTGAAATGGGGGAGAACCTGCAACATACAGCGGCGCAGAAACGCGGCATTTTTCTGACCGTCGCTGTGCTGGTGCTGTTTATGGTCGCGGTACTGGCGGGCTTTTTGAACAAAATGAATCAGCCGCGGGTCATTACCGACACGGAACTGCGGGCCAATGGGGCCATTAAACTGGAGCGCCCGCGCATACTGGATGAATTTGAACTGATTGCGGATAGTGGCAGCGCCTTCAAAACCACCCAGCTGGCCGGGCGCTGGACTCTGGTATTTTTTGGTTTCACCCACTGTCCCGATGTATGCCCGACGACCATGTCGACGCTGAACCGTTTCTATCAGACGCTGGATGACGATACCCGCGAGAACACCGACATTTTACTGGTATCGGTGGATCCACAGCGGGATAAACCCCTGCAATTGCAGGAGTATGTGCGTTACTTCAATCCGGATTTTTATGGGGTAACCGGCGAATTCATCAACCTGAAACGCTTTGCCAATCAGCTCAACGTACCCTTTAACAAGGTGCCCCTGGATGACGGCAATTACACCGTCGATCATGGGTCACAGGTGGTATTGATCAATCCCCGTGGGCATTATCATGGCTTTTTTAAAGCGCCTCTGGACCCGGCGAAAATGAAACTGACGTACCGTTCCATGCGGGCCACTTATAACGGGTGAGCGACCACGATCACGGTAGGGCTTCCCAACAGGCGCTATGATAGCGCCTGTTCTCGTTTCCGAACTCGGGTTAACGGGCTGAACAAGCTGACAATTCGCTGAAAATGGATTTTCTATGTTTTCACTCAACGTACAACGGGGGGTGCCGGTGATTGCCGCCGATGCGCCCATCGAGGGCAAAGCGCTCTGGGTGCCTGCCGCATTTCTCTGTCTGCTGTCCATTCCCTTTGGCTGGATCGGTGTCTTCGCGCCGGTCATCTGGTTGGGGTTGGTGGCCATGGACACCGCTCGGGGTTGGAAAAAGGCGCTCAGTTTTATTATCACCGCGCTGTTGATGCTGGTGGTGACCAGTGGCGTTATACCCGGGAACGATCATATCCTGCTGATGGAACCCTATCTGCATAACGGCAGCGAGATATATCCCAGCTTCCGCCCGGCCAAGGCGGTCATCGCACTCACGCTGGTGCTGTATATGCTGGTACGCCCGCAACCGCTAAAGCGCAAAGACCTGCCACTGATGGCCATCGCCATCGTCGTGCCGATAATCATCGGCGCTTTCTTCCTGGAGTTCCAACCCAAGCTCACCGCCGCGATCGCCCTTGCCGCACTGCTCAATCTGGTGGTGGTGTGTATTGCGGAAGAGGGTTTCTTCCGGTGGGTACTGCAGCGCGGACTGGGCCAATGGCTACACCGCTGGCCGTGGATCCCGACCGTGATCGTGACGGTGTTGTTCACCTATCTGCATACCGGCTGGGCCGTGTCGCTCATCCTGTTGTCGCTGGTTGGGTTGGCAGGTCTCGGTTACGCGCTGCTGTGGCAACTGCGCGGCAGCTTCTGGGCCTGTGTGCTGGCCCATTGGGGAGTAAACCTACTGCATATGACCCTGCTGCAATACCCGGGGTGATTCCCTGAAGGGTAGAATCAGGAAATTGGATTGTGTAGGTCACGCTTCCTTTCTGGACCAGAACTGACCCAAGAGAAAGATAACGCCCGCCGCCAGCACAATCGACGGCCCTGCGGGGCTGTCCCAGAGTACCGAGGCGGCGAGGCCGATGGTCACCGAAACACAGCCGATCAGAGAGGCGAAGCCGGCCATCTGTTCCGGGGTGGTGGAAATGCGCCGGGCGGTGGCGGCGGGAATGATGAGTAGGGCGGTGATCAGCAGTACCCCCACCACTTTCATGGCGATGGCGATCAGCAGCGCCAGCATCAGCATCAGTGCCAGGCGTACACGTTCTACTTTGACACCTTCTACAGCGGCCAGCTCCTCGTGCAGGGTAAAGGCGAGCAACTTCGACCACAGGAAAAACAGCAACACCGCGATCACCAGAGTGGCAATGGCCATCAGCACCAGATCCTGGGTGGATACCGCCAGCAGGTCACCAAGCAGCAGCGACAGCAGATCCACATTGATATCCAGCAGGCTGACGGTGACGATCCCCAGGGCCAGCATGGAATGGGACAGGATCCCCAGCAGGGTATCCACGGACAGGTTCTGACGCCGCTGAAAATACACCAGTAAGAACGCCAGCAGACAACTGCTGACCACCACCGCGAGCGTCGGCTGGATATGCAGCACAAAGCCCAGGGTAACTCCGAGCAGTGCGGAGTGGGCGAGGGTATCGCCGAAATAGGCCATACGCCGCCATACTGCGAAGCACCCCAGCGGACCGCTCACCAGAGCCACCAGCAAGCCGGCGGCCAGGGCGTACCAGAGAAAGGTAGAGTGCAGAATCTGCGACCAGTCCATCAGTTGCGCTCCCCCGAGTTGCGCGTCCCGGTCCGCGATGGTGGCGGGGTCACCGCGTGATCGTGGTCGTGATTGCAGTCTTCGTCCACGATCTCACCGCCGATATCGTGGTGGTGATTGTGGTGGTGGGTATAGGGGGCCAGTTTATCGCCGAACATTTCCAGGTAGGCGGGGTCTCGACTGACTTGCTCGGGATGCCCGTGACAGCAGATATGCTGATTGAGGCAGAGCACACGATCGGTAGCGGCCATCACCAGGTGCAGGTCGTGGGAAACCAGTAACACTCCGCACTTCAGCTCGTCACGCAATTGCGCGATGAGCTGGTACACCTCACTCTGACCGCCCAGATCGACACCCTGGGTGGGTTCGTCCAGCACCAGCAGTTGAGGCTTGCGCGCTGCCGCCCGCGCCAGCAGAACCCGTTGCATCTCACCACCGGACAGATCCGCGAGGCGCGAGCCGGCCAGATGGGGGGCCGCCACCCGGGCCAGCGCGTCTGAGACGCTCACGCCCTCAATCCCCAGCTGCAGAAAGCGCGCTACGGTCATGGGCATGGTGGCATCGATCTGCAGACGCTGGGGCATATACCCCAGACGCAGCCCCGGCAGTCGCTCCACTTCTCCGGAGGTGGGCCGGGTCAGCCCCAGCAGCAGGCGCAACAGTGTGGTTTTGCCGGCGCCGTTGGGGCCGATGACGGTGACAATCTCGGCGGGTCGCAATTCCAGGGAAATATCCTGCAATAACTGCCGGCCGGCGACTTCCAGGCCCACCTGGTGGGCGCGGATCAACGGTGCGTGTAGGGTTTGGGGGCTCTCCTGCGGACTCTTCAAGGGAATTCCAGACCGGATGACTAACGGGTTTAAAAGGTGGGATTTGGCTGGCGAGTGTAAGCTGGCTGTGATTATATCGCATCCCCTAAATTGGGTGTCGCCAGCGGCGCCTGTCCAGTATGAACCGAATGAACGCCCCGTGAGCCGTCAGTTGATGTCCGAAATTGTCCTTCGCCTGCTTTCCGTCCTGATGATTGTGGTGACCAGTCTGGTCGCGACAGGTGGCTGCGCCCCCCGGGAACCGGATGAGGCGGCGGCGGGCCCGAAGGTGGTTGCCAGCATTGGCCCGCTGGCGATGATCGCCCGGGAGGTCGCTGGGGATCAGGCCAGTGTGCATCAGCTGATCCGCAATGGTGATCCCCACCACTTTGCCCCCAAGGTATCCGACCGCATGGGGATTGAAGCGGCGCAACTGGTTGTGTGGATGGGACCGGCCATGGAGTCGGTGCTGGCGCGACAGATGGCCCTGGTGCCGGACGAGCGCCAGCTGGTGCTGCTGGCCGATGAGACTGCATACGAGTATGCCGGGGCAGACGCTGCCGACCCGCACCTGTGGTTGCGGCCGCGCAATGCCGCGGTGATGGCGGCGATGATTGCTACCCGGCTGGCTACTGCCGATCCCGAGCATGCCGAGGACTATCGCCAGCGTGCCCGAGACTTTTCCCGCGCCATGGCCAATCTTCAGAAGGTACAGGACCGCGCACTCTGGGCCTACAAGGATGCCCCTATCGTTACCACGCACCAGGCCTACAGCCACTTTTTTGGCGCGGCCGGGGTGGCGGTGGAAAGTCTGGGCGCTGGCTCCGGTCACCAGCACGGGGCGCGGACCCTGGTGCAGAAGCGCCGCGCACTGGACGAGGATCCGTCCGCAGTTGTCGGTTGCCTGTTTGGCGAGGCACCGGCAAATGATCGGGACCGCCAGACGGCCACCAATCTGAACCTTGGCTATCAGGCGCTGGACCCGCTGGGCATCACGATGGCGGAAGGTGCGAGCTATCGGGACTTGATGGAAAAGCTGCTGGCCGACGCACGTCTGTGTCTTGCGCGGATCCCGGACCGCAGCGCGCAATAGGCCTGATCAGAGAGGATCGCGAAGCGATTCAGGAAGGCTCCTGCGCCGCTTCCACCGGATTCTCGTCTTCTGTCTGCAGTTTCACGTCGGCCGCTGGTGCGCCGCGGTCGGCCTCCTCTTCCAGAAGAGCCGGGGTTATCTGCTCCATCGGCCGCGCCGTCGCTTCCGCGGGTGCTTCTGGCGCGGATTCCTGCGCGACCTGCTCACTCTGCTGTGCCTCTTCCAGGAACGCCTTGACCTGCTGCATCTGTGCGCTGCGCACATTGCTCAGCAGCGCGCGCCGATTTTTTTGCTTCAACATCTCCTGACGGTACTGCTCGCGGTTTTGCTCCTCCACCAGGTAGCTGTTGACGGTGCTACCTTCTTGCCGGGCCACTTCCGGTATCTGGTAGGTGTTGGTCTCTACATGTTCCATGGTCTCAGCGGCATAGGCCGAGCCGGCAGCCTTCTGCCGGTGCAGATCTTGCTGATCGGCGCCATCGCCTAAGGCCGCGCCAGAGAACCCCAGAGTCAATACCAGGGGGATGTTTAGGTGGGATTTCATGATGTTGTGCCTCGCTGCGACTTCCCTATACCAAGCCTAGAAGCTGCGGCCGGAACGGGGGTGACACTGCGATGACTGGCGCGGCGGTGACGATGGATTGAACGGCGCAGCGCCAAATTCCGCGGCCGCTGCACGAGCGAAATTTTTTCAACGCGGGTATCCTGTCGCCCAACAAATCCGACCCACGCAAATCGAATTCCCGACTGTCTATGAGCAACCCCAAGTCCTCTTCCGCACCACTGATTCTGGTGGACGGCTCCTCCTATCTTTACCGCGCTTTCCACGCCCTGCCGCCACTGCAAACCAGCGATGGCCAGCCTACCGGCGCGGTGCGCGGTGTCATCTCCATGCTGCGGAAACATCTCAAGGAGCACCCGGACAGCCCGGTAGTAGTGGTGTTCGACGCCAAGGGCAAAACCTTCCGCGACGAACTGTTCGAAGAATACAAAGCCCAGCGTCCACCGATGCCGGATGACCTGCGCGCACAGATCCAGCCCATTCACGACATCATCGACGCCATGGGACTGCCGCGCCTGGTGATCGACGGGGTGGAAGCGGACGATGTGATCGGCACCCTGGCGCTGCAGGGCGCAGAGCAGGGCATGGACGTGATCATCTCCACCGGCGACAAGGACATGGCCCAGCTGGTGCGCCCGGGGGTGACCCTGGTGAACACCATGTCGAACACGGTCATGGATGTAGAGGGCGTCAAAGAGAAGTTTGGCGTGGGTCCGGAGCTGATCATCGACTTCCTCGCGCTGATGGGCGACAAGGTGGACAACATTCCCGGCGTGCCGGGCGTGGGTCAGAAAACCGCGCTGGCGCTGTTACAGGGTATCGGCAGCCTCAAGGATATCTACGCGGATCTCGATGCCATCGCACCGCTGGGTTTCCGCGGTTCGAAAACCCTGGCCAAGAAAATGGCCGAACACAAAGACGCGGCGGATATGTCCTACGTGCTCGCCACCATCAAGACCGATGTGGAAATGGACTACCGGCCTGAGCGCCTCGCCAACGGCGAGCCGGATACCGACAGGCTGCGCGAGCTGTTCAAGCAAATGGAATTCCGCAGCTGGGTGGAGGAGTTGTCTGGGCAGGGTGACGGCGATGCCGAGTCCGCCGCCGAGGCCATGACCGTCGAGCGCAACTACACCACCATTCTCGACGAAAAAGAACTCGATACCTGGATCGAAAAGCTGAAGGAGGCGGACGTTTTCGCCTTCGACACCGAAACCACCAGCCTCAACTATATGCAGGCCAAACTGGTGGGAATGAGCTTTGCGGTGGAAGCCGGCGAAGCCGCCTATCTGCCCCTGGCCCACGACTATATGGGGGCACCGGCGCAGGTTGATTTCGACCAGGCGCTGGCCAAGCTCAAACCGATTCTGGAAAGTGACGACTACAAAAAAGTCGGCCAGAACCTCAAGTACGACAGCCACATTCTAGCCAACTACGAAATCGAGCTGCGCGGTATCACCCGCGACACCATGCTCGAATCCTACGTGCTCAACAGCACCGGCAGCCGCCACGATATGGATACTCTCGCGCTGAAGTATCTGGGCGAGACCACCATCAAATTTGAAGACATCGCCGGCAAGGGCGCCAAGCAGCTCACCTTCAACCAGATCGAGCTGGACAAGGCGGGGCCTTACGCGGCGGAAGATGCCGACATCACTCTGCGTCTGCATCGGGAATTGAGCGGTCGCCTGGCCAAAGAGCCAAGCCTGGAAAAAGTGCTCGATGAGATTGAAATGCCGCTGGTGCCGGTGCTCACCCATATTGAGCGCAACGGGGCCTATATCGACGCAGCCATGCTGAAAAAACAGTCCGGCGAGCTCGAAGAGAAAATGCGGGACCTCGAACAGCAGGCGTACGAGGAAGCGGGAGAGGAGTTCAATCTCGGCTCCACCAAGCAGCTGGGCACCATTCTGTTTGAAAAGCTGGAAATTCCGGTCATCAAGAAAACCCCCAAAGGGGCGCCGTCCACCGCGGAGCCGGTACTGCAGGAGCTGGCGCTTTCCCACAAGCTGCCGGCGCTGATCATGCAGTACCGGGGTATGGCCAAGCTGAAAAACACCTACACCGACAAACTGCCGCAGATGATCGACCCGGCCACCGGTCGCGTGCACACCTCCTACCATCAGGCGGTGGCCGCTACCGGGCGCCTGTCTTCTTCGGATCCCAACCTGCAGAATATTCCGATCCGCACCGAAGAGGGCCGTCGCATCCGTCAGGCGTTTGTGGCCGATCCAAGAATCAACGGTGGCAGTGTAATCGTGGCCGCGGACTACTCGCAGATCGAGCTGCGCATCATGGCGCACCTGTCCGGCGATAAAGGCCTGCTGGATGCCTTTGCCGAGGGGGCCGACATTCACCGCGCGACCGCGGCGGAAGTATTCGAAGTCCCGGCAGGGGACGTGACCGACGAACAGCGCCGCCGCGCCAAGGCGATCAATTTCGGCCTGATCTACGGCATGAGCGCGTTTGGCCTCGCCAAACAGCTGGATATTCCCCGCGCGGACGCCCAGACCTATATCGACCGCTACTTCGAGCGCTACCCGGGCGTGCTGGCGTATATGGAAAACACCCGCAAGCAGGCCGCGGACAAGGGCTATGTGGAAACCCTGTTCGGCCGCCGCCTGTATTTGCCGGAGATCAACTCCCGCAACGGCATGCAGCGTCAGGCCGCCGAGCGCACCGCCATCAATGCGCCCATGCAGGGCACCGCAGCGGACATTATCAAGCGCGCGATGATCGCAGTGGCCCAATGGCTGCGGGACGAGAAGCTCAAGACCCGCCTGATCATGCAGGTGCACGACGAACTGGTGCTGGAAGTGCCGGCGGACGAGCGGGAACAGGTGGTTAAACGCATCCCCGAACTGATGCAGGCCGCGGCGGAACTGGATGTGCCGCTGATTGCCGAACTGGGCGAGGGTGCCAACTGGGATGAAGCGCATTGATCAAATATGCGCTTGTCGGCTGGGCCTCACTGGATGCCGGATCGAGTCCGGCATGACGGAGCCTTGGTCATCCCGGCCAAGACGTCACTCCGGCTACTATATCACCCCGGCTACTACGTCATCCCGGGCTCGACCCGGGATCCAGAAGCTACAGTGTGCGAAGCCGCACAGTTTCCTTCGAACCTGAAAAAATATCAGCGAATTTTTTTAATTTTTTCGCAACCTGCGGAACAAACGACAAAAGGGCCCCTCTAACTAAGCAAGATCGTTGGATTGCAACATCATCCCCCAAAGCTTAGTCAGAAGCCCCTCGCCCCGAAGCTACCCCCATCGGGGCTTTTTTTTGCCCGAAATTTGTACGCTCCCGCGGCAAGGGCGGGAATTTTTCGTGGGGAATCTGGCTACAAATTGCGCGAAAGCGGAAAGTTTTGATGTGCTGCGGGGAATAAAGTCTCAGAACCGGAATTTTTTGCCCGCAACGGCAGGATAGGTGGGATACAGTTGCAGCATCCGAACAGCGAAAAAAAGTGGGGAACCCTGGTGCCCCAGCTTAGTCTTTGTACTGAAGGATTTGGTGTTGAAGGAATCGCATCGGATGCAGTGGAATTTGGGTGAGAACCCAAGGTCGCGTCCGTCCCCCTGGACGCGGCTCCCCAGTGTCCATCCCCAAGGACACTGACCCCTGGCCGGCAGCTGCAATCTGCCGGCTTTTTTTTGCCTGCGGTTTTCTTACTTACCCGGCGCCGCCTACATGCCAGGTAATAGCGCCGCCCGCCGGGCGACTTGTCCACAAGCTTCCCCAAAACACATTCACGCGAAGCCCAAGAAACATCCTGTGAGACCGCCTCCGCATTCTCTCACCTTGCGGTGTGCGCGAAATATGAGCGGCATGTTTTTAGTCTAGACGATTTCTGGCGGCGCAAATCACCCGAAATGCCAGCAAGAACCTATCCTGACAATTGCAAACGATAATGCTTCGCATTAGCATGTTTTAATTGTTCGGATCCGCTCTGTACCGGGGAGCCGGGCATACGGAATTGCCATCGGGCAGTGCCCCGCGGCAGCGCCTTTGGGGAAGACAATGGAGAAGTTCGTGAACCTGCGATTTTTATGTGCCAATCACCGCCAGTGGTTGATGGAGGATAGCGGCCGTGCAGAACAGGCGTGGCTGGAATGGAGCGAGCGCGGCGCTATGTTATGCGAGGAGGGCAAACATGGGCAGGCCATTCCGTTTCTGGGCTGTGCGTTTGAGCTGGCAGATTTTCTGCTGCTGAAGCGTACCCCCGGATACGCGGTGGCGACCGTGCGTTTTACCGACAGCGCGCGTCAGTTGATGGAGGCCTACCGTCAGCACGGGGAAAGCGGGTACGCCAACTATGTTCTGGTGACATCCAGCTCGCGTCTCGCTCGGGAACTGGGGGACAAGGCCAATTACCAGTTGACCGCCGACTGCATTCGCACCCTGTACACCGGCGCAACAGATTTGCCCCCTGGGGTGGCCGAGCGGGTGAGGGGCAGCGGTGGTTTGCCAATCCCCGCCGGTGCCGCCACAGCGGCGCCGCGGTTGCACTGAAGGTACCCCCATGGCCCGTCCGGAAACGTTTTTAACCGTTCAGATCAGTCAGCGCACTCTGGTATCGCTGATTGCCCGCCGCCAGCTGACCGCGGAACAGTTGCGTGGACTTTCCCCCAGCACCCGCCGCACGCTGCGGCGGATTCTGCTCGAAAGTCTGCGTGAACAGCCCTCCAGCGGTGTTTGATGCGGGTCAGTGTTCGCCACCTTCATCGCTTTCCGGAGCGCCGTCGGCAGCCGGTGTCGGCGCCAGTGACAGCCACTGGTTCAGCTGGCGCTCCAGCTTGTCCAGCCCCTTGCGTTTGGGCGCAGAAAAAATCTGTACCGTGACATTGCGGTCCAGTTCCAGCGCCTTCAGTTCTTTCTCCACCGCAAAGCGCGCGTTGTTAGCAGGGCCATTTTTCAGCTTGTCCGCCTTGGTGAGCAGAATGTGTGTGGGCAGACCCGAAGTGGTGGCCCAGCTCAACATCTGCAGATCGAACTCCTTGAGCGGCTGGCGGATGTCCATCAGCAGTACCAGCCCCTTGAGGCAGTGGCGCTGTTCCAGGTAAAAGGCCAGATGGCGTTGCCACTCGTCCTTCATCGAGCGCGCCACCTTGGCGTAGCCGTAACCGGGCAGATCCACCAGCCGTTGCTGCTCATTCAGGCGGAAGAAGTTGATCAGCTGCGTACGCCCGGGGGTTTTGGAGGTGCGCGCCAGCTTGCTGTTGTCGGTCAACGCATTGATGGCACTGGACTTTCCTGCATTGGAGCGGCCCGCGAAGGCGACTTCGGCGCCGGAATCCTCCGGGCACTCCGCCAGGGTCGGCGCGCTGGTGAGGAATTCCGCGCGGCGGAAATTGATTCGTTCTACATTGGATTCGGACATGGGCCTTCCCGGTACACTCAGATGGCGCGCAAGTATATAATGCCGCGGTTTTATCGTCGCTGATGGCTGCCCGGCGTATGGTTGCCGTCGACAGCGAAGATCGAATGCAAAACTTCAGCGCGCAACAGGACGACGTATGAACAGCATTATAAAGAAGGCCGCTCTGGCTTTGGGGATGGTAGCTTTCGCCCAGGTGGGACACGCTGCCGGTGACGCCAGTGCGGGACAGGCCAAGGCTGCGGCATGTGTAGCCTGTCACGGTGTTGACGGCAACAGCCCGGCGCCGACCTTTCCGAAGATTGCCGGTCTCGGTGAGAAATATCTGCTCAAGCAGATGCACGACAT
This sequence comes from Microbulbifer elongatus, assembly GCF_021165935.1. NCBI lineage: Bacteria > Pseudomonadati > Pseudomonadota > Gammaproteobacteria > Cellvibrionales > Microbulbiferaceae > Microbulbifer > Microbulbifer elongatus. The sequence continues at coordinate 670,226 of NZ_CP088953.1, read as the reverse complement.
CAAGGAAGGCACCCGCAAGGTACCGGAAATGACCGGTATGCTGGACAACCTGAACGATCAGGATATGGCCGACGTAGCTGCCTACTTCGCCTCCCAGAACATCCAGATCTCTGGATCCGAGAAGTTCACCGTCATGCTGAACAACGGCGACACCGTGAATGCGCTGGAGCTGGGTCGTAAAATTTTCCGCGCGGGTAATGCCGACACCGGTGTGGCGGCCTGTATGGGCTGTCACTCCCCGACCGGGCAGGGCAATGCGCCCGCCGGCTATCCGCGCCTTTCCGGGCAGTATGCCGAGTATGTGGAAAAGCAGCTGAAGGCTTTCCGCGAGGGTACCCGCGCCAACGATGGCGACGCCCGCACCATGCGCACCGTGGCTCGCCAGCTGTCGGACGCCGAAATCAAGGCGGTAGCGAACTACGTGGCAGGCCTGACCGAATAACCACCACGCGATCAGATAAGCCTCAGCATGTGCGCTATCCGACAAAAAGACCGGTCACTGACCGTAATGCTGTTCACTTAAGCATTGCAGCCTAAGGTGGGGCCCCGGAAAATCCGGTTTCCAGATCAGGAAACCGGATTTTTTTGTGTCTCTTCAGCAGTCTCTCTTCGATATTGATGCCCTCCAGTCCTTCTGTGACCTGAGTACCTTCACCCAGAACATTCCCGTTGAATGGGTGGATTCCGCTCTGCAGTTATCCTCGCAAGCCACTATTCGCCGCCGTCGACTTCCCGCCGATCAGGTACTCTGGCTCGTGCTGGGCATGGCCCTGTTCAGGAATGAACCGGTCTCAGAAGTTGCCCGCAGGCTCAATATCTGTGCTCAGGGGCTCGCGAACGATAGCCTGTTGGCGCCAAGCGGGGTATCAAAGGCGCGACAGCGTCTTGGTGCTAACCCCGTTCAGTGGCTATTTCAACGTACCGGGGTGCACTGGGGACATGAGCGTTACCCCGAAGATGAATGGCGAGGATTGCAAGTTCTCGCTGTCGATGGCGCGCTGTTGCGCACTCAAGATACTCCTGAGCTGCGAGATCATTTTGGCTCCGGTAACACGAGCACAAACCGGCAAACTCCGTACCCTCTTATGCGCCTGGTTGCTCTAATGAACGTACGTTCACATGTACTTCTGAATGCAGAGCTAAGCCCTTACCGACGCAGCGAAATACGCCTGGCCGATGAGTTTATGAATCAGGTGCCGGAAGCCTCCGTAACCCTGTTTGATAAGGGTTTTTGGAGTGCAGACCTTTTGCTGCGGTGGGCGGATCAGAACACGCAACGCCACTGGCTGATCCCCGAGCGCAAAGGCCTGGTCAGTGAGACAGTGGAGGTCTACAACAAAAATGATCGACTACTGCGAATGAAGGTCTCCCCCCAGGCTCGGAAGCGCAATCCGGCCCTTCCCGAGTACTGGGAAGTTCGAGCAGTGAGCTACAAGCATAATGGCAAAAACAAAACGGTATTTACCTCGCTACCGGCAGATACTTATGGCACTAAAGCCGTTGCGAGGCTCTACCAAGAGCGCTGGGAAATCGAAATCGGCTTCCGTGACATCAAAAGTTCCATGCAGCACAACGCCGTCACCCTACGTAGCAAGACCGTGGAACTGGTTTATCAGGAAGTGTGGGGGCTACTGTTGGCGTACAACGTGATACGTCGAGAGGCAAGCCAGGCAGCGGTCGCTCACGGGGGAAACCCAGCCAGGATACGCTTTAAGTTCGCATGCCAGTATATTGCTGCGCAGCTGATTGTCATGGCCGCGGCTCAGCCATTATCAAGGACTGGAGCGCGCTTATCGGAGCTTAGGGCGGGGATTGGGAACCTGTTTTTAGAGGACCGTCCTCGGCCTTCTAGGCCGAGGACGGTAAAGATCAGCAAAACCCGCTATCCGGTGAATCGTCGTGCTGCTCCGCTTAAGTGAACAGCATTACGGTCACTGACCGGTCTTTTTGTTTCTGGCCACCGTGCGCGGGTTGCACCGGGCGGTGGGAACTTCAATAATCTTCGCGGTCTATATTCAGCCGGGCGACAGTTACAGCGGAGTATCCTCTGGCCAAGCGTTGTCCGTCACCCAGAATAAAAGTTTGGAGTAAGTACCTATGAGAGCCGTCGTCGCACTATTTACCATGCTGTTGAGCCTCGCCGCCTGTGCTCAGGAAGCCCCGGGCAAATTCAAGGCTGGCCAGCATTACGAAGTGCTGCCCCAGGCCGTCGCCCAGGATGACGACAGCAAAATCGAGGTCACCGAGCTGTTCTGGTACGGCTGTGGCCACTGCTATCACTTCGAGACACCGCTGAAAAAGTGGCAGAAAACCATGCCCGCCGACGTGACGCTGAAGAAGATTCCAGCAATCTGGCAGCCGGTCATGGAAGTGCATGCGCGCATGTTCTACGTCGCCGATGCCATGGGTGTTCTGGACCAGGTACACGCCCCCATCTTTGGCGCCATCGCCCAGCAGCGCAAAATGTTCGCCAACCGCGATGGTCGCGAGTGGAAGCCGGATGATGCGGCCATTGCCGAGATCTTCAGTGAAGCCGGTGCCGATGGCGAAAAAGCGGTCAAGCTGATGAACAGCTTCGCCATCAACAGCAAGGTGAAGCAGGGCCAGGCCAAGCAGCGCGCGTATAAACTGAGCGGAACACCGGAAATGGTTGTCGCTGGCAAATACCGTGTCAGCACCTCGCTGCCGGGCTTCAAGGGCAAATCCAACGGACAGCAGATGATGCTGGACGTGGTGGACTTCCTGGTGGAGAAAGAGCGCAGCGAAAAAGGCTGATCGCCCGCACCGCCCACCGAAAACCCCGCAGCCGCGGGGTTTTTTGTGGCCGGGTGACCGGTATCCCATGCCACCCGGCTGACTGTGCGCCCCTGCCGCGGCCAGCACTGCTAGGCTGAAAACGGGTGTCGCTATTAAGACCAACAGAATCACAATGCTCCAGACTCGCCCGCTGCCACCGTGTTCTCCGCAGATTGCGTCCTGGCTATGCAGCCTGTGCCTGTTGCTGTGGGCCGGGCTGAACGCGGCGCAGACATCGGACAGCGCCGACCGTGAGCAGCAGGATATCGCCGCCCGTGCGGTCAGCCTGCTGTCCTTTGTGGCGGTGGATTATCCGGAGGCGGTTCAGGAAGGGGCGGTCGCCGACCGGAGCCTCTACCGGCAGACGCGGGACAATACCGAATTTGCCAGTGGCCTGGTGGAGCAGCTGCCGGACAGGCCCGGCCGTACCCAGTTGCTGGGGTCGCTACAGTCCCTCAACAGCGCCATCGCCGACAAAGCGTCCGCAGAGGCGGTGCGCCGCCAGGCCAACGCCGCTGCCGACCGTCTCGCTGCTCTCTATCAATTGCCGCGTTCCCCGGCGGAATCCCTGCCACCAGCCAGTGAGGCCCGCGCCTTGTATCAGGACCGGTGTCAGCATTGTCATGGTATCGACGGCGCCGCCGACCAGCCCGAGCGGGCATTGAACGATCCGGCACGGATGGCGAACCTGAGTCTTTACGATTTCTACAATGTGCTGGAACCCACCCGCAATGATGCCCATGACCAGGCGGTAGACGGGGATCTCAGCAGCCGGCAGCGCTGGGCGCTTGCGGTGAAGGTGGCCTCGTTCAGTGCGCCGCAGCTGGCGCCGGCCCCAAAGCTCGCCAAGCGCTATCCCGCCCTGGTGGGACTACCGGGTATCGCGGTATTGCGCCCGGCCACACTTCCACAGGAGGCCCGGGAATCCCTGATGTGGTGGCGTGCGCACCCGGTTGAAACTCGCGCGCTGCAGCATCCCCTGGCACGCGCCGCCGGCTTGCTGTATCTCGCCCAGTCCACCTATCGCAGCGGCGATGCCGCCAGTGCCTATCACCAGATCATGCTTGCTCTGCGCACCGGTTATCAGCCCGCGCGCGCGCAACTGGCGGCGCGTAATCCCGCACTTGCCACCCAGCTCGATCAACAGTGGCAGGGGCTGCGGGACGCGATTCTGCAGCGGGCACCGTCCAACGAAGTGATCGAGAAATTCCAACGACTGCTGGGAAATGTGGTGAAGGCTCGCGAACTGCTGCAGCCGACCGGCGGGGGTGCCATTTACGGCTGGGCAGCGCTGCTGTTTCTCGCCGCTCTCGCGGTGGGCGCCCTGTTGTGGTTCGGGCTGCGCCGACGGCGGACCAGGTAACTACCCTGTAGCGCAGCCACTGGAAAAAACGGATCAATAGCGTCGCGTGGCGCGAAATCAAAGAAAATTGTCGCTTCTGCTGCCACAGTTGAGATTTACGACTAGGCTTTTATTTAGGTTGATCAAATAACCGCCAGTCGTTGAATCCAACAGAGAAGAGTGCCGCATGAAGTTGTTGCGTCAGTTGTCCTTCCGTCCCGTCCTCCACTCCCTGCTGCAGGCTTACGCCCTCACATTTGCAGTCTTTCTAATCCTCCCCACCTTCGCCGAAGCGCAGGAGCACACCCCGGATCAGGCCGCCGCCAAAAGCTGGGTGGGCAACTGGCTGGTGGTTGGGCAGGGGGATGAACAGCTCGTGTGGCAGCTCAAGGCCGACGGCACCGGGTATGCCCACGGTTTCCGTAAAGACGGCCAGCTCACCCATGGATTCGCCATTTCCTGGCGGTTTGAGGGAGATACCGTGCGGATTCGTACCGGTGGCACCCTGCACTGCAACAGCGGCATGGTGTACGCGCAGTTTACCGGTTGGAGCCCCGTCACCCTAGACTTCAACGTGATCGACGGCCGTCACTGGCGCCAGCACAACGGCGGCATTCTGGCCTTCCAACGCCGTCTGGCGGACTGGGAAACCCCCAATCACGGTGCCGAGTGCCCGAATCTGTACCAGCGCGACCGCAGTGAATCCCAGCAAACCGCTTCCGCGGGGAACTGAGGGTTGGGCCCAGTCAAGCCTTGGCCCCGGCCCATGTCGGCACAGGTAGCAGTATCGGGGCCCGCGTCGGTGCAGGATGGCACCGGCGCCGGTCAGCGGCAACGGCAACTTTCTCAGGGACGAATAAAGCGCAAGTGGAGTTCGGCAGTCATGCAGCCACGCTTTATTCAGACACTTCGCACCGCCAGTCACAGCACTCTGTTACTGGCCGCTATGGTTCTGGCACCGGTAACCATCGCCGCTGACGAGGAAAGCGAATCCGCAGCCAGGGAATCGGAGCCCGAATCCGCGGAAGATGGTCAGTACCCCGGCTGGGATGTGGATTCCCGTCTTGAAGCGGATCAGTGGGTGGGCAACTGGCTGATTTCCCGGGACGGAGAGGCCCAGCATGTGTGGAGCCTCAACAAGGACGGCACCGGCCGCTCCTATGCTTTCAGTCGCCGCGGCGACAAGATGAAGTTCTCCTACGGTTACGACATAACCTGGTACTTCGACCCCTTCACGCAGATGGCCAATATCAAGACCGAGCGCCGCATCGTGTGCCGCGGCGGCCGCCTGTATCCGTATTTTCTCACTCTCAAATCCTACGAAAGTGATTACGCGGTAAAGGGCAAGTACGCCTGGCAGACCACCTGGACCGAAGCGAGTATCGGCCGCAACTATCTGCACAAGTCCCTGGTGGTATTTGTGGCGCCGCTGTCTGGCTGGCACAACCCGGAAAAAGACGCACCCTGTCCCACCTTCCCGCGCATGGATATCGAAAACGATATCGATATGGCTCTGGATCGCTGGGAGCAGGAAGAGCAGCAGGGGGAGCAGCTGGTGGACACCACACCGGTGGAAGGGGAACCCACTTTTGAAGGTGAAAAGTTTGGCCCGGCGGTGCAAAAACCCAAGGGCAAACTGCCAAACCAAAAACCCGGAAACAGCGCCAAGGCGCGGGTGAAAGACCAATCCAGGAGAGATCGCCGATGAATGCCCAAGTAAAAATCGATCAGCTGCTAATGCGCCTTACCCCCATTCTGGACCGTGAGCGCCTGGGCCTGTGTAACCTGGATGAAGAACAGCTGCGGCAGTTGTTGCCTGAGTGCCGGTGCATTTTCCGTGAGCGGGAAGGCATCTGTGCACTGCTGCCTCGCCAGATTGCTGAAAATGCAAAACTCACCGTGGAAGACGATTACCGCCAGATTACCCTGCACTACGCTGCGGGTGTACAGGTGCCGGGCCTGACCGCCATCATCCTGCGAGAGCTGGCGGATGCGGGTATCCCGGTCAACGTGGTATCCGCCCGCTGTCATGAACATGTCCTGGTGCGTGATTGTGATTCGGCACATGCCATGCAGATTCTGAGTGGCATCAGCAATCGGCTGCAGTACAGCTGAGACCGTTACCACAGTGCGCGCTGTAAACCACTGATGGCAGGGAGTGCCGCACAGGAGCTCCTTGCCGACCATGCATATCGCCTATCCGCCACCGCTTCCCCACGGACCCATTCGCCAGCTGTTGCCGGATTTCTTTGTGGTGCGGGGGCAGGCCCGTATCGCCCCGGGGGTGCTGGTAAACCGCAACATGGGTATCGTGCGTAGCGGCGACGAATTGCTGCTGGTCAACCCGGTACGTCTCAACCCGGTGCAGGAGGAGCGGCTCACCGAGCTTGGCACCGTGTGTCAGGCGGTACGCCTGGGCTATTTCCACGGTTGTGACGACCTCTACTACCGGGACCGTTTCAACGTATTTTTCTGGCGGCAGTCCCATTCCGATCACTACCCATTGCCCCCCGCCGATCAGTTTCTTGTTGATGGCGGTACCTGCCCGGTGACCGGTGGTCGAGTGTTTGAGTTCAGTAACAGCGAGGTACCGGAAGCGGCCCTGCTGATTCCCCAGGCCGGCGGCCTGCTGCTCACCTGCGACGCGCTGCAGTACTGGAACAGCTGGACCGCGTGCAACTGGGCGGGGAAATGGATGCTGCGACTCAGCGGGGTGCATCAGGGGATGCAGGTGGCGCCAGGGTGGTGTCGGCGTGCCACACCGGACAGTGAGAACAATCACCGCTGGCTGGCAGCCGACTTTCAGCGGCTCCTGCAGCTGCCGTTTCAGCATATGCTTGCAGGGCACGGCGACTTCTGCGCAGACCGCGCCCACGAGCTGGCTGAGCAGGCCGTCGCCAGCAGTTTTACCCGCCTGCAACCAGGTCACTGAACCGCTGCAATCGCCTTCGCAATTCCCCAATTTGTCGCCGGTGTCCCACCGGCGAGCGTGCTAAGCTGGCGCCGATTCCCATAACAAGTCCGAGCCCAGCATGTCCCGCGCCGAAACTTCCGCTGTCTCCGCCACCCGCTCAAAAAAGTTCGCATTCCCGGCACTGGTTGCCGCCGTGTTGTGCAGCGGCCTGATCAGTGCCTGTAGCTCCCTGCCAAAATTCCAGGCCATACCGACAGCCGATGTGGCCGCCATGCGCGCCGATGTGAATTTTCTGGCCGCCGATGCCCTGCAGGGCCGCGAGACCGGCAGTGCCGGCTATCAGCAGGCGGCGGACTATGTCGCACAGCGTTTCGCCAGTCTTGGCCTGACTTCGATTACCGGCGATGATTATTTCCAGCAGGTGCCCTTCCGCGAGGCCCGCTGGCCGACACACAGTGCCCATCGCGCCACGCTGATGTTGCACAGCCGTGAGGGGGATATCACCTTTGAGCTGGGGTCGGACTTCATCGCCGCGCCGCCCGCCATCAGCGAAGATACCGCCACTAATGGCGGGCTGGTATTTGTGGGCTATGGTATCGAGGCCCCGGAATTCGGCCTCGACGATTACGCCGGCCTGGACGTGCAGGGAAAGATCGTGGTGATGCTGGACGGACGACCACAGCGCCTGCCCAACGAAGTGGGTGCCCACTTTGCCTCCGGCCGCAGCAAACGGGCCACTGCCGCCCGCCACGGCGCCGTCGGCTATATCACACTCAACACCCCCGCCCGGGAGTATCGCCGTCCATTTGCCCGCTCCGCTGAGCATATACCGGACCCGAGCTTTGACTGGGTGCGCGCAGACGATATTCCCGGCAATGCCAATCCCGGGCTGCACCCGGGGGTGTTACTGGATATCCCGGCAGCCAAACAGCTGTTTATGGGTGCCGAGCGCAGTCTCGACACCATATTTACCGAAACGGCAAACGGCCTGGTGCCCGCGGGTTTCCCGCTGCCTTACACCGCCACCCTCACCAGCCGCGCCGAGCACCGCAAGGTGATCAGCCCCAACGTAGTGGGGCTGCTACCGGGGAGCGATCCGGATCTGAAAGGCGAGTATGTGGTTTTTTCTGCGCACCTCGACCATATCGGGGTGGATAAACCGGGCAGGCATGATGCACCCCGGAGCGGTCACGATGCCGTGGTTTCCGGTCCATCTGCATCGCAATCAGCCCCGCTGGATCGGATCAACAACGGCGCCCAGGACAATGCCGCCGGTATTGCCGTCATGCTGGAAGTCGCGCGCCTGTTTGTGGAATCCGGCCGCGCCCCGCGCCGTTCCATCCTGTTCGTCGCGGTCACCGCCGAAGAGGAAGGCCTGCTCGGCTCCGACTATTTCGCCCAGCACCCGCCGGTACCGCCGAAATCCATGGTGGCAAACATCAATCTGGATATGCCGATGCTGCTGTACCCGTTCAAAGACGTCATCGCCTTCGGCGCCGAGCATTCGAGCCTCGGCAAAACCGCCGCCCGCGCGGCAGAGCGCGCGGGCCTGAAACTCAGCCCCGACCCGATGCCCGAGCAAGTCATCTTCGTACGCAGCGATCACTACAGTTTCGTTCGGCAGGGAGTTCCGGCGATCTACCTGATCACCGGCCGCGACGCGATCGACAGCAAGATCGACGGCGCCAGTGCGCAGATTGAATTCCTGAAAAGCCGCTATCACCGCCCCAGCGACGAAGCCGACGAGCAGATCAACTACACCGCCGCCCAGCAGTTTGCTGAGGTGAACTATGCGATAGCGCGGGAGGTGACGGATGCGGATGAGAAACCGAGGTGGAAACAAGGGGACTTCTTCGGAGATCTGTACCGAAAGTAATCGCCAGGCAATGCGTGAGAAGCGCGATGGGCGCGGGCACCCGGTGTCTTTGATGCCCGCTTGGTGAAAACTCTTAGTTGGTGACCCGTGTATAGCGTACATCCGTCATGGTCACTTTCGACTGGGTAATCCCCAGGTCGTCGAAGCACTCCGCGAATGAACTGGAATTACCGGATTCGCCACAGTTTTCCATGGTATAGGTGTCCTGGGATTGCAGGTAGTTGCCAAACTTGAAGTAGGATGCGGAATCGTCCTCCACAGGAATACCGTAGGTCCGGCCCAGAGCGGTTACATAGACTTCCCCGTAATTGTTAAGCACGTGCAGATCGAAGGAACCACCGCTGGTGATGGTGCCCAGCGCATACTTCTCTTCGTTGCCGCTGGTATTGCGTAGTCGCACATACACATCGAACACGCCGTTGCCCGCCACACTGTCGAAGAAACCGGATTCCCGCGAGTCGGAAACATACACCTTCATGATGGTGCCGGTATCACTGGCGTGGTGCTGGGCGATTATGGTTTTACCCGCGTCGGACATTTCCACTTTGATGTTCGCTGAAAATTCCTCGTAGGTATCCGTCATGGCTTCCCGCAGGCTCGATTTTACCTTGTACTCATGGCGCCAGCCGTTGCCGTTGGGTGAGGTGTAACGGGCTTCCAGAGGCAGGAATAACAGGGTGGAATCGTTTACCACTGGATCCGGGTTATCACCTTCGAGATCGAAAATGGTGCCCTCGGTTATGCTGCTCGGCAGCTTGCTGCCGCCGGAGCTGGGGGGTGTGGATGAACCACCTTCTTCCACCAGTGAGAAATTATCGAAGCGTACATCGCTGGTATTGTTGTTATGTTTAGCAAATACCTGTAAAGAATTGGTGCCGGCGGTAGTAAACGTACGGGATACCTTGGTCCAGTCACTCACGTCAAACTTTTTGTTTTTAAACAGCCCATTCAGGTCATTGATACCAATCTGGCCCTTACCGCGCACATAGGCACTCAGGGTGTATTTGGTATTGGGTTTCACGTTTACCACCTGATGCACCCGAGCCGGGCTACCGGAGATTTTGAGCGAGTTGGAACCACTGTAGGCCACGCCGGAAATTGCCGCAGGGTCCACTTCGTTCCAATTATCAAAACCATCCTCGAAACCCCCATTGACGATGGTAGCGGCGTGCCCGAATGTGGCGGTTGCCGAAATAGCCAGACCGGCTAGAAGGGATTTGTAACTTACCATTTTGTTTTCTCTCTGAAGCGGCACAGAAAAAAGATATCCGTACCGGAATTGTTCTTATTGTGAAGGTCACACAAGGTGACTGGTGTCTGCTCTCCGGTAGCCGAACCCAGGTCGAAAAAATGGGGGTGGACGATACCGGAAAGCGCGCAGAAGGCTAGAAGGAAGTAACGGAGCGGTCAAATTTCTCAGCGCAAGAATAGTCAGCCGGAACGGAATAACGCTTTGGCGATTCGAAAATGAAAGAAGAGTGGAAAGTGATTGAAAATGAACGAGTTTTTTCTCACATCCCGGTCAGGCTTAACTACCGGAAAAAGCCCCCCGATGGCGGCAAGAAAAATACCGTAAACCAGTTCAAAAAAATTGGTCAGTCAGGCGAAAATATATTGTCATAAAAATCTACCGAACAAGTGCCTGGTAAAAATGCATTACCCTGAAAACTGCTTTATTGAAACCTGCGTACAACAACTGCAGTGCGCAGTCGCTCGGTTCCGAACAGTGACATTTTCGCAAAGTCCTCCCGCGCTATGGGAAGATACTGACTATCCAGCGGATTATCTTCATCGTCCACATCCGGATCATGCACATAAAAACATTCATCGTCCATGCCGGTCAGCGTCACCCAGTGGGGAACCTTCTTGCCGTCCAGACGGTAGGTGCTGATCAGTAATAAAACCAGTGCACCTTCTTCCAACCATTGCTGGCACCGTTGCTGGGTAAAGTCCTCGGCAATCACTGGCAGACCACGCGCTCGGGCCTGGGCGCGATAATCCCTATCCACCTGTGCCATCACACGCTTTTTTTCTTCACTGCGCACGCCGCTGATAAACAGCGGGCCGGTCAGGTTCAGATAGACCTCACTGGAAAAACCGCGCTGGTGTAGCGCCAGCGCGAGGCCAATGGGATGACAGCCCCCGTGACCGGAGGTCATGAAAATGGTTGTCGCTTCCCGCCACAGGGTCAGCTCGTCACTTTCGTTCGGTTCGTATCCGGAATCCAGTCCCGCCATCGCCATCATGGCCGCCGCCGGGCCGCAGGTAAACTCCGTGCGTTGCCCGTACCAGGGTACGTTGAGCGTCTGCAGATTCTCCGGGCGGTAGCGAATGCGCTTCTGCATGCGCAGGGCCGCGCCCGCGTCTTCATAGTAATTGGCATAGCTGCCGAACGTGCGGTAACCCAGTTGGCGATACAGGGCAATGGCAGGCGTGTTCTGCTCTGCCACTTCCAGGCGCATATACAGACGGCCACAAGCGCGGGCCGCGTCCTCGGCGGCGCTGAGTAACGCCTTGCCGATACCCAACCCCCTACCCGCCGGCGCTACCGCCAGAGAGTAAAGTCTTGCCAGACGCGTGCCCCGGCGCAGTAAAACCAGCCCGTAGCCGAGCAGCGCGCTCCGCTGTTCCGCCACCAGAAATACCCGGTGGTCGGTCTGCAGCCAGTGGCGAAAGCGCCGGCGGCTCAACCGGTCACCCTGAAAAGCCGTTTGTTCCAGATGACATAGCTGATCCAGATCGCCGGGCAGGGCCGGACGAAGGGTGAATTGAGACTGACGGTCTTGGGGCATGGGGTGCGTCTGCTGGCGGCGCGCCAGGAAAGGTGGGATTCCTCAGAGATTAGAGTGTCCGATTCCCGGTGGCAATAGGGCCGGAAAAATATTGGTCAGCGGTAACCCGGGGGAGCGGGTGATACCATAGGCGACCCGGGCAGGGGCCTCCCGAGTCGAGTCGGAAACGGGGGGCTTTTCAGTTCGCCAATGTTGCGATGAACGTCGCGAGAATTGTGACTAAGGATTACCAATGAAATATCTGCACTTGTTGCTGGGTGCCTACTTATTCTTTCAGGTACCAGCAAGCCAGGCAAAGAGTACCGACTGGATTCTGATTGACGATTTTGAGTCAGAAGATGCCGTGAACGCCTGGACATTGGTGGACACGAAAAATGAAACAGAACCCCGGGTAGAAAATCCTCAGATCACCATAAGACGTACGGAAACGATCAATGGCAAGGAAAACGCGTACCTGCTGAAAAAGCCCGCCGCTGAAGGCATCGTGGGCAATCGCAAGGCGCTCACGTTCAAGCGACTGCCTCGCGTGGTGGAAGTTGGTGAAGTCTACACTTTTTACACCCGCATTCAGGTGGAATCATTTCCCAACAATCACGCCTTCGGTATCAGCAATCTGGATGCTGAAGGCATAAAGCAGCACGACTACAACGCCTTCGAGCCCACCCTACGGGTCACCGACAAAACCGAATCTTCCGGCCTGGTAAACACCGGCACTTTAATGGTGAAAGTCGATGGTGGATACGAAAATATTGTCGATCCCGAAAGCGGCGCCGATGCCAAGCCGTTGCGCCCTGGCCAGTGGTATGAAATCTGGTACGTGGTGAATAATGCGCCGGCGTCGCTCGGTGGTCAAACGTACGACGTATTCGTAAGGGGTGGGGAGTTTACCCGGCAAACCCAGGTGTATCGCCTGGCAGATTTCCGCATGAAACGGGAAGCACCCCTGAGCCACTTTTTAATGAATTGCAATACCGGCCCTCGACGTGCGCCATACGGGAATGGCGGCCTGATGTATGACGATTTGTATATGAGCGCAGGGGTGAATTTATTTGATCCAAAAGTGGAACTAATCCAATGAGGAGCAATTAAAAACACTTATATGTATCGAAGAACTCAAGCAGAAGATACATATTTTCTGACCCGAATATTGAATATAGTGCCCGTCCAAATCTGAGACAGTGTCTCGTCTGTATGGTATCGGTATTCCTATAAGGCCGAACTTAGTGTTGATAGCCCATGTGACTATTCTCCAGCGCATAAAAAGTCGCCTGCACATAGTCACTGTCATCGCCGGTATTGTTCTGGTTGTACACCCCTGCCTTGAAATACTGGTACTGACTGGGATCGTCGTAGCCGCTGTCGGTCATATCGACGATCTGGACCACATCGTCTTTGCCTTCTCGCATTATGGTGACGGTGAGAGTGTTGCTTTCGACTTTGATTTCGTAGCTGAAGATTTCATCGAGGGCGATACCGTCTTCCGGATCCGGTGCGCTGCTTGAGCGGCTGCCGATGAGCTCATACCAGGTGTCGTCACCGCCAAGGAGTTCGTGGGCGATGTAGATTGCGCCTTTGCTGTTGTTGGGCAGCTTACGGTAGTAGAGGCGCAACGGTTCGTCGTCGTTGGCGTGGATCTGGCCGATGAGCTTGAAGAAGAGCCGGATAGGTGGTTGCTGTTGCTATCGTCGTCCGGTGCGGTTGCGTTTTCGCCGCAGCCGGTTAGGAATACGCTGAGTGTGAATATACACAGGAATTGCTTCGATACTGCGAGAAGTTTCCAGGTTGTCATTCAACAGGTGCCTCGAGGGTAGTTAAGAAAAATCGTTAGAATCAAAAAGCCCGGAGCGGCGGAGATGAAACGACACCGCTCCGGGAAGCTTCCGCTGAGTGACCCTTCCTAGAAACTACTATTGGGGGTAAGAGTCACCCGCATCACGCGCTTGGGGAAATAGTCATTCGGCAGTTAGTCGTGTGACTGCTCCAGGGCGTAGAAGGTCGCCTGTACATAGTCGCTGCCATTACCGGTGTTGTTCTGGTTGTACACGCCGGCTTTGAAGTACTGGTACTGATCGGATACGTCGTAACCACTGTTGCTCATATCCACTTCTTGCACCACGTCGTCTTTGCCATCGCGCATGATGGTGACGGTGAGGGTGTTGCCCACCACCTTGACTTCGTAGCTCCAGATTTCATCCAGGGCAATGCCGTCAGACGGGTTGGAGGCACTGCTGGAGCGGCTACCGATCATCTCGTACCAGCTGTCGCTGCCACCGTTGGGCTCGTGCGCGATGTACACAGAGCCTTTGCTGTTGCCCGGCAGTTTGCGGTAGTAGAGACGCAGGGGCTCGTCGTCATTGGCGTGGATCTGACCGACGATGACCCGTCCGACCTGGCCGCTGTCGCCGGTGGTGGTCACGTGATTGACTGCGAGAGTCGCACGCAGCACACCATCGACACCGCCTGCGGCGTTGCGTGCAGAGGAAGGCGCGGAGCCAAATACCCAGTTGTTTTCATTCACACCCTGGGTGGCGATGCTGGTGTCGCCGCGGCGCAACATCTCGCGCAGCTCGGTGCGGGTGTAGGAGGTGCCGGACGAGGTTTTGTACCCATCAATCGGGCAGCGGAATACCATGCCGCCATCGTCAGCGGTATAGAAGTAGCTGCTGTTGGCGTAGCCGCTGTTCAGCTCGTTTTCTTTAATGGAATCCGCCTTGCCGTCACCGTTGTTGTCGCTAGGGACACTCAGGTACCAGGCGCTTAGATCGAAGTTGCTGGCGGGAGGCAGATTCGGATCGAGGTTGCCACCGGAGCCAGAACTGCCAGAACCGGATCCACCGCTTGAACCACTACTCGAGCTGGAGGAGGAGCCGGATGATGAGCCACTGGAGCTGGAGCCGCCGCCATCTCCGCAGCCAATCACGTCCATTTCCAGCATGCTGTTCCAGTTGTTGGCGGTATTGCCGCTACCGGTAACCCGCACGTAGCGCGCGCTGGTATCGGTTACGTCGTAACTTTCCATATCTGTGCTATTACCACTGGATTGTCCGCCGGAAAGTACCGTGGTCCAGTTGCTGTTATCCGTGGAGGTTTCGACAGTGAACAAGCTGGATCGCTGATCCCCTTTGAACCAGGCGATATCCACACCCTCGACGGTTTTCACTGCACCGAGGTCCAGGGTGATCCATTTAATGCCCTGGGAAGACCAGCGGGACTCGTCGGCCAGGCTGCCATCAATTACGTTGCCCGGACCATGCCCGTCATTACTACCATCGTCACTGGCGGATGCTACCGGAAGATTGGATCCGGAGGTGCAGCTAGTGCCACCGGAAGATCCACCAGATGAGCTGCCAGAGGAGCTACCGGATGAGCCTCCCGAAGACGAACCACTGCCGAGGTTTTCCAGTGCAAAGGTATCGAAGCGACCTTCACTGCCGTTGTAGGTGCCGAATACGGTGATCGTGCTGGCGCTTCCGGAATGGAAGTCCACTTGCAACTGATCCCAGTCGCCGTTGCTGACACTGCTGTCGTAAGTAGTCCCGTCAACCACGGCGCCGATGGTGCCAGCACCGCTGATACGCGCTGTCAGGCGATAGTTGGTATTGGGGCTGACGGAAACCTGTTGTTCCACCTTGCCACCGCTACCGGAAATTTTTGCGGATTTACTGCCACTGTGGGCAACGCCAGAAATGGCGGAAGGGTCAGAGTCACTCCAGCTATCCCAGTCGCTTTCGAATCCGGGGTTTTGAATGGATGCGTTGGCACCGGCCATACAGACCGACAGTGCGGCGGCGCAACTGATTTTCATCGCTAAGGTTTTTTTACTGCTTTTCATTGAACCCTCTATATTTTTATTAGGTGCTCTAATGGCCTAGGGGCGCAGCGATACCGACTGCTGCTGTTTCTCTCTTTTTATATTCGTTGGAATTCTCGTCCACAGCGAAGCCGCCGTTGGTACGGTGTATTTTTGTTTAACTTGATATTTGGTAAGAGCAGGAAGGCCGGCGACGGAGCGCCGCCGGCCCTTGCGCCAGATTAGAACTTGGCGCGTACACCCAATACGAAGCGACGGTCGTTTTCCATAATCTGGAACGCGCTGCCGTTGGTACCGGTGTTGATGGTGGGTTCACCAGTGAGGTTTACAACATTGCCGATCACGGTAATGTTGTCGTTGATGTCGTAGCTGGCGGAAAGGTCCAGTTGCGCCAGGTCTTCACGGTAGTCGTTACCCAGAGTCGGGTCATCTTCCTGTGAAGCGCCGGCAAGTACCAGCTCACCCAGCGGCAGTACGCGCTTGGTTTCTTCGTTGTCGAGGAAACGGTCGCGGTAGGTGTATGCCAGGCGGATACCCAGGCCTTCATACTCGTAGTACAACTGAGTGTTGAAGGTGTTTTTGGAGATATCTTCCAGCGGGGTACCGTCGGGGTTTTCACTGTCCGCGTAGGTGTAGTTGGCGCTGATGCCCAGGCCGGACCAGCGGCCCGGCAGGAAGTCAAACGCCTGCTGGTAGCCCAGCTCGAGACCTTGGATCTTGCCGTTCTCACCATTGGTGATGAAGTCGGTCAGGATGCCCATCTCGGAGATCGGGGTGTTTTCGTTGGCGTACTGGATACCGTTCGCCTGCCACAGACAGATTTTGTCGTAGTCAGACACGTTGGTCTGAGTGCTGACAATCTCTGGCTGGTTTTCACACTCGTAGGTGCGGGTCAGGAAGGATTCCACGTCCTTGAAGAACAGGGTCGCGGAGACCATGTTGTTGTCCCAGTAATGCTCAGCGGCGATGTCGTACTGGGTTGCGCGGTACGGCTCCAGGTCCGGGTTACCGCGGCTGGCAGCAATATACGCATCGCGATAGTCATAAGCGGGGCTCAGCTGATTGAAGTCCGCACGACGCATTACCTTGGCCGCGGCGAAGCGCAGTTGGGTATCGTCAGTGAGGCCCCAGGTCACGTTCACGCTGGGTAGGAAGTCGTCATAGCTGCTGGTGTCGGAAACAATCTCACCATCCTGGTAGGCGCTGGAGCTGAGGTCGGTAGACACATAGCGGCCACCGACGATCGCACGCACATCCCCGAAGTCCAGTTCCGCCTGAATGTAGGCTGCGGCGGTATCTTCGTTGACTTCCGCGTAACCACCTTCCTGATATTCGAGGTTGTCGGCGAGGCTGCCGTTGATTTCCATGTTGGTACCGGCGAGCAGCTGCTTGACGATATCAAAAGTCGCCTGCTGATTTTGCAGCAGCTTGGCATCGTAGGCAGTGAATTTCGCCAGATCATAGGCGCCGGCGCGACCCGAGTGCTCGAAGGCATCGCCAGTGAAGTCGTAGTCGGTCATCGCATTGGGGAACTGTGCCGAAACATCTTCCATCCAGATGATGTCGGGATTGCCATCCGCATCGGTCAGGTCTTTAAAGATGTTGGTAATACGGAACTGCTCTTTGCTTTGCTCGTAATCGCGCGTGGTAACGCGTACGCCGGATTTGACCGCACTCACCCAGTTCAGTCCGAAGGGCTCGACGTACTCCACATCAAAACGGAAAGCGTCTTCGTTGTTTTTGATGTAGTCGCGGGTGTCTTCATAGCGACGGAACGCCTGATTCTGCTGATCGGTAAATACATAGCCGTCAGCAAAGTCCACCACCGGTGCACCGCTATCGTTCCCGCGGTAGGTTACCGGGATCAGCCACTTGTTTTCGCCCTCGGCGCCCTGACCTTCCAGGGAGCGATCAATACCGCGGTAGCGGAACTCGGAGAAGGGGATGTAGCTGTCGGATTCGGCGATGGAGTATTCACCGCTTACGGTCAATTTATCGGTGAAGTTCCACTCACCGCCAAAGGCGTGGCTGAAGGAATCGCTTTGGCGGAAGCTGGAACCGGTGGTCATCAGCGGCTGTACTTCATCGTACATGAAATTCTGCAGCTGCCCGTTTCCGTCTTCATAGGTTTCGCCAGGAATCACGGTCGGATCGTCGAGAATATGCAGCAGGGAGAAGGTCTCCTGTGCGCCGTCGCGCTCAACCATGTTCATATCCAGGTAGAACTGTCCCTGCTCGGAAGCGGGGGCCCACTGGAAGGCAAGGTTCAGAGCGGTGCGTTCGCGATCTTCGGTGCGTGGGTTGTAGGTGTGCTCGCGGGCGTACACATAGTTGCCGCTTGGTGTGTTCTGAGCCGGGCCCAGGCCTTCAACGGGACCTACCTGCAGCTGCACCAGAGATTCGTCGCGACGCAGGGTGCGGTCCTGATACGCCAGTGAGGCAATCACACCGAAGGTGCCGGCATCACCCAGGTCCCAGTTGTTACCCACACCGGAACTGATGATGGGGGCCCAGTTTTCTGCCTTGTCCGCATATTCGCCCTGCACCGATACGGCTGCCAGCGGCGCATTCAGATCCAGCGGACGTGCCATTTTCAGGCTGATGGTGCCGCCCAGGGCGCCTTCGGTCATTTCGGGGGTTGGTGATTTAACGACTTCCACTTTCTGCAGGAATGCAGCGGGGAAATCCTGGAAGTCGATACCGCTACGGCTGTCGCCGAGAACAGAGCGGCCATTCACTTCTACGCGGTTCTGGGTGAGACCGCGAATAGATACCGCAGAACCCACACCAAACTCACGGTTAATGGAAACCCCGGTTACACGTTGCAGCGCTTCGGCAATGTTATTGTCGGGGAGCTTACCGATATCTTCTGCAACCACCGCGTCGACAACACGGGCGTCGTCACGTTTGGCATCGGCGGCGGCTTCGAGACTGGCGCGAATACCCGTTACGGTAACTTCTTCCAGGGCGGCATCGTCAGCCTGGGCAAAAGTCATCGGGGTAAATGCCATAGCGGAGGCGGATAGCATCAGCACACTGAGGTCTCTCAGGGCGGTCTGCTTATCGAACTTCTTAAACTTCTTATAGTTATCCATCGAACAGTTTCCTCTCATTGTAAGAACGATTTTATTTTTATTAGCTCGCAGCATTGCGAGTTAAACGCGTTCCGGAAAACCTGTCAATAATATTGGTTACCGATATTGGTAAGATAGGTTGTTGCAAAACTCGATTAAATAATTGTTTTGTATGGGTTTTTCGGGTTTTTTCAGTGAGAAAATTTTTTTGAGGGAATTTTATTGTTTTAATAAACGACTCAACTATTACCCAGGGGTAAAACCAATTGGTTTGATAGGTCGGTATTTTATGAGGCTTGCGTAAAGCGGTTACCGTCGGACAGACAATAAAAAAGCGGCTTAATAGCCGCTTTTGGTCACCGAATCTGTCGGGATATTTTACGCATCCTGCAGAGTTTCGGGCATGGCACTTTGCGCAATGATGGCGCCGCGGTGCTGAATAACCGTACTGGCAAGTAAGTGACCGTTTTTTGCCGCAGTTTCAGGGTTGTCACCAGACAGGCGACTGGCCAGGTACCCGGCATTGAACGAGTCACCGGCCGCAGTGGTGTCTACCGGTACCACTTTATTCGCCGGCACAAGCTGTGGATCGCGGTTATGCTGAACCACGAGACAGCCGTCGCCGCCGAGTTTCAGCACGACTTCACCCACACCCCACTCCTGAAAACGTGCCAGTGCGGCATCAGTATCTTCATCCGCAAATAGCAACTGCTCGTCTTCAAAGGTCGGCAGGGCGATATCTGTCAACCGCAGTATCTGCTCGTAGGCTTTACGGGTCAGTGTTTCACTTCCCCATAGGCGAGGCCGGTAATTGCCATCGAAAATAACCTGCCCACCGCCCTGGCGGAACTCCGCCAGGAAATCGAACAGGCACTCGCGCCCATAGGGTGAGAGAATCGCCAGGGAAATCCCGGACAGATAAACCGCATCAAACTGCGCGAGCTGCGCGAACAGCTGCTTGGCAGCCTGCGGGCTATCCAGCAGGCGTTTTGCCGGGGCGCGGTCCCTCCAGTAATGGAAAGTTCGCTCACCGCTGGCATCGGTCTCGATCAGGTAAAGCCCGGGTGTTGCATTTGCCTCGCGCTTTACCAGATCACAGCCGATACCCTCTGCCTGCCATTGGCGGATCATCCAGTCACTCAGGTGATCATCACCCAGCGCTGTCACGTAATCGACACTGGCGCCGAGCCGGGACATATACAGTGCTGTATTCAATGTGTCGCCACCAAATGAGAGCCCCGCGTTCAGGCGGCGCTCACTGTGATGACTGCGACAATCGCTGTCCAGGTTCATTTCCAGCATACATTCGCCGATGACTGCTATGCGCTTGTGCATGGTTTCCGCCTATTTACCTCAAAGAGCTGAGTATCTGTGTCTTCTCCCTTAGGAGAAGAACAGGCCACCGTTGATGTCGATGTTGGTACCGGTAATGAAGGAAGCTTCATCAGAGGCCAGGTAAGCCACAGCGTCAGCCACTTCCGGAGCCTTACCTTCACGTTTCAGCGGGGTTGCGTTGGCAACGTTTGCGCGTACGGCATCTTTGGTAAAGGTATCGTGGAAGGTGGTGCTGATCATGCCCGGGCACAGAGAGTTGACGCGAATGTTTTTCGGGCCCAGCTCTTTTGCCATAGCGCGGGTGAAAGTCATGACCGCACCCTTGGAGGTGGCGTAGGCAGAAGCACCGGGGCCACCACCGTCGCGACCAGCCTGGGAGGCCAGGTTTACGATAGCGCCGCCGTCCATGTGCGGAACAACCGCTTTGGTCAGCAGGAAGGTGCTGTTCAGGTTCAGGGCGATGACTTTATTGAAGAAATCTTCATCCATTTCTTCGATGGTTTTGCGCTCTACCAGGCCGCCAGCAACGTTTACCAGCACGTCGATGGTTTTACCGTAAGCTTCCTGCGCCGCAGCGACGACGCTCTCAACGTCCGCCTGCTTGGTCATGTCACCCTTGGCGATGATGGCTTCGCCACCAGCGGCTTTGATTTCCGCCAGAGTTTCTTCGGCAGTCTGCGCATTGCTGAAGTAGTTCACCACAACTTTGGCGCCTTCTGCTGCCAGTTTCAGGGAAACCGCTTTACCGATGTCCCGCGCCCCACCGCTGACGATGGCTACTTTACCTTGAAGTTTCATAGTTACTCCTAACTGTAATTTTGAATTCCGACTTTTGATCGAAGGATTTTCTAAGTTTGATTTAGCTCGCTGCTTCAGCGAGTTGCTTCTTTTGCTGCTTGCTACGTACCGGTGCGATACGTCCCCCAACAAACAGAACTGAGATCAACATCAGCGGTACCAAAGAAGCACCGAGAATGAAGAAGGGCGGGTAATAGGTGCCATCGTTGGTAATGACCGGCACCAACTGGATAGCAGTAATCACGCTGATCACACCAACCGCGCCGCTGATACCGGCAAGGCTGGCAACGCTTTTGCCGGAGAAGTAGTCACTCGGCAGTGTCTGGATATTGTTGATCGCCGCCTGGAAGCCAAACAGGATCACGGTGATCAATGCCAATGCCGCGGCCGGTGTTGCCGCAACGGTGGTGGCGAGCAGTGCAGGCAGCATGCAGAGGCCGCCGAACAGCACGGCAAATTTGCGGGACTTGTTGACACTCCAGCCGCTGCTCATCAGCTTGCCAGACAACCACCCACCAAACAGTGCACCGGCGGCAGCTCCACAGTATGGAATCCAGGCAGATGCGCCAATTGCCTTTACGTCAAATCCGAATTTGTCGTTCAGGTACAGGGGCAGCCAGGCCACAAACAACCACCAGATCGGCTCGATGAAGAAACGTGCGGAGATTACGCTCCAGCTCTGGCGGTGGGACAGCAGCTCGCGCAGGGTAGGGACATATTCGTCTTCTTCTTTTTCTGGCGCAATCTGGCCAGACAGGATCAGTTCACGCTCTTCCGGGGTAATCCAGGGGTGAGCGTCCGGGCCGCTTTTGTAGATGATCAGCCAGGGCACCAGCCAGATAAAGCCGAGCAGGGCGATCACAATAAAGGTGGCCTGCCAACCCATAAAGGCATACAGGAAGGCAACCAGTGGCGGCGCGATGATGTTACCGGCCGAGGCCCCTGCACCGAAGATACCCTGAGCCAGAGCGCGCTCCTTGGCCGGGAACCACTCGGCGTTGGCCTTGGTGGCGCCGGGCCAGTTGCCCGCTTCACCGAAGCCCAACAGGGTACGGAAGATACTGAACGAGGTTACCGAGGTAGCCAGTGCGTGCAGCGCGATCGACACAGACCACACCACGATGGACAACATAAAGCCCAGGCGGGTACCAATGGCATCAAACACGCGTCCGAATACCGCCTGGCCAATGGCGTAGGCGATCAGGAACACGCTCATGATGTTGGCGTAATCGTGACTGTCCATACCCAGGTCTTCGGAAACCCCGGGCCACATGACCGACAGTGCGGTTCGGTCGATGTAGTTGATGATGGTGGCGAGTGCCACCAGGGACACAATGGTCCAGCGTAAGTTCTTCATTATTATTGTCCTGTTTAGTTTTCCAGAAAGTCTTCCCGGTAGGGACTGAAGGTATCGAGCAGCACTCCGGCCTTTTTACACACGGCGCCGTGTTCCAGGTGTGGCGCAATGTAAAAGCTGTCGCCAGCTTTCAGCAGCTTTTTACGGCCGTCTACCTGTACTTCAAACTCACCGCTCTCCACGTAGCTCACCTGGGTGTGCGGATGTTTGTGTACATAGCCGATACTGCCTTCCTCAAACCAAACGCGGACAATCATCAGATTGTCATCGTGGCCAAGAATCTGTCGCTTGATACCGCCGCCGAGATCCTCGACTTCGACATCCTGCGCTTGAACAAATGCATCAGTTGCGGGCATAGCGTGTTTGCCTTCCTCAATTTTTAATCTGAAAGAGTTTGGCGCGGCCGTTGAAAGAGTATTCACTGCCGTCGAATTCAAATCGGTTATATACCGAGTCGTCCACATCGCTATTGCGGTTGTACG
Source organism: Microbulbifer elongatus (assembly GCF_021165935.1). Lineage (NCBI taxonomy): Bacteria > Pseudomonadati > Pseudomonadota > Gammaproteobacteria > Cellvibrionales > Microbulbiferaceae > Microbulbifer > Microbulbifer elongatus. Next base: position 647,649 of record NZ_CP088953.1, on the reverse strand, counting down.
CCAATAACTGTGTCGTGCCGTTTTTACCGCCGATTGCAATCAGCTCCAGGTCGCCAGTGCGTTGATGACGGAGGGCGCTGACCTGGCTTTCAGCCTTGAGGGTGAATTCCTTGGAGGGGTTGTATTCACCGTGGGGCTCAAGAACACTAATGAACGTGTGCTTGTCCGCATTGTCCCGCCGTGCAATGAAGCTTTTCTCAGCACGCAGATTAAAATTGGGATCGTTGGCGCCAAGCTCGGTAAATAGAAGTTCGGTATTACCGTCTACCAGACTGGACTGAGTGTAGAATCGGCCGTTATCGTTCAGCCAGGTGACCTGGGCCAGGCCAGTTGCCGGCTTTGCACTGGCTTTCAGCCACAGGTGCTGATAGCCGTTTTCTTTGCCCAGTGCTCGCAGGCTGTCGGTGTAGCCCTGAAGCTTGAAATTGGTATCCACAAGCTGGCCGTTGTAGTGCACCGGCAGGTCCAGCTGGTGTTTATTTCGGGACTCCACATCAAACACGTCGATGGCGAAGGTACTGCCGTTGTCTGGATTGTTGACCAGTGCGAGGGTGCGCTTGAGGGTAATACCCGGGTAGGCGGAATCGATTTCCGCAGCGCTGATCTTGACCTGATCATCCGCGTGGAAGAACAGCAGCTCCGGATGATTCCGGTTCGCTACTTGCAGGTTGTTATCGAAGTGGGAGGTCTCATCGACGACCACGGTATTGTGAGCAACGGTCTGTTTGGCCCAGGTCTCATTTTCTTCCAGGTAGCGGCCACCATTTTTGGCTTCCACATTCAGAAAACGGGCCGCACCATAATCGGTGACGATTTCCGCACCGCGATCGTAAAACTGCCAGGACAGTTTATCGAAGTGACCGTGCCCCATTCCCTGTGCGGCGGGCTTGAAGACCAGCGCCTGGTCGCCATTCACCTGTTGGCGCAGCACCACCAGTGCGCCTTCGTCGCCATCTTTACCATCGCGGAAGGCGAAAGATTTGAACTCGTAAGGTTGCTGTGCGCCGGCGTCCAAAGCCTGGGCCACCTTGAGGCCATCGCCAGTCAATAGAATCTGATCCTGACGGGCTGCGATATCCAGCAACTGCGGGTTGCCGGATTCGCCATAGGCAATGGTCACACCCAGTACCAGCTCCGACGTATCGATGCCCTTGCTCTTGATGGCATCGTTGATCGGGAAGAACAGATTGTTGTAGCTGAGCTGGATGGTGGTATCGATGGCTTTCATCACGATACCGTCGCGATAGTCAAAGATACCGCGCTCGGGCTCATTGTTTTCAATCGCTTTGGCAAAGGTGACGAAGGGCATAAGCGCGTAGCGCTGATAATAGGGACCTTCGTTATAGTAACCGTCCGGTGAAAACAGGGTACTCAGCTGACGAAGAAAGCCTCCCTTGCCGGACTTATCGAGGTCCAGCAGCGCCTGCTCCACCCACTCGGGTTCGTCCAGCACATAGCCGGCCATGCCCACACCAGCGGTAAGCCAGGTGCCGTGGTTGTGTACCTTATTGAATGTTTTGGGCGAATCCACCGAGAGAAACTTGGCGACCGGACGCAGAGCACCCTGTTCGATTTTCTGTGCTTCTGAATCTGAAAGTGCAGGGAGAATCAGGTCATAAGCCTGAATGGTATATACCAACCATACCGCTTCATTGAGGCTTTGCCAGAAGAGTTTTCCGGGGTTCTCCGCACCCGGACGGCGCTTTGGATGCAGGGGCAGCGTCGGGTACATATCCGCATAGGCGAGCAGCATGTCCCGTACGCGTTCCGCATATTTTGCATCCTGGGTGATCTGATACAGAACACCCGCGTTGTACATCAGCTGGTAATTCTTCTTGTGCTGTTCGTGGGTATAACCGCCCCCCGCATCCGCCGGTTGCGGTACCGCAATCGGTGCTTGCAGCGCACGATCTACCGCGGACTGTGTAGTGAGAAAGGCATTGCGGAAACGGCCCGGCTGCTCGATGGCGCCTTGCATTGCATCAATATCGGCGGCACTGATCACCAGGTTGGGGTGATCCGCTGCCGTTGCTGACAAGGGGTTGAATGCAAACGCTGCCGCAGACACACCCGCTACCAGTGCGACCCTGGCGGCTAGGGATTTACGCTGATTTTTTTGCAGATTGCCAAACATGGTTGTGTTACTTCTCTTGATCAGTTCTTGACTTTATTGTTGGCGAGGGTCGCGGTGTGCGGACCTTCAGCCACCAGCTCGGTCACTTTCGGCTCTGGAGCCTTGTAGAACTGATTGTTGGCAATGTGCGTTACTGGTTCACCCACGGTGTGCTCTACCACTATCCCCGCACTGTTCTCGATGCGGTTTTCCCGGATGTCCGCCACCTGGGTACCGTGCAGTTTGATCAGCGCCTGTGCCTTGTTGCGCTTGCCTTTCCCGGAGTCGGTAACGGTGTTGTCACTGAAATCGATGTGCGGGCCGAACGTACTTTCGTCGGTACCACCGCGATAGAGATCAACCAGTGCGCCCTGCACGTTGTTAAAGGTGTTACCAGTGACGATCACGTATTCTGCGTTGTAGACGCCGAGGTCGTCGGTCTCTTTATTCAATTTCAGCAGATCGCCGGTAATGTTTTCGAAGTGATTGTTGGTCAGCGTGATAGTGTCGGCGAATGCGCGCAGGCCGGAATCGAAGAAATGGTAGGAATGGTTGATATCCAGGTTTTCTACGCGGCTATTGACCATTGAAAAACGATAGTTTTTCAGCATGCCCCATACCGCGGTACGGATCAGAATATTGCCCGCATTGTCCGGGCTGTTGGCTCCGGAAATCACCAGACCATCCAGTGACAGACTGCCGCCGTCCTGGATTTCAAACATCACCGGGCGGCCGCTGGTAAGGGTCACTTTACCGGGTTTCTTCGCCCTGATGGTCAGAGTCTTGTTGATATCCAGGCGTTTGGTCGCACTGTATTCGCCACTTTCCAGCAGCAGCGTATCGCCGTCGGCAGCCTGTGCAATGGCATCAAACAGTGCATTTTCTCCGGGGCGCACACTAATGATCTTTCCGCTATCAAACGGCGTTACCGGCTCGGATTTCGGGTACCAGGAAGTGCCGGTTATTTCTTTGGTGGTCACCACCAGATCGCGACGCGCGCCCTTGTCCGCAATAGATTTATCGGTGGGGTAGAGCAGGCCATTGTCTGCGCGCTTCAATTTATTCACACGTTTGTGAATACCTTCGTGAATCTTCTGATCCACAAAGCCATTGGAGACATTGTCTGTAAACGTGATACCCGAGATATCGTCAAAAATGGAGAACGGCGATTTGCCAGTTTCCGTATAAAAAATGTTGTCGCGTACCGTGGAGTCCTGCGGTGTAGCACTGCGTTCCTGGTCACTGCCAGCGGCCAGGTGGATATGCTCCACATTGATAAAGCTGTTGTTCTCGATGTTCGCGTTCACCACCTGGTGATAGCGATTAATGGGAGAGTTGGGAACACCGTTCATCACGGTGAACCCACTCCCAAACCGATAGCCTGTGAGACCTTCGAGATAATTGTTGCGGATGACCTGGTCCGCATTGATCACACGAATACCGCCGGTGTGGTCTACGCCATTGCCCAGGAACACATTGCCCTCGATCAAATTGCCGTTGCCGTGACGCATGGTCAGGGTTCCGCGGGATTCGAAAAAGGTGTTGTTGCGCAGAATATTCTTGCCGGATTTGACCGAGATGATTTCCACCTCGCCGTCACAGCGGTCAAAAAAATTGTTTTCGACTACGGTCAGTGAATCTGTCAGGGAGTAGTGGCTGGTGCCGATACGCAGGGTCTCACCACCATTGGAGCCGAGCACCGGGCGTGGGCCAAAGTAGTTGTGGTCGATGCGGTGGCGGTTCTCCTGGCTAGCCTCGGTATTCAGGCGCACCGCCATGGTAACGCCCTTGTTGCGTTTGCCCGCCAGATGGCTGTGGTCGAAGCGGTTGTTTTTCCCGTAGATACTCACCCAGTAGTCGGAATCCATACGTTCCGGCTTGCTGAAATCTTCGATGACGATCTCGGTGACGCGGGAGTTGTTGGCCAGATGTTCTTTGTTGCGGCGGAAGGAAATGACTTCGCTGCTGGGGGTATAACCGTCTTTAAACACCAGGCCCGAGACCACCAGGTATTCGCCGGCCAGCCGCAGGTTGGATTGCCCGCTAAGGACGACTTTACCCTTTTCCTCCGCGGTCAGCGTAATCGGGTGCTCTTTTTCACCCTCACCGGTGAACAGGATTTCAAAATCTTTCCAGATGCCATTGGCCAGCACCACGGTGTCGCCGGCCTCTAGGTCTTTGGCAACCTTCGCGTATTCCTGCTGGTTGTGGACCAGGTATTCCTCGGCGGATGCCTGGACGCAGAACAGGGACGCTTGCCCACAGGTAAGCAGGGCGGCAGCCAGTATTGGTTTGATTGCTGAAGTTCTCATGATCACCTGATTGTTTTATTAGATTTTTGTTTTCGCGAAAGGTCTGCCCGGTTGCACCATCTCGGGGCGTTATATGACCTCGCGGAGTTATTATGGGGCCAGACTAAATTGGTCAAAAATAATTGTCAACCAATCGGGTTAACCAGTTTTTGCCAGATTTTTGTTCTTTTTTGGTGCGCAGCGCAGAATTTTCCGATAAAATGCACAAAAAACAGGCAGGGGTCAGTCCAAAATGTGAAGTTTTTCTGAAAATTGGTTGACTGGCTTGTGGGCAGGTGAGAATTTGTGCTGGCCAGATCGCGGACAGCCGATCAAATAACAGGAAATAACGGTTGTCACTGGTCAAGAGGCTGATAATAAAATCCGCGAAATGAGCGATGAATAAGGCGCCAAAGCACGGCGCCCTTGTTACTATCAACTAGCGCAGACTTCCTTGGGGGTAATCATGCGTGATAATAATAAAGACGCGAGAGATGTAATGGCTAACGAGAAAACGTTTAAGAAGTCGCTTCTTGTAAGTGCAATTGCTGCAGTGACCTACGTTGGTGCAGCCCAAGCTCAGGACGCTGCAATCGCAGAATCCGATCAGGCGCTGGAAGAGGTAGTCGTAACCGGCACCCGCGCCACTATCCAGACCACAATTGATATCAAGCGCAACTCCACCACCATCGTAGACGGCATGTCTGCGAATGAGATCGGTGATCTGCCTGCGCTGTCCATTGGTGAAGCACTCGAGAACGTTACCGGTGCTGGTTCTCACCGTGAAAATGGCGGTGCCACCGAGATCTCCATCCGTGGTATGGGCCCATATCTGAGTGCGACCACTATTAATGGCCGTTCAGCGACCAATGGTAGTGGGGATCGCTCGGTAAACTTCTCCCAGTTCCCGTCTGAACTGATGAACAAAATTGCGATCTACAAGACCCAGGACGCCAGCCTGATCGAAGGTGGTGTGGCTGGTCTGATCGCCCTGGAAACCCTGAAGCCGCTGGAATACGGCGAACAGCGTATCCAGATCGACGCAAAAGCGAATATCAACCCGAATCAGTTTAACGTGGAAGATTCCATGGCGGGTGATATGGGCTTCCGCGGCAGCGCTAGCTATGTCGACCAATTTGAATTCGATAACGGCATGGCGTTCGGTGTATCTCTGGGTGTGGAAAGAAGTGATATTTCCCAGCCGGAATCCGAGATGCGCTCTTCCAGCCCCAGTGGTACTTCGCTGTGGGCGTGTCTGAATGACCCCAGCAATACCAATGAAGGTTTTTACCGCGGTTCCGCCGGTGACTGTGAGGACCAGATTGATGGCTCCAGTAACCAGGGCTATCAGACTGCAGTTGATCCGGAAACTGGCAAAGCCATCAGTGATGGTACGCCCTTTGCTTTCGTGGGCAGCTCCAATGGCTATCGCCAGAACGATACCTCTGACAAGCGCGACGCCGTATTTGTAGCGCTGCAATTCCAGCCCAACGACAAGACCGATATCAACTTCGACCTGCAGCAGTCCGAGCGTATCCAGGCCGAGCAACGTCACGACCTGAACTTCGCCAACATGAAGCGCGCCACTCCGGGTGTGACCGGTGACAGCCTGGTGGTGACCGACTCTGGTGCGGTGAAAGAGTGGGCCGGTGAGACGGCTATCGAATCCAATAGTGAAGTGTATGAACGTGCAGAGGACTACCTCGGTTACGGCCTGAATGTGGCATACGCATTCACCGATAACCTGACGGTATCTGCAGACTACTCTTTCTCTGAGACCACCCGTGAAGAGACCCAGATTCTTCTGCGTACCCAGTCAGACAGCAAGGATATTTACGGCGACAGCTCAAACTATCGCCCTCTGGTTTCCTGGGATTTTGATTCCGGAATTCGTCAGTACACCGTTACCGACTTCGACGTAACCGATCACACGCTGTTCTCCGATTCCTACCGCATTCGTGTAGACAACGACGTAGATCGTCGCAACACGAACGAAGCGTTCCGCACTGATTTCGACCTGACTCTGGATCACGGCTTTATCACCGGAGTTAAAGGTGGTCTGCGCTTCTCCGAACTGGAGTACGTAGATCTCGGTGCAGCGCGCGATGAGTACAGCATCAGTCTGGGCAGCGACCAGGAAAAAATTGCTGAAATCAATCAGGCCTGTGCGCTTGAGTTCGCGGAAAGCGATTTCCTGGCGAAAGAAGGCAGCGGCCACCTGATCACCAATGTTGACGAAGATGGCAATGTAACCGGTGGTGCCAACTCCTGGGCTACCTTCGACACCAACTGTGTGGCGGATATGCTTCTGACCCACCTGGGTGAAGACTTTGCCTACCCGGAACTTGAGTCGAAGAGTGGTGGTACAACCGACGTTACCGAAACCACAACCGCCGCGTACGTAATGGCGGACTTCGATACCTCCGTTTCCAACCTGCCGGTACGCGGTAACTTTGGTGTCCGTGTTGTACAGACTGAGGTCGAGTCTGTGGCGTACCGCACGCCTTATACCATTACCACCAACGACGATGGCACTCTGTCAATCGACGACGTAGAAGGTGCCGAGCTCGAGCGTGTATCTGCCGGTGGCGACTACACCGAAGTATTGCCAAGCCTGAACGTCATTGCCGACATTCGTGACGACCTGATGCTGCGCGGTGCGATTTATCGCGGCATGTCCCGTCCGGACCCGTCCAACCTGGGCTATTCCCGCACATTTGAAACCAATGGCTCTGACGAAATCACCGATATCGCAGATCTGCTGGAAGACGTGAATGGTGACGGCAACCCGAATATGCAGCCGCTGATGTCCTGGAGCTTTGATACCGCACTGGAGTGGTATCCGAACGACGACACCATGCTGGCGTTCGGCCTGTACCACAAGCGCTTCCAGGGCGGATTCGAAACTGCACACGTTACCGAAATGCTGACGGTTGATGGCCAGCAGATTCCTGCTTCTTTCGACATTACTCGCACCACCGAAGACACCAGTGCCCTGAGTGGTTTTGAAGTGACCGGTACACACCGCTTCTCCTACCTGCCGGGTTACCTGAGCGGTCTGGGTGCGAAAGTGAGCTACAACTACGCTGATTCTGACTTCGAGTTCGAAGACAGCCTGTACGGTGACTCTGTTGTACTCGACGAAAGTGGCAATGTGACTTCAGAGAAGCAGGGCATCATCGCCCCGGGCAACCTGCCTGGTTTCTCTGAGAATGTATTCTCCGGCCAGCTGTACTACCAGATCGGGGATCTCGATACGAGCCTGATCTACAAGTACCGCAGTGAGTACTTCCAGCCCTACACCACCAACGGTACCCGTCTGCGTTACGTTGGTGACGTGGGTGTCTGGGAGATGAAAGCGTCCTACCAGCTGACCGATGCTGTGAAGCTGAGCCTGGAAGCCATCAACCTGTTTGATGAGCCGAAGAAGCAGTACTTCTTTACCCGCGATAACCTGGGTGAAGTAAATAGCTATGGACCGCGTGTATTCCTTGGCCTGAAAGCCAAGTTTTAAGCGCTATCCTTAGGCCCTATGTACTGGGCATAGGAGATCTGCGGTCCAATATCCTCGGTGAGGACTGCAGTTTTTCGGTTTTGTTTGATTGGTTGTCTCTTCTCCATCCGACAAGGTGCCGCCTGTCGGAAATTATTCGCCCGCCTTGTGCGGGCTTTTTTATGCGTGAAATTCGCTGAAAGGATTTCCGCCTGCCTATAAAAAAGGCCATACCGCGCTGCGGTATGGCCTGAATATTCAGCGCTGGTTTTGGTGGATTCAGAACCCTGCAGTCTCACCAAGGCGGTCGATAGAGAAGCGCTTGCGACGTTCGGAAACTTCGCGGCGTACCACTTCCACCGCTTTCGCTTCCGAGGCATCGTGTAGCGCATTCAGTGAGCGGTTGAAGTGCAGGCGCATGGCTTTGCGCGCCGCACAGGGATCGTGATTTTCCAGTGCCTGCAGAATGGCTTTGTGTTCGGCAAGACGCTTTTGTCCGTCTTTTTTACACACGTTCTTGTGTACCGTCTGGATATCCGGCGAATGTTCCTGAATATCCCAGAGTTTGTCGATGGTGCTCATCAACACGCGATTGTTGGTTGCGCGGGAAATGACTTCGTGGAATTTGCGGTCGGCGCGCTCGGAAGTCAGGTTGCCTTCCTCGTTCTCACGCACCATGTCGCGGTATGCGAGGCGCAGATCTTCGAGCTGTTCCTCAGTGATCATGGTCGCGGCCAGCGCGGCCAGTTCGCCCTCGATCAACACCCGCGCTTCGGTCAGTTCGAAGGGGCTGAAGTCCTTGGTGTCGGTAAAGGAATTCACCGGCTCAATGACGTATACCCCGGAGCCGGTACGCACGGCAACCCGGCCCATCACCTCAAGCGCGATGATCGCTTCGCGGATGCTGGGGCGGCTGACATCAAACATTTCCGACAACTCCCGCTCGGACGGTAGGCGCACCCCGGGGGGATACTCGCCACTGTCGAGGAGGGTCAACATTTTTTCTACCACCTGCTGATAGATGCGGCGGCCATTTCCTACATAATCGCTTTTCATAGCACTAAATTCTATCGTTGTTATATAAGCCTTTGTGGTGTGGCGACGTAGAGCCACAGGCTGAAAGTCACACTTGAGTCTACCACAATTGGTCTTACAGGCAAGATTTATTGGTATGATGGCTGGTCGTGACAGCTTGGATTTCCCTCGCTGTCGGCCACTGGAAATAACGCCCGATAGCCGCCATTGCGGAGCCGAAAACGGGCGTAAAAAGTATTAGGCAGAACGCCGTTTTTCTTCTATCTTTCGCACATCCTGCGGGTCAGATCTGACCCGCTATCCAGGCTCGCCCGAGATCACGGGTTACCGTCTCCCAGCGCCGCCCACCTTTTATTGAGGCAGACCCCCAACCGATGTCACAGATTCTCATTGTGATTGATGAGCCCGACGACTGGGCACCCTATTACCCCAGCGAGCGGGTGATTCCATTTGCCGATTACCTGGCACTGCCGGCGCGTTCCCAGCGGGTGCGCGTGATTAACCTGTGCGCAGATTACGACTACCGCAGTGAAGGCTATTACTGTTCGCTATTGGCGGAAGCGCGCCATCACAATGTGCTGCCCAGTGTGCGAACCCTGAATGACCTGGCGCTGCCTCAGTTGTACAAACTGCAGTTATCTCAGGTGATTCCAGCACTGGCGAAACTGCCGTTGCCGGGCCCGGGTACTGAGCGTGTGGTGAAGAGCTATTTTGGCCGCTGCGCGGATCCTGCATTGCAGCCTCTGGCGCGAGCCCTGTTTGACCGGTTCGCCTGTCCAGTGCTGGAAATTCAACTGCGGGCGAACCCGCAGTGGGAAATTGTCGAGTTAAAGGTGTGTTCACACCGGGATCTGAGCGAGGAGGAAGAAACTGAATTCGCCGAGGCGCTGGATAATTTCAGCAACAAAGTGTGGCGTCAGCACAAAAAGCCCAGCAACAGCCGCTACGATCTGGCGATTCTGGTAAATCCGGAAGAAACGCTGCCGCCGTCCGATGGAGCGGCGATCAAGAAATTTGTCAGTGCCGGGCGCGAATTGGGCCTGTCGCTGGAATTGATTGGTCCCGGAGATTACATGCGACTGCCGGAGTTTGATGGTCTGTTTATCCGCGAAACAACCGCCATTGATCACCACACCTACCGGTTTGCCAAGAAAGCCGAAGCGGAGGGTCTGGTGGTGCTGGACGACCCGACCAGTATCCTGCGTTGTACCAACAAGATTTACCTGGCGGACCTGTTCAACACTCACAAGGTGCCGGCACCGCGCACATGCATTCTGCGCCGCGGTGACGAGGAGAGCCTGAAGCGCGCGATGGAAGAACTGGGATTGCCTATGGTGGTAAAAATTCCCGACGGCTCGTTTTCCCGTGGGGTCGTGAAGGTCAATTCGGAAGGCGAATTGCACGGCAAACTCGAAGAGCTGTTTGCGGAGTCCAGCCTGCTACTGGCTCAGGAATTTCTCTACACGGAATTTGACTGGCGGATTGGTGTGCTCGATAACAAACCCCTGTACGCGTGCCGTTACTACATGGCTAAGAACCACTGGCAGATCTACAACCACGGTAACAAAAAAACCGTGAGCGGAGGTTTTACCACCTTGCCGACGTTTGAAGTGCCGAAGCCGGTTCTGCAGGCTGCACTAAAAGCCACCAAACCCATCGGCCGCGGTTTTTATGGTGTGGATGTAAAGGAGTCGGCGGGGAAAGGCTACGTGATCGAGGTGAACGACAACCCCTCCATCGACAGCGGTGTCGAAGATAAATATCTGGGCAAGGAACTGTACCGTTTGATTTTGCAGGAATTTATCCGCCGCCTGGATGCGCGCAAGGCGGGGCAGGAGTAAAGCCGCGCTGCACTGCATACCTGCAGAGCAGGCTCCGCCAGCGTTCTCTGCAGATTACGGAGCCTGCCGGCATAGTTCCAGCCAGCGCTCGATACCCGCGCTGCGGTATTTCTGCCGGTGCAGCGCGAAGTAAAACTCCCGGCTGAAGTCCCGCTGCGGTACCGGCAGTTCCACCAATGCACCGCGGCGAAAGGCGTCGGTCAGGGATACCCGGGACAGGCAGCTGATCCCCAGTCCCGCTTCCACCGCGCGTTTGATCGCTTCGGTGTGCTGTAACTCCAGCCTTATATTCAGCTCCGGCAACAAGCCCGCTAGTGCCCGCTCAAAGGTCTGGCGGGTACCGGAGCCGGTTTCCCGCAGAATCCAAGTGGCCTCCCGCAGATCCTCGTCGCTCAGTTGCGCGCACTTCGCCAGCGGGTGATCCGGTGCGCAGAAGACCACCTGTTCGTCGTCCCGCCAGGGAATCATTTCCAGATCGGGGTGATTGAGTTCGCCTTCGATGAGCCCCAGGTCCAGCTCGAAATTGAGTACTCCCTGGGCAATGGCCGCGGTATTCGCCACCTCCAGCTCCACGCGTGCACCCGGCTGTTCCTCCATATAGCGCGCCATAATGCCCGCCGCCAGATAATTGCCGATCGTCAGGGTCGCGCCGATCTTCAGACGGCCGAGATCACTGTGTACCGACAAGGTGGCTTCCAGTTCTCGCGCCCGCTCCAGTAATTCTTCCGCCCGCGGCCACAGCTGCCGGCCCAGCTCATTCAGTCGCAAACGTTTGCCGGTGCGCTCAAACAGACGCAGGTCGAACTGCTGCTCAAACTCCTTGAGGGCGGTGGAGGCGGCGGATTGGGACATGTTCAGGCTTTCGGCGGCCCGGCTCACATTCTGGAAGTGGGCACAGGCCAGAAACACCTCCAGCTGGCGCAGGGAATAGCGCATGGCAAATATCCAGATAACTGATAACGAATATCGAAATATCCCATTTTGCCAATAGATATGCCAGCGCTAGAATTCACCCAGCAAAGTAGTCAGGAATAAGTGGTTCTATTGTTATGTCAAACTTGAATAAGGAAACGGTGCTCGAGGTCCATCACTGGAACGAGACCCTGTTCAGTTTCAAAACCAGTCGTGACCCCGGTTTCCGCTTTGAGAACGGCCACTTCACCATGATTGGACTGGAGCAGCCCAACGGCCGTCCGCTGTTGCGCGCCTACTCCATCGCCAGTGCCAATTATGAAGACGAGCTGGAGTTCTTCAGCATCAAGGTCCCGGATGGCCCACTGACTTCCCAGCTGCAAAAGATCAAACCCGGTGACGAGATCTTCGTTAGCCGCAAGCCCACGGGTACCCTGGTGGCCGACCACCTGCTGCCGGGCAAACGCCTATGGTTACTGTCTACCGGTACCGGGCTGGCGCCCTTTATGAGCATCATCAAGGATCCGGATGTCTACGAGCGCTTTGACCAGGTGATCCTCACCCATGGTGTGCGCTTCAAGTCTGAGCTGGCCTATCAGGATTACATCGAAAAGGAGCTGCCGGAGCACGAGTACTTCGGCGAAATGGTGAAACAGGGGCTGCTGTATTACCCCACAGTAACCCGCGAGCCCTATCGCAATAACGGCCGGCTCACGGATCTGATGCTGTCCGGCAAAATATTGAGTGATCTGGGAGTGCCTCAGCCGAATGTGGAAGAGGACCGCTTTATGTTGTGTGGCTCGCCCGCGATGCTCAAAGACCTGACCGGAATTCTGGACGAGTGGGGATTTAAGGAAACCCGCGCGGGTATTCCCCATGAGTACGTGATCGAGCGGGCGTTCGTAGAGAAGTAAACCCGTCCGAACCTGCCGCCCCGGGCAGGGCAGCGGCGTCGGTACTTAGAAGTGGTCGCGTGAAGGATTGCGCAAGGACAGAGTGGGAAAGCTGAACTTCCAAGTGTCGACCCCGGTGCCCTGCCAGTGATGTGGCCGGCCCTACCAGTGAAAGGGTTCAACCCTGTATTGATAACCACCCTACGGGTGGTTTTTTTTCGCCGGCAGAAATCATTGCTGGCGAAAGTTGTATGTCTTTCCGTTATCTTGTGACTTTTTGCGCGCCGGGTGTCGTGAGAATTGCTCTGTAACGGAATGTAATTGACCCGCCCTGATGTACTGTGTACTTTTGTATACATCGCAAGTCAGGGAATGCCATGCTCAATAAAAGCCAATCCATATCGGCGCGCCTCTCCGCGGAAGATTATGCCTACCTGATGTCCATTGATCGCAATGGCGCTGTCACCCAGAGTGAAAAAGTGCGCGAGCTGATCGCAATGGCTCGGGAATCCGTGGGTGTGGAGAGCTTTGCCCGCGCCTATCTCGCTTCCAATGAAACCATGTTGCCAATAAAAACCCGCTGTGCCGATGAAGAGCCCCGCAGCCTGCTGGTGGAAGCTCTGCTGGAATTGGTCAGCGAGGGCGCGGCCGCTATTCAGGTGTGTGCGGACCAACAGCCTGTGGCGCCGGTCCTAGAGCAGAAGTCACTGCCTGCGGTGGAAGCCTTTCTGGAAAAAATACTACTGATCGCGTTGCAACAAGAGCCGCGTCTTGCAGATCCGCAAACGGCGGAACGAATCCGACACCGTCTGAAAATGTTACTCGAGCGGTGACGGCCAATTAACTGATCAACAAGAGGAAGGAAACAACAATGAAAGAAGGACTGATAAAACGTATTTCCCGCATTATCTCCGCCTCTGCCAATGCGGTGGTGGATTCGGTGGAAAATGCCACCCCGCAATTGGTGATGGAGCAGGCCATCCGTGAAATCGACGACGCCATCGCCGAAGTGCGCGATCAGCTGGGTAAGGCGGAAGCCGCAAAGTATCTCAGCAGCAAAACCCTGAACGACGAAAACACCCGTCACACTGCTCTGAGTGAGCAGATCGAGGTGGCGGTACAGCAGGGGCGGGACGATCTTGCCGAGGCGGCCATCGCCAGGCAGATGGATATCGAAGCGCAGATTCCGGTACTGGAAAAAACCATCGGCGAAACCGACCAGGAAATCGCGGAGTTGAACTCCTACATTTCCGCACTGCAGGGCAAAAAGCGCGAAATGCGCGATCAGCTGCGGGAATTTGTGAAGGCAAGCGAGCATGTAGCCAGTGGTGCGACCGGTGAGCAGCCGGGCACACAGCGGGGTACAGCGGACAAGGTGGAGCAGGCTACCGGTGCCTTCAATCGTATTTTGGAAAATGCCGGTGTGCCCACCAGTGAATCCAGTGCCGATGCCAGCAAGCTGGCCGAGCTGGAAGAGCTGGCGCGAAGCAACCGCATCAAGGAGCGTCTGGCGAAAATTAAAACCCAGACGGAGGCCTGATGGGGTTCTTTCTGCAAGACGGCAATCAGTTGTTCACCGGTGCCCTGGTACTGATGTTGATGATTGCCGTGCTCGAAGGTGTGATGCTGATGATCGGCGTCGGCATTTCGGACATGCTCGACAATTTACTGCCGGACATGGACATCGATCTGGATGCACCGGAAACCGAAGCCGGTGGCGTCCTGACCAAGCTGCTCGGTTGGCTGCGCTTCGGTGAGGTACCGGCACTGATCCTGCTGGTCGCATTTCTGGTAAGTTTCGGCGTGACCGGCCTATTGATCCAGATGTTCAGCGAGTCGCTGCTTGGAATGTTGCTGCCCGGCTGGCTGCTGGCGATCCCGGTGCTGTTTCTGGCGCTGCCGCAGGTGCGTTTTGTGGGCAATGTGTTGCGCCGTTTCGCGGTGGGTGATGAAACCGAAGCAGTGGGGCGAAAAACCTTTGTTGGGCGCGTAGCGGTAATCACTATTGGTGAGGCCAGCGCCGGATCGCCCGCGGAGGCGCGCTTTAGCGATGAATTTGGGACCACCCATTACGTGATGGTGGAACCGGATACCGGTGAAACATTTTCACAGGGAGAGCAGGTCTTACTGGTGGAAGAGCGCGGAGCCTGTTTCCGTGTGATCAGACCCACCAATGCGCATCTGCTGCATAACAATTAAATTGGAGAAAACTCAGTGATTCAGAATCTATCCAACATTGCGATCATGGCAGGGGCGGTTCTTGTCGGCCTGATCGTTATCGGCACAATTTTCGCGCGCCTTTATACGCGTGCTTCCAAAGAGCGTTCATTTGTGCGCACCGGTATGGGCGGCCAGAAAGTCATCATGAATGGTGGTGCACTGGTGCTGCCGGTATTGCACGAAATCATTCCGGTCAATATGAATACCCTGCGCCTTGCGGTTTCTCGCAAGGAGCACCAGGCGCTGATCACCAAAGACCGCATGCGTGTGGATGTGCTTGCCGAATTTTACCTGCGGGTTAAACCGGATACCGACGCCATCGCCAACGCGGCCCAGACCCTGGGTGTGCGCACCCTGGATCCGGAAGCACTGAAAGAAATGATCGAGGGTAAATTCGTTGATGCTCTGCGCTCCGTGGCCGCGGAAATGGAAATGGCGGAACTGCATGAGCAGCGCAGCCAGTTCGTGCAGAAGGTGCAGCAGGTGGTGTCTGAAGACCTGCTGAAAAACGGTCTTGAACTGGAGTCCGTGTCCCTGACCGGGTTGGACCAGACCGGCAAGGAGTTTTTCAACCAGGACAACGTGTTTGACGCCGAAGGTCTCGCCAGCATGACCCGCTCGATTGAGGCGCGCCGCAAAGAAGTGAACGACGTCGAGCAGGAGACCCGGGTCCAGATCGAAACCAAAAACCTGGAAGCCGAACGTCAGCGTCTGGAAATTGAAAAAGAAAAACGCTACGCACACCTTGAGCAGCAGCGCGAACTGGAAAACCGCGAAGCCGCACAGAAAGCGGATATTGCGCGCGAAACCGCCGCACAGGAACGCGCGGCCCGCCAGGCAGAAATTGAAGCGGAGCGCGAAGTCGATCAGTCCCGTATCGCCGCGGAGCAGGCGACACGACTGCTGGAAATTGAAAAGGAAAAGCGTCTGCAGGAGCAGGAAATCGAGCGCGAGCGGGTACTGGACGAGCAGCGTATTTCCAAAACAAAATCCGTGGAAATTGCCGAGCAGGAGCGCGCGATTGCGGTTGCGGAGAAATCCAAAGAGCAGTCCGTTGCCGATCAGCAGGCCAACGTTGCCCGCGCCGAAGCGGTGAAGGCAGAAGAACAGGTGCGTACCGCCCAAGACGTGGAAGTGGCCGAGCGTGACAAGCGCATCGAGATTATCGAAGCGCAGAAAGAAGCCGAGCGTCAGGCAACCTCCATCAAGGTCGCCGCAGAAGCGGAAAAAGCCGCGGCGGAAGACAAGGCCGAAGCCCTGCGCCTGCAGGCCGCCGCCGAAGCCGAAGCTGTGCGCATCAAGGTGGAAGCGGATCGCGAAAAATACGCGGTGGATGCGGAAGGTCAGCGCCTGATGAACGAAGCCATGAACAGCCTGAGCGAAGCGCAGATCGCCCTCAAGCGCGTACTCAGCCTGCACGAGAATCTGCCCAGTATTGTGCGCGAGAGCGTGCGCCCGCTGGAGAAGATCGACGGCATGAAGATCATCTCCGTGGAAGGTCTGAATGGCGTCGGTGGCCGTGCCAGTGGCGGTATCGTCGACGGCGACGAGCAGTCCCAGGGGCAGAGCCTGCCGGAAGCGCTGGTAGGCAGCGCTCTGAAGCATCGTGCCATGGCGCCGCTGGTAGACTCACTGCTGAAAGAAGCCGGTGTGGGTGACCTGAGCAAAGTGACCGAACCGGAACTCTAAGTCATCAACTCCCTGTTCCGGGCCCTCAGCGGCCCGGAATCCCGCTTCCCGTCACCTGCCTGCCGATCATTGCTTTCCGCCGTACCCGCCTGATACCCGCTTCCGCAAATTATTGGCACTGCGCTCTACTTACCAGTCATCAATTTCCCACCGAAACCCGGTCACTGGATCTATCACTAGTTGAGCTGTCTCAACCATCTCTTGACATTGGTTTCACGCGTAACTAAATTCGTTGCACTTGAAACCAAGCGCACCGCCGTGGCCACAAGTCGCGTAGCGGGCCTCGACAACGATTCCAATATAAATGGAGGATCACATGGCCGACTTATTTGAGAACCCGATGGGCCTGGACGGCTTTGAATTCGTGGAATTCACCGCGCCGGAGAAGGGCATCCTGGAGAGCGTGTTCGAGGCCATGGGCTTCACCAAGGTGGCCCGCCACCGCACCAAAGATGTCGAACTGTGGCGCCAGGGCGATATCAACTTCATCACCAATTACGAGAAAGGCAGCCACGCGGACTACTATGCCCGCGAACACGGTCCCTCCGCCTGTGGTCTGGCCTTCCGCGTGAAGGATGCCACCTTCGCCTACAACGAAGCCATCAAGAAGGGTGCCCAGCCGGTGATCGTGGAAACCGGCCCTATGGAACTCCGTCTGCCGGCGATCAAGGGCATCGGCGGTGCCACCCTGTATCTGATCGACCGCTATAAGGAAGGCGAGAGCATCTACGACATCGACTTCCACTGGCTGGAAGGCGTAGACCGTCACCCCGAAGGCTGTGGTTTCCACACCCTGGATCACCTGACCCACAACGTGTATCGCGGCCGCATGGACTACTGGGCCAACTACTACGAAGACCTGTTCAACTTCCGCGAGATCCGCTACTTCGACATCAAGGGCGAATACACCGGCCTGCTGTCCAAGGCGATGACCGCACCGGACGGCAAGATCCGTATTCCGTTGAACGAAGAGGCGGCCGGAGGTGGCGGCCAGATCGAAGAGTTCCTGATGAAGTACAACGGTGAAGGTATCCAGCATATCGCCTTTGCCTGCGACGACCTGCTGGCCTGCTGGGACCGCCTGAAGGCCCAGGGCATGCAATTTATGACTCCGCCCCCGGACACTTACTACGAAATGTTGGAAGAGCGCCTGCCGGGCCACGGTGAACCCACCGAAGAATTCCAGAAGCGCGGTATTCTGTTGGACGGCACTACCGAGGGCGGCCAGCCGCGTCTGCTGCTGCAGATCTTCTCCGCAAATATGCTGGGACCGGTGTTCTTTGAATTTATTCAACGCAAAGAAGATGAAGGTTTCGGCGAGGGTAACTTCAAGGCACTGTTCGAATCCATCGAGCGCGACCAGCTGCAGCGCGGCGTGATTGGCGATAAGGCCAAGGGCGAAGACGCGGCGTAACGCGCCGCGATGACTGACCCAGCCTGAATAAAAACCGGGAGGCCAACCATGGCAATACAACGTATCCACCACGTGGCCTACCGTTGCCGCGATGCCAAGGAGACCGTGGAATTTTACCGCGATCTTCTCGGCATGGATTTCCAGCTCGCCATTGCCGAAGACAGGGTGCCCTCCACCGGGGCACCGGATCCGTACATGCATGTATTTCTGGATGCGGGGCAGGGCAATGTTCTGGCGTTTTTCGAGCTGCCCAATTCACCGGATATGGGCCGCGACGAGAACACCCCGCAATGGGTGCAGCATATCGCGATGGAAGTGGAGAGCATGGACGAACTGCTGGCAATGAAGCAGAAGCTCGAAGAGGCCGGTATCGAGGTGCTCGGCCCTACCGACCATACCATCTTCAAATCCATTTATTTCTTTGACCCGAACGGCCACCGTATCGAGCTCGCCGCCAATACCGCCAAGCCCGGTATGCACAAGGAGCTGAAGCGTGTGGCCGAAGATATGCTGGAAGAGTGGTCCCGTACCAAGAAGGCACCACGCCACGCCGCCTGGATGCACGGCGAAGAAGAGTTCAAAGCGGTTGATCCGTAAATTCATTTGTTCAAAGAGGAAGGCACAGTGAAGTTAGCCAGCCTGAAAAGCGGCCGCGACGGCAAACTCGTCGTGGTCAGCGATGACCTGGCCCGCATGGCGGACGCCAGTGAAATTGCCCCTACGTTGCAACACGCCCTGGATAACTGGGCGAGCGTTTCTCCGCAACTGGAAGATCTGCAAAAACAACTCAACAACGGCGAAACCGCAGGGACCCCATTCGACCAGACCCAATGTCACTCACCTCTGCCGCGGGCTTACCACTGGGCGGATGGCTCAGCCTACGTCAATCACGTGGAGCTGGTGCGCAAGGCGCGCAACGCCGAAATGCCGGAAAGCTTCTGGACGGACCCACTGATGTATCAGGGCGGTTCCGACACCTTCCTCGCACCCCGCGAGCCGGTCAAAATGCCGCAGTCCGAAGGCTTTGGCATCGACTTCGAAGCCGAGATCGCAGTGATTACCGACGACGTACCCATGGGCGTTTCGCCGGGAGATGCGCTGAAGCACATCAAACTGGTCATGCTGGTCAACGACGTTTCCCTGCGCGGTCTGATTCCCAACGAGTTGTCCAAGGGCTTCGGTTTTTATCAGTCCAAGCCGTCCAGCGCCTTCTCGCCGGTGTGTGTCACTCCCGAGCAGCTGGGTGACAACTGGAAAGACGGCAAGCTGCACCTGCCGCTGGTTTCCGAGCTGAACGGTGAAAAATTTGGCGAGCCCAACGCGGGTATTGATATGACCTTCCATTTCGGTCAACTGATCGCCCACGCCGCCAAAACCCGCCCACTGGGTGCCGGCACCATCATCGGCTCCGGCACCGTGTCGAACAAGCTCGATGGCGGCCCGGGTAAACCGGTGAAAGAGGGTGGTGTGGGTTACAGCTGTATCGCCGAGATCCGCATGATCGAAACCATCCAGAGCGGTAAACCGAGCACGGCGTTTATGCAGTTCGGTGACCGGATTGCCATCGAAATGCTGGATGAGCGCGGCCAGTCGATTTTCGGTCGTATCGAGCAGGTTGTAGAACAGGCGTAAGCTGAAAGACACCCTAATCACAAAAAAGGCCATCCTGTGATGGCCTTTTTTGTGGAATCCATTTTCTAAGCTGCGTGAACTTACTTGCAGGTTATTGCAGAAACTGCTGAAGCACCCCCTTGATTGCCGCTATCTCCTGGGCACCACTGATTACGTGTTCGCCATTGAAGATAAATAGCGGCACGCCATGTACACCTTTATCCACAATGGCCCGTTCCAGCTGACGCACCTCGTCTGCATAAGTCTGCTTTGCCAACACGTCGCGGGCGGCATAGGTGTTGAGTCCTACCTTGTCCGCGGCGGCAATCAGCACATCAAAACTGCTGACGTCTTTGCGCTGACTAAAAAATGCCTCGAAAAGCTGCAGGCTTAACGCGTTCTGCTTTCCTTCGTTTGCTGCCCAGTGCAGCAATTGATGCGCATGGAATGTGTTGACCATACGCATATCGTCAAAGTAGTCGAAGGTGAAACCCACATCGGCGCCGAGGGCCGTGAGCTGCTTACGGGCTGCGATGCTCTCTTCGGGTGTTGTACCGTATTTTTCGGCAATGTGCTCCCGTAGATTCTGCCCTTCGGTGGGCATGTCCGGATTCAGTTCGAAGGGGAGCCAGTTGATGGTCGGTTCAACGGTGTCTGTGAAGTCATTCAACGCCTTCTGCAACCGGTAGTAGCCGATGACACACCAGGGGCAGACGACATCGGAAACAATATCGATACGTAGAGAAAGTTTTTGCATGGAGGTCGCCTTTCATGGGGTGTGTTGTGCAATAGGTTTGGGCGTGACCGTATTGATATGGCTGGGCGGTCCAGTAAGTCCGTCGCTTAACGGTGACCGCTGACATGGTCATCCGCCATTGATTGTAGAAACGGAGGCGACCGTTTTCACAGTCGCCGCATGGACAGCAGTGGCATATTCCGGCGCACCTTTTCAAGCGTTGTGCTACTCAGGGTAGCAGTAATGACTGCTTCCCCTTCGCCCGCTTCCGCCAGAACATCGCCCCAGGGGTCGATGATCACCGAGTGGCCCCAGGTATGGCGCTTGGCGGAATGTTGGCCCCCCTGATTGGCCGCTATGACATAGCAGCCATTTTCAATGGCCCGTGCCTTCAGCAGCGTCAGCCAGTGCGCCTGCCCGGTGGCGTGGGTAAATGCGGCGGGCACTACGATTACCTCGGCACCGGCGGACGCAAGTGTGCGATACAGCTCGGGAAAACGTAGATCAAAGCAAATGCTCAGGCCGAGCTTCCCAAATGGCGTGGAGATGGTGCAGGGAGCGTCACCGGGTTCGATGCTGTTGGATTCCCGATAACGGCCCGCCGCGTCGTCAACGTCCACATCAAACAGGTGTATCTTGTCGTAGCGGGCGTGCAGGCGGCCGTGGTTGTCGTACACCAGGCAGGCGGAACGACAGCGTCGTCCCGCTGTGGGCTGTCCGTTCGGCCTGTCCAGCAGTGGCGTCGCGCCAGCGATCAGCCAGATTCCCAACTCCCGTGCCCAGTGTTGTACTGCGTGCTGTATAGGTTGTTGCTGCGGGCAGGCGTCACCACTGGCGAAGGTTTCTGCTGCGGAATAGCTTCCCTGGTCCGCCAGGTGGGCGAAGTTTTCCGGCAGCAAGGCGATTTCCGCGCCCTCGCTTGCGGCTTTTTGTGCCAGGCGATAGCCCTGTGCCAGGTTCGCTGCCACGTCTTCGCCACTGACCATTTGCAGGGCGGCGACCGTTAAATCTTTCAAGGTTCGATTCCGCGGATTGATGGGCCATGGTTTGATGGGCAGAGGTGCGCGCTTTTCCGCTTTGGCCCTTCACGGTGCACCACTTTTCCCCTGCCAGCCGATACAAACACGCATGTTCTATGCTGTTCTGGTGCGCATTCTACAGTACAGGGTAATTTCTTTTGATGGGAAAACCACCAGGGTTCTGCATAGGTCTCTTTCTGTTGTGGTCGGCGGCTATACAGGCGTATGGCCAGGGTGGCGGCAATACCAGGCAGGTGAATGTAGGTGTCTATCTGAGCCCGCCGTTTGTCATGCAGGAAGGGGAAAAACTTTCGGGGATGTCCGTGGAGCTCTGGGAGAATATTTCCCAAAAGCAGAATCTCAGTTCCCAATACCGCGTGTATAAAGATATTAAAAGTCTGGTAGACGGCGTACACCGGGGTGAGATAGATGTGGCGGTCACCAATCTGACAATTACCGAGGCCCGCGCGCGCAAGATCGACTTTACCCAACCGTGGTTTGATGCGGGGCTGCGGGTAATGGTGGGAAAAAAACGACGCACCAGTATTTCGGATATTTTACAGGGACTGAAGAAGACCGGAATGCTGGCCAGCTACCTCTGGATTCTGGGGGTCATTGTTCTGGCGACGCTCGCGTTTACCCTGTTCTACCGCAAGTTTGATCGTGAGTTTCCCCGTCGCTGGCGTGACGGACTGGCCGAGAGCTTTTACTCGGTGATGTCCATCGCAACTTCCGGAAATGCGCAGCGCAAAAACCTGTTTGGCTGGGTGGGAAAAATCTGGGCGGGCATCTGGCTGGTGTGCGGGGTCGCCGTGGTGTCCTTTATTACCGCATCGATCACCAGCGTGATGACCTCACTTGCGTTGACTTCCCAGATTAACGGGCTGCGGGATCTGCCGGGAAAAACCGTGGGCGTGCTTGCCGGTAGTGTGGCGGAGGAATATATACGGGAAAACGGCATCAGTACCCACGGATTTGACAGTACCGAACAGGCGGTGGCCGCGTTGCACGCCGGCGAGGTTGACGCCATTGTGGGAGACAGCCCGGTGCTCGCCTATTTTGCCTTCAACAATCCCGAGCTCGGATTGCGCCTGGTGGGCAAACTGTTCAATCCGGACAAGTATGCGTTTGCAGTACCGAAAGGAAGTTCTCTCGCCCGCCCGCTGAGCATCGAAATCATCGCCGCCCATGAACAGGGTCTGATCATGGATCTGCGGGAAGACTATTTTGGAACCGTGAAGTAGCCCGGGAGCGGGGAAGCCGCCCCGGTTCTGATCTCGCGCGATGCGGTGGATCCCCGCCCAGCCCGGTGAACCGCCGGTAGTGTGGCACCATCCCGTGGTATGGTTGGCGGCTGGCCTATGGCCAATAGCTAAGCATTACCGTCCGGGAGATCCTCAATGGCAAGACCATCAATCGCAAGACGTTCGCTAAGCCGGCATGGTTATTTTCTGCTGCTGATGACCTGTTTCGGGTTTCTGGTTTCGTCAGCCTGGGCGGACTCTCCCGGTGATCGGTTACAGCGGGTGATCGATGACCACTGGCAATATTATCTGCGAGAAAATCCCACCAGTGCCAGCCGCATGGGTGACAGGCGCTATAACGATCGTCTGCCAGGTGTTTCCGAAAAAGATCGCGCGCGCCGGCTGAATGCAGAAAAGCAGTTCGTCGCGCGACTGGAAAAGATCGACGGGGGTCAGCTGGATGCGGATGCCCAGGTCAACCGGGATTTGCTGCTGTGGGTGCTGAACAACTCGATTGAATCCAATGCGCTCTATCTGGCGCGCATCCCGGTCAACACCTTTTACAGTTTCTGGAATACCGCACTCAGTGCCAGTCGTGGCCTCAATATGCCGCAGGTGTCGGACTACGAGAACTACATTCAGCGGATCAAGGAAACGGGACGTTTCTTTGACGAAAATATTGCGAATATGCGCGCAGGTATCGACGATGGCTTTGTGCTGCCAAAGATCGTTGTGGAGGGTATCGCACCCACTGTACGTGCTCAGGTGTACGAGGATCCGACCAAGAGCAGCCTGTACGACCCATTCAAAAAATTTCCCGAAAGCTTCTCTGAAAGCGACAGGCAGCGATTGCGCGAGGCGGGCAAGCGGGCGATCCGCGAGCAGGCCATTCCCGCATTTGATCGCGTGGCCACTTTTCTTGAGGGCGATTACATGGACGCCGCAACGGACAGTCTCGGCGCTGAGCAACTGCCCGGTGGCGAGGACTATTACCGCCATGCCATCCGCACTTACGTCACCCTGGATATGGATCCGGCGGAGATTCACAAGATTGGCCTGGCGGAAGTCAAACGTATTCGCAATGAAATGAGCCAGCTGATCGAAGACAGTGGCTTCGATGGCAGCTTTGAGGAATTCACCGAATTCCTGCGCACTGACCCCCAGTTCTATGCCAAAACTCCGGAAGAACTGTTGAAAGAAGCCTCCTATATCGCAAAAAAAATCGATTACCGTCTGCCGGAGTTTTTCGGCAAATTGCCGCGCCTGCCCTACGGTGTGGTGCCGGTACCCGATGAAATCGCGCCCAACTACACCACCGCTTCCTACAACCCCGCTGCCATCGGCGGAACCCGTGGCGGCGCCTATTGGGTGAACACCTACGCCCTGGATCAGCGCCCGCTTTACGAACTGGTCGCGCTGACCCTGCACGAGGCGGTACCCGGTCACCACTTGCAGGGCGCACTTTCTCTTGAATTGGAGAATGTGCCCAATTTCCGTAAGAACCTGTATCTGAGTGCGTTTGGCGAGGGTTGGGCGCTGTACACCGAGCGCCTGGGTGTGGAGATGGGGGTGTACGATACCCCCTATCAGCAGTTTGGCCGCCTGAGCTACGAAATGTGGCGCGCTGCGCGCCTGGTGATCGACACCGGTATCCACTCCCAGGGCTGGACTCGCCAGCAGGCGCTGGACTATCTCGCGGAAAACACCTCTCTGTCGGAAGGCAACGTACGCGCGGAAGTGGACCGCTATATCTCCTGGCCGGGGCAGGCGCTGTCCTACAAGATGGGAGAGATCAGAATTCGCGAGCTGCGCAAAAAAGCGGAACAACAGTTAGGGGATCAATTTGATCTGCGCGCTTTCCACGACGCAGTCCTGGCGAATGGTGCCGTACCGATGGCGTTGCTGGAGCGGCAGATGGCGCGTTTTATCGTACAACACAGCCGCTAACCTGACTCCACGGGTCCCCGTCTCACGGGGGCCCGAACTTCCCTGGATGCGTTCCCGGCTCCGCGCATCCGCCATACCCCGGACTCCTATCACCTCGCACCCGACCCGCAAACCCCACAGCCGGAGAAAGCTGACTGGGCAGGCAGAGTTGCGCGCGGCCATTTCATGTAATATTGTGAGTTACATGAAAAGAGACAGCAGACTGAGCGGGGTACTCCACGTACTTCTGCATATGGCGGAGTTCGATGGGCCCCTTACCTCCGAGGCCCTGGCGGGCATGATGCAGACCAATCCTGTGGTGATCCGCCGCATCCTGGCGGGGCTCCGCAAGGAGGGACTGGTGCACTCGGAAAAAGGCCACGGCGGCGGCTGGCGACTGGCCAAAGACCTGGCAAGCGTCACCCTCTACGACATCCACCTGGCGCTGGGCGCACCCGGTGTTCTGGCCCTCGGGCACCGCACCGAAGCCCCCGGTTGTCTGGTGGAGCAGGCGGTGAACAGTGCCATGGGTGAAGCGTTTGAGGCGGCCGAGGCACTGCTGTTATCCCAGTTTCAGCAAATCACCCTGGCGTCACTGAGCCGGGATTTTCACCAGCGACTGGATCAGCGTGGCATTACCCAGCAGGCACTGAGTGAGGCCGCCCATATGAGGAACTGTAGTGATGGCGACGATTGATGGGACTGAGTTTGACGTAGCGATTGTCGGCGGTAGTTACGCCGGCATGAGTGCAGCCATGCAACTGGCGCGGGGGCACCGCAGGGTACTGGTGGTGGATGGCGGTCAGCGACGCAATCGCTTTGCCGCACATGCGCATGGGGTGCTCGGTCAGGATGGTCGTGCGCCGGCGGAAATCGCCGAAGATGGCCGCGCAGAATTGTGGGAGTACCCGACCGTCAGCTGGGTGGAGGCAACGGTGGAGTCTGTGGATAAAGCGGGCGATGGTTTTCATCTGATCACCCATGAAGGTAAGCGCTACCAGGCGGCGCGCCTGATCCTCGCCACCGGGGTGCGCGATGTGTTACCCGAGGTACCCGGTTTACAGGAACGCTGGGGCACCTCGGTTTTTCACTGCCCTTATTGCCACGGCTATGAACTGCAACGGCAGCCCATCGGCGTGTTGGGGGTTGGCGAGGTGTCCATGCATCATGCGCTGATGTTGCCGGACTGGGGGCCGACGGTATTTTTTATCAACGACTCGTTCGAGCCGGATGCAGAGCAGCTGCGTCAGCTCTCCTTACGCGATGTGTGTATCGAGCAGACACCGGTGGCAAAAATTGCCGGGGAACGAGCTGTCGTACACCTTGCGGACGGGCGCAAGTTTGACTTGGCCGGACTGTTTGTCGCCTCGCGGCTGGAGCACCCGATGCCGCTGGCGGAACAGCTGGAGTGCGCGTTTGAGGAGACGCCGGTGGGCCCGGTGATCCAGACCGACGCCATGCAGGCGACAACGGTTGCAGGTGTCTTCGCCTGTGGTGATGTCGCCCGCGGCGCGGGCAATGTGACCTTTGCCATGGCGGATGGCGCTATGGCCGGTATCGCGGCACACCGTTCGCTGATGTTTGATGGCCTCTGAAAAAATTGACTGCAGCGAGTGATTAGTAGCGGGGTAGGCCGAATGCAACGGGAAAGAATACGAAACCTGTTCGAACAACAGGCAGCGAACTACGATATCCAGTGGCAAAGACTGGCTCTGTTTAATGATGCGTTGCATCTGTTGATGCAGAGCCTATTGGCAGGGCTTCCACAAGAAGCGAACTTCCTGTGTGTCGGCGCGGGCACCGGCGCGGAGCTGCGCTTTCTCGCCCGCCAGTTTCCCGATTGGCGCTTCAGCGTGGTGGAACCCGCGGAATCCATGATTGAAATCTGCCGGCAACATGCCAACGCAGAGGGCTTTGCGGCCCGCTGTGAGTTTCATCAGGGTTATGTGGAATCACTGCCAGACAAGGAAAGGTTTCACGGCGCAAGTGCATTTCTGGTGTCACAGTTTATTCTAGAACGCGCCGAGCGAGCCGATTTCTTTGCCGACATCGCACGGCGATTGCGCCCTGCGGGCAAGCTGGTGAGCACGGATCTGTGCGCGGAGGAAAATTCCACAGCGCAGGATCAGCTGCTCGATCTCTGGATACGGGTTATGCGAGGTGGAGAAACATCCATTGAGGATGTGCAACGGATGCGCGAGGTCTACGACCGTGACGTTGCGGTGCTGACACCGCAGGTATTGCAGGCAATCATTCAGTCCGCCGGCTTTGAGCCTGTCGTTCCGTTTTATCAGGTGGGAATGATTCGCGGCTGGTTTTCTACGCGGACTGAATAAGTGCGCGTCCCAGTGCGGAAAAATACCGGCGGAAGGCCGCGTTGATCCGCTCCCGCTGTGCTCCCCCGGGGTAAAGCCCCATCTTCGCCTCTTCCGTTGCCTTGGTCCCCGCCACCAGAAAATTATTGGAGATACTCGCGTCCTGTACAAACGCCTCGAACGCGCGCGCGCACATTTCCGCGGGGTCGGCGTAATAGATGCAGCCGTTGGCCTTGTCTGCGGCCTTGGATGCGCGAAACAGGTCGCTGGGGTTTTCCCCGCTTTCATCCAGCATCACCGCGCGGAAGCAGGCAAACAGCAGATCGTTGATCGGATGAGGAATGGGTGTAGCGTCGCGCAGCCAGGCTTCGGAGGCAAACATATTGCCGGGTGCATCGCTGAAGGCTTTGTCCGAGAGATAGTGATCCAGCGCGTGAAACCATTCGTGGGCAATGGCGCCGGGGCCGGCATTTTTTGCCAGAGCAAAGGTACGCGAACCGATTTCGTAGTGGGCGGATATACCCGGTCGACCGCCACTGCCGTACTGAAAGGCGAGGGTGCCGCGCAGGGATACCAGCAATTCCGGCCCCTGCAAAATGGTCATCAGATCCACCAGCGCATCGTAAAACAGTCCGGCGGCACGGGCCTTTTCCGCCTCGGTTACCCAGCGTCCGATCTTGATACCGCGAAAGTCGAAACGCTTGCGCACATCGACAAAGCTCACACGTTGCCCGCTATCCTGCTCGGTGCGCTGGTGGGGGCTGCGGCGATAAAACTTTCGGTCTAATACCATGGCGGATTAAGGGGTTTCCCAGAATTGATCGAGTGCGGCACTGAGTGCCTCGCCATTGTCGCAGATCCGGGGATGCCAGTGTTGGGGATACAGGTGGCGGTAAA